>JAZSRS010000086.1:0-2209 GCA_045538595.1 Faecousia sp. | reverse complement strand
GTGACGGAAGGTGGGCAGATCTTCCACAGGGAAGAAGCCGCGGTTAGCCAGTACGGAGTACAGGCCGGGGGTGGTGTGGCCCTTAGAAAGAACAAAACGATCCCGGTCCTCCCACTTGGGGTTGGCGGGGTCAATGTTCATTTCCTTAAAGTACAGATAGGTATAAACCTCGGCTGCGGACAGGCTGCCGCCGGGGTGGCCTGCTTTTGCGCCGTAGGTGGACTCAATTACGCCCATACGCACTTTGCAGGCAGTGATTTGCAGTTGCTTCTTTTCACTGGAAGTCATGGTGTTCCTCCTTGTATAATCTGGTCCTGACGAACCTCTAGATTGCGGAAAGGCCGCAGTCATTTAGTATATAATATCATTAAATAGCAAAAGTTGCAAGTGTTTTCCGCACTATTTTACCTTTTTCCTGTCTACATTTTTTGTCTGTAAAACAGCGCAAAAACCCGACACATTTTTGTGTCGGGTTTTTGGGTTTTATGTTATATCACGCAAGAAAGTTATCAAGCGTTTTCAACGGTTTCTTCCGCTTGCGTTACCTCTTCTGCTGCAATTTCCGCCAAAGTTTTCTTTTCCTTACGGTTTCTCAGCAGTATGTATGCAGTCAGGCAAAGGCCGCCGGAGAGCAACATCACGCCGGCTCTGGCGAACATCGCTTTACTGAACGCAGACATCAGGGATTCCACGATGGACATAACCGGTGCCTGATTAATCAGATTCCCCAGCAGGGAGCCCATTGTTCCCGGCACAAAAGCGATCGTCGCGGCAAAACCTGTACCGATAAACAGGTTTGTTGCCAGCCAGCGGAAACCACGCAGACCGGGAATGCGGCAAGCAAAGATCAACCCGGAGAGCACCACGATCACGCCAATAATAGCCAGTTTAATGGTATCTTTCTTTGCAAGGATATCCAACGCAGTCTTCAGCGCAGGGTTCTCTCCCACGATTTGGTCCCGGAGTTCCTCAGCCTTGGGCAGGGCTTCTACAATTTGCTCAGCATTCTGATCCACTGCTTCCAGAATCTTGGATTTCAGTTCCTCTACATCTATGTCAGCCAGTTCCGGCGCTATGGTCTTCAGGATCTCGATCACTTCGTCCATATTATTATTGACGATCTCTTTGATTTTCTCTGCGTCGAACTGAGATGTCTGCTGGCTACCGGTCAGAACGCCAGTCAGGTCGCCGGTGTATGCCTGGATAAATTCCTTGGCAGCCTCGGAGGACAGGATGGTCTCCATCTGCTCTGCGGTTACTTTATCGCCAAGGATATCTTCCAGCGCTGATGTTGCACCGTCGGTAGTGGCAGGGGCATCGGACAAAGTCGTTACCTGCGCAGATTCTGCGCTGGGCAGGCCCAACAGTTCACCTATATTGGAAGACAGACTGTTGGTGATCACATCTGTGAGGGTCTTGGGGCTGATCAATGACAATACTGAAAATACGATTGGGGTCAAAATCAGCATCACTACCAAAGCAATGCTGAGAATCCACGCTGCGATAATACCAAAAACATTCAGAGTTTTCTTCATATTTATACCTCCTCCGTCCTATCGGACTTTTTCATTATATCACATCTGCACAAAAACACAATACAGAATTTGGCAACTGTTCACATATTTTCTTTGGATGGATATTTTGGACGATAAAATGCCAATTTTATCTTGAAAACCCAATGAAATTATGATAAACTGTCCGTGAGGTTATAGGGGTATCTCATATATAGCAACCCCTCCAAAACAGACAAATTTCAATTTGTCAAAACTATAATTTAAAGTGAAAGGAAGAGCAAAATGAAGAAGATTTTAACCGCACTGTTGGCGTTGGTCATGGTCATTGGCTTGCTGCCCATCTCCGCTCTGGCTGCTGATCCCATTAAGGTCCGTATCAATCAGGTTCAAGGACCGAACCCGGATAGTGCCCAACTGGACTTCCGTCGCGACTGGGAACTGATGCCCGGCGATGTGAAGTACATCGTCTCCAGCGAGAACATTATCTCTGAGTGGACCGGTGCGGAGGCACCCGCAGATAACTTCGTGAAATTTGAAGTGAATGCTGCCGGCGATCATTTGGACGTTACCCTGAAGAACTTCCACTCCATCGACGTTAAGGATGGCGACTGGAGCAGCCATGCCATTATCTTCCAGGAAGGCAACTACTCCATTACCATGACTACCGTAGGCGATAGTAGTATTGCCACTTGCTC
>JAZSRS010000052.1:0-8257 GCA_045538595.1 Faecousia sp. | reverse complement strand
CACCCCGACCGCGGCCACTCGCTCGCGTCCCTGTTTCCGCCACCGGCGGGGGTCGGCTCGCTCCCCCTTCCGGCGCATACCAAAACACGTAGCAGTAGGAGGAAATGCCCAAAAAAAGGGAACAATCTTGGGATTTCCTCCAAAAAGAACTGACAGGTATTGACATTGGGCGCGGTTTTTAATAAACTATTAGGTGATAAAAAATGCCTGTTGATGCTGTCGGCAGAAAGCATTTTAAGCAGACATTATTATAAAACCGATTCTTCACCAATCAAGGAGGAAAGAACCATGGCCTACGGCAAGAAAGTATGGATTTTCCCGGATGCAGAGTTACCCCCCGAGGGTGTGAACCTGATTCCCGGTCATGAATCCGTCATCATCACCAATGTCAGCGACAAGGTGGCAAACGTTAAGTTTACACTGATCTACACCGACAAGGACCCCGTCAGTTTCACCACCCAGGTGGAAGCAATGCGGGTGCGTTGTCTGCGTACCAATAAGGAATGCGACTTCGGCGCATACACCGCAAAGTTCGAAGAGCAGTACGCCATTATGCTGGAGAGCGACGTTCCCGTTGTTGCCCAGTACGGCCGTGCAGAACCCAGAGAAGTGAACTTCTACACCACTCCCGGTTACTGCGAATAATTACATAAACAACTTTTTAGGAGGAAATATAAAATGGCAAGAATTTGTATCCCTGATCACGAGTATAAAGAAAGAGTAAAGCGCTGCGCTGCGATCCTGCAGCGTGAAAAGTTGGATGTTCTGATCGTGAACGGCAACGAGGCTGACTATGCTAACCCCCGTTACTTCTCCGGCTTCTGGCCCCTGTTCGAGCGTGCAGGCGTGGCCATCGCTGCTAACGGCGATGCTGCTCTGATGGTAGGTCCTGAGTCCTCCATCTTCGGCGCTGACCGCAACAAGTTGGACAAGATCTTCACATTGCTTGCTTACCGTGAGAGCGCTGACCCTGCTTACCCCGAAGCAAAGCCCGACACTTTCCACGATGTGTTCAAGGCTATTGGCGTTACCGGCGAGAATATTCGCATCGGTGTTGCTTCTTACCTGGATACTTCCGTTGTTATCTTCAACGCCATCAAGGAAGCATTCCCCAAGGCTGAAATCGTTGACGCCGGCAAAATCATGGTTGAACTGCGCCGCGTGAAGTCCGAGAACGAACTGGCCTGCTTGCGTGAAGGCTACCGCATCGCTGACCTGGCTACCCAGGCTGTTATGCAGGAAATCCGTCCCGGCATGACCGAACTGCAGGCTGTTGGTATTGCACAGCGCGTGGTTTACGAAAATGGCGCCGAGTACGAAGGCCTGCCCATGTACGTATTCTCTGAGGCTTCCACCCGTCATGCGATCTCCCGTTCCTCCTACCGCGAGTTCCAGAAGGGCGACATCGTGCAACTGAACCTGTCCGCTAAGATCGACGGCTACTCCGCTGCCATCGGCTACCCCATCTGCCTGGGCAAACTGGAAGGTCAGCGCCGTGACATCGTGCAGTTCTGCCGCGAGGCTCACGCATGGAGTGAGAAGCAGGTCAAGGCCGGCGTTTGGGCCGCTGACATTGCGAAGGGATTCTACAACTACTTTGTAGACCACGGCTATGAGAAGAACTACGTTTACGGTCCTCTCCACGGTACCGGTATCATCGAGGTGGAAGCACCTTGGTGTGAGACTTCTTCCACCTACAACCTGGAGCCCAACATGACCTTCCAGGTAGATACCTACATCTCCTCCGATACCTTCGGCGTTCGTTGGGAGAAGGGTATTGCAGTTAAGGAAGGCGGCTACGAGGTTCTCAGCCCCGAGATTCCCGAGGTTTGCCCCGAACTGTACTTCTAAGAAACGAAAAATGCACCCGGGAGACCGGGTGCATTTTAACAAATAGGCAGGAGGAAACAACTCTATGCAAATGCTGGAAATGTTTTATGATCAAATTCAAGACGCAGTAGATCGCAAAGTGCCTTTTATCATTCCCATCGGCACGATGGAATACCACGCCAAACACGCTTCCTGCGGCACGGATACATTGGTAGTTACCGGTTGCCTGCGGGAACTGGAAAAGGAAAAAGAGATCGTTGTCTGTCCGCCTATCTGGTACGGTGTGGCATCTTACGCCGTCTGCGGCCCCAAGCCCAGCCACTTCCATGTGGACGAAAATGCGTATGCGAATTACCTGTACTGCATTCTCAAGTCTATGATCGCTGCCGGCCATAAGAATATCTACCTCGTTCCCCATCACCAGACCGAGGGCGCAGGATTGATGCCTATGACCATCGCCTGCCATAAGGCCGCCAAAAAGGTCACTATGGAGTATATGGAAGAGACCTTGGGCAAGGGCTGGTGGGGCAGTGATGCCTACGCCACCTACTATGAGGATATGGGATCCAGCGATGACCCCTTCTCCTATATCAAGGTGATTCCCCTGATCAGCGCAGAGGCCCAAATTAAGTGCGGCGGCTTTGACCACGCCGGCAAATGGGAGACCTCGCTCCTGATGGGTACATACCCGGAATTGGTAGACCTGTCCCGGTGTAAAGACAATACCGAGTGGTTTGCCATCAGCGCTGCGGAAGCCTCTGCCGAGACCGGCAAACATATGGTGGAGTGTACTTTGGAGTGGCTGCGGGAAGCCATTCAGTAAACAATAGGAGACAGAAAAATGACAGAATTTGAAAAATGTCAGGCAGGTCTTATGTATGATACCACCTTTCCCGGCAGGGAAGAGGATCACCTGAAATGCGCAGACTTATGCTATGACTATAACCATACTCGCCCCTCCGATATGAAAAAACGGGAGGAGATCATTCGGAAACTGTTTGGCAAAGTGGGCGTAGAGCCTTATGTAGAGCCTAATATTTTCTGCGGATTCGGCTGGAATATTGAGGTGGGTGACCATTTCTATGCCAATAACAACTGTATTTTTGTGGATCCGGGTAAGATCACCTTTGGAGACTATGTGTTCATCGGTCCCAGTTGCGGATTTTATACGGCCCACCACCCCATCCATCCGGAATTGCGAGATAAACTCTATGAGTATGCCCGGCCTATCACCGTGGGCAGCCATGTGTGGATCGGCGGCGGTACGGTGGTCACACCGGGTACCAAGATCGGCAATAATGTGGTCATTGGCGCCGGCTCTGTGGTGGTCCACGACATTCCGGATAACTGTGTGGCTTTTGGCAATCCCTGCAAACCCTACCGGGCCATTACCGACGATGATCTGAAATTACTTCGATAATCCATAAAATAAACGGGTGTGCATCATGCACACCCGTTTTTGCCTCAAAATATAAATTGCACCAGCACCATATAAAACACAGTGCCTACCCCAATGCTCAGCAGGCTCTGCCGCTTCCACAGATGCAGCGCCGCCACCACCGCGATGCCCAGCAGTTCCGGAATGCCGTAAGGCGCTTGCAGGAAGGACACATCTTTCAGGCAGTAAATTACCAGCATACCCATAATGGCGCAGGGGAGAACTTTGCCCAAGTAGACAATGATCTCCGGCGTTTTCCGTTTTTGACCGAAAATCAGGAATGGCAAAAACCGTGTGGCCATAGTAACCAGCGCCATCACAGCGATCATCACAATGCTATACATCGCTTGCCCTCCTTCCGGTCTTTTGAGTAACCATCAGCAGCAGGGCGATCAGCACCATAGAGGGGATCAGGAAGATCTCCTTGCTGAAAATCAGTAAACACAGCACTGTGACACCTACACCGATTATGGCTGGCAGATGCCGCTTGTGACGCAGCCACTGCTCTACAAACAGGGTGATAAACAGAGCGGTCAGCACAAACTCCACGCCTTCAAAACTGATGGGCAGGGTGTTTCGCAGCAAACTGCCCAGTCCGCAACCCGCGATCCAGTAGATGTGATTCAGTAGCGAAACAAGGAAACAGTACTGCCGGCGGCTGATGCCCTCCGGCGGTTGGTTTTGGGTCACCAAAGAGTAAGTCTCATCGGTGAGTGCAAAAATCATATAGGGCCGCTTCCAGTCGGAACCGGTGTAGGTGTCTAGCAGGGAGATGCCGTAAAAAATATGTCTGGCGTTGACCAAAAAGGTGGCGATGGCGGCGCTGATCACAGGGGCGTGTTCCGCCAGCATACTGACGGCAAGGTACTGCCCGGACCCGGCAAACATAAATACGCCCATGGCCATTGCCCAAAGAATACCGTGACCTGTCTTTTCCGCCAGCAGAATGCCGAATCCTGCGCCCAGAAACAGATATCCGGTGAGTACCGGAACGGTATCCAAAAATATGGTTTTCATTGCTTTTTTGTCTATGCGTTTCACCACTCTACGCTCCTAGAAGTCATTATTTGTCAAGTATAGAAGAAATCACAAAGATTGTCAATACTACAAAAATTGCTTGCTAATTTGCTTGTTTGCCAGTATGATAGAGGTAACTAAAATAGGGGGCGATATTATGAAACAGTATATTGATGTATGGGAATACGCACCGCAGATAATGAGGGCTATGGAAAGCGGCATTCTGATGACCACTCAGGCCGACGGAGAGGTGGATACCATGACCATCGGTTGGGGCATGTTGGGCATCGAGTGGAACAAACCTATTTTTGTGGCGTTTGTGCGGCAAAGCCGGTACACCAAAGCCTTGGTGGATAAAAACCCTGAATTCACAGTAAATATTCCGCTGGATGTGTTGGATAAGAATATCATTGCTGTTTGCGGCACTAAGTCCGGCCGGGATATAGATAAGATCCGGGAACTGGGGCTTACCACCGTGCCGGGAGAGACGGTGTCTGTCCCCGCCATTGCCCAACTGCCGCTGACGCTGGAATGTAAAGTGGTCTATCAGCAGGATCAGGACCTTTCTGCACTGCAGGAGGATTACCGCAACGCCTGCTATAAACCCAATACTCGTAATGACGGAGATTTTCATACCGCATACTACGGAGAGATCACTGCGGCCTATATCCTGCAGGATTGACAGGAGATCCACCAGTGGGTATAATAGCAAAAATCGCAAAAGAGGAGAAATGATATGAGTAAGATCGGCGTGTTGGGCGCAGGTACTTGGGGCATTGCCCTGGCCCGTATGCTTTGTCGCAACGGCCATCAGGTGGGTGTTTGGTCCGCACTGGAAAGGGAAGTGGAGGAATTCTCCGCTACCCGTCGGCATCCCAACCTGCCGGGAATGGAAATCCCCGCCGAAATTGGTTTTACCAAAAGCATAGAGGAGATCTGTAAGGGGCAGGATGTCTTGCTCTTTGCTGTGCCGTCGCCTTTTGTTCGCAGCACAGCCCGTTTGGCTGCGCCCTATATTGGAGATAACCAGATCATCGTAGATGTGGCCAAGGGCATTGAGTCAGAAACACTGTTGACCATGACCCAAGTGATCGCCCAGGAAATCCAGAACCCCACGGTGAAATTGGTGGCCCTTTCCGGCCCCACCCACGCGGAAGAGGTGGCAAAGGATATGCCCACCACCATCGTCTCTGCCTGTGAGGACAGTTTTGTGGCGGAGCAGGTGCAGAACATCTTCTGGGGCACCTATATGCGGGTATATACCAACGAAGATGTGCTGGGTGTGGAACTGTGCGGCGCTATGAAAAATGTGATCGCGCTGGTATCCGGTGTGGCCGCAGGCCTTGGATACGGTGATAACGCAAAAGCCGCCATCATTACCCGGGGCATGGCGGAAATTTCCCGTTTGGGAATGGCTATGGGTTGCCGGGAACAGACTTTTGGTGGTCTGGCCGGCATCGGCGACCTAATCGTAACTGCCACTAGTATGCACAGCCGTAACAACCGCTGCGGTATGCTGATCGGACAGGGCGTGCCTGTGGAAGAGGCAATCCGGCAGGTGGGTATGGTTGTGGAGGGTATTAACGCCTTGCCGGCAGCCATGGCGCTGATGGAAAAATACGGCGTGGAAATGCCCATTGTGGAAGCCGCCTACAAGGTGGTCTACCAGCATATTTCCCCGGCAGAAATGGTCCGGGAACTGATGAGCCGGGGCAAAAAACCGGAACTCCCCGTTTCCGCTTGGGATAACCGATACGAATAAACCGAACGGTCTGCTTGCACAAGCAAGCAGTCCGTTTTGATTGGGGATATAGTCGGTAAACCACAAAAATATCTTGCTTTTTAAGGCTTCCTCTCATATAATGAATTATCAAACTTGCAAAGAAGATTTTTCAAAGTTTTTTGCAGGAAAGGAGAAGAAAATGGGAGAGAATATGGAAAAACGCTATGGTCTGCCTACGGCGATCTGCATGGTGGTCGGCGTTGTGATCGGCTCCGGCGTTTTCTTCAAGACAGAGGCGGTTTTGAAAGTGACCGGCGGGAATGTTTTGACTGGCGTTCTGTCGCTGATGATCATGGGCGCGATTATGTTCTTCTGCGCTTATGCGTTTAGTTTGCTATCGCAAAAATACGCCCATATGAATGGCGCGGTGGACTATGCCGAAGCCACGATCGGCCCGAAGTATGCCTACTATTTGGGATGGCTCATCACATTTGTCTATACACCCTGCATCGCATCTGTGCTTTGCTGGGTGACTGCCAGTTATTTTGGCGCATTATTCGGTTTTGGAGCTGCCAGCGGAGAGGTGATGGTCATTGCCTGCCTGATCTTGGTGGGAGAAGGTTTCCTGAACGCAATGGCGCCCAAACTGGCGGGTAGGACCCAGGTCTCCGCTACCGTGATCAAATTGATCCCCTTACTGCTGATGGCGGCGGTGGGTACATTCGTAGGCGTGACCAACGGACAGTTGGCCCAGAATTTCCTGACAAAGCCCTCCGGTGAGATCTCTGCCATTGGTGGACTGACCGCATCTGTGGTGTCGCTGTCCTTTGCGTTTGAAGGTTGGATATTGGTTACCTCTATCAACGCCGAACTGAAAGATGCCAAGAAAAATCTGCCCCGGGCGCTGGTTTTGGGCGCAATCGTGATTGTAGCCGTGTTTGTGCTTTACTATGTGGGTATTTGCGGCGCGATCTCCGTGGAAGAATTGACCGGTGAAAACGGCGGTGCCATGCTGGCCTTTAAGAAACTGTTCGGCAATGCCGTAGGCACAATTTTGTCCGTGTTCATTGTGATATCCTGTTTAGGCACGACCAACGGCCTGATGATGGCTACCTCACGGAATGTATACGCCTTGGCAGTCCGGGGCAACGGCCCCAATCCCAAACTGTTTGCCAAAGTGGATGAAACCTGTGATATGCCGGTGAATTCCGCCTTCTTTGGTATGCTGATCACAGCAGTTTGGCTGGTGTATTTCTTCGGCGCAAACTTAAGTACCGGCTGGTTTGGTGTGTTTAACTTCGATTCCAGCGAATTGCCTGTGATCGTTCTGTACGCTATGTATATCCCCATCTTCCTGAAGATGTACAAGGATAAAGATTTGCGCCTGGGCAAGCGGATCCTTGTTCCCACTATGGCGATCTTCAGTTGCCTGTTCTTAATTGGCTGCGCGATCTATTCTCACGGTATCGTCAAGTATCAGGCGGCAGCCGTGGAAGGGAAGTTTGCTTTTCCGGTGCTGTTCTTCCTGATCGTAACTGCAGTGGTTATGTTTGCGGGCAAGTTCTTCTACCACCCCAATCCAGAAAATCAGGAATAAACAAAAAGCCTGACTGCTTATGAACAGTCAGGCTTTTTTCGAGAAACAATATAACATAGAAGTAGCCCTTAACTGATTCCTTAAGTCTCATCAGTTAAGGGCTACTTCTGTGCTATCTTGATATCTAACATCTTTGGTTAACCTCTCTTTCTGCAGGATTGACAGTTCCTTTCAATTCCCCTATGAAATCCATTCCTTAGCACAAAACTTTTTTAACCCTTCCACATCACACTCTAAGCGAGTAACCTGTATGCTGGAACATTTCCCGAATTGAAATTTCTGTCTTTAGAAAGTTATCTGTACATTGGTATCACCCTTTCTGACTATAAGATAACACAGAGAAGTGGGTTTTGCAAGATGGAATGCTGTACAAAATAAACAAATAAAACTTATACATATCGTAGAAATTGTTTATTTTAACCACATTCTTGTTGACAAACCGGGAACAAATGTGATATGATGATTGTGTTGGGGCGCAAAAAAAGCAGCGGTTTACCGCTGCTTTTTTATTTTGGTTGACCAAAGTTAACCCCCGGTTTTACCGGGGGCAAAAAATAGCTTCCAGCGAGGAGTGAAGTAGACAAGAAAAAAGCTCCCCATTATAGTAGAAGTGGTTTGCCGACCACACAACTACCATAATGAGGAGGTCTTA
>JAZSRS010000166.1:0-3584 GCA_045538595.1 Faecousia sp. | reverse complement strand
TGTAAATTCCGTAACATTTCGTGGCGTCTCACAATGTGCCATTTTGCTATGTATGACCCAAAATTGACCCAAAATTTTTCTTGGTTTTTCTTGATTTTTCTAGGTTGCTAAACCGATTGCAGTTTGCTATGTTGATATTATCTATCACATAGGAGATCTGCAAAAATGTTAAAATTGCTTATCGCCGCTCGTCCCGGGGCACTTGCGGATTTGCTGACCAAAGTACTATCTGCGCAATTCATCGTACATACCTGCAGCACTGCTACAGATGTGCGCAGGTTAATGGAAACGGTGCAGCCGGATGTGCTGGTCATACAATCCCGTCTAGAAAAACAGAATGGTTTATCGGTGTTGCATAACTGCAACCATAGACCCCGGGCGACCTTGATCCTGACAGACTTTATAAATGAGGAGATTCTGCGGTCCGCAGAGGACGCAGGGGTGGACGCACTTATTATGATTCCCTGTTCTATCAAATATGTTACTGAAACCATAGACCGCATTTTAGAAAAAGTCCCCTCTCCGGAAACTTGATCCGAAGAGGGGCATATTGTTACATTTTAATAATCTCCGTATAGACGTCCCGTTCACCAATACCGGTACTGTTTTTTGCGTAGAAAGTTACGCGTGCTCTGTAATAATATCCTGAAGTAGTACCACTGTATGTAACATAACTGGCATGATAAGATGTGTTTTGGTCCACCATGGTTGTATAAACGCTCATACGATAGGTCCGCATATGGGCCCAGGATTGTTGATCTGCAGATCGGTAGATAACAATTTCACTAGCTCCCAAAACGTCCATTGCATAGACGTTAGAAACTACATCGAACCAAACCTGGAAAGACGAGGATGTTGTTTTATATAGGTCCGTACCATATGAGGAAAAGAATGCGCTTCCTTTTTGTGTAGCCACATTTTCTGCTTGGGTTGGAATAGCTAAAAGCAAACCACAAACAAGAATCACGCAAACTAAACGCACAAATTTTTTCATTATGCAAATTCACCTCTGTAAATAGATTTAATAATTTCGTAAAAGTCTTCTCGTGAAACATCTGCACTTAGTAAACACTCAACACCATCTATGGTCCAAGTAGCGGATAGATTTTTCTCGTTATCTAGAATAAAATGATCTACGTCTGCATAGTCATATGCTTCAATAGCAGTATCTTCCTTTTCAAATTTTGCTGTTATATCGGTAGATATCCGATATGTAATAGAAACACCTTTACTCCCATCCTCAAACCTTACGTGTAGACCATTTCCGTTGGGTATAAAAAACTCTTTTAGCTCCGAAAGCACAAAGCCTTCCGGCAGCCACATTGGTACCACGGGATCTGTTACACCGAACTCCGTTACTTTATCGTAAAGCTTCTGCAATCCGGGATGATCCGTTTCGAAAACCAATTCAACCGGCGGATTGGTAGTATCCTGTTCTGTAGTAAAGAATTCAAATACACTACCTGTCCATCGGAATAATATATCGAAAATGCTTTCTGCCCCAACCGTCCTCGGCATAGCCATAATCACAATACAAATCGCAGCGGCAAGAGCTGCCACACCTGCTATCCAGCCTGTTTTTCTTTTTGATCCTTGACCGGATGTTTTGTACTCACCTAATTTCTTTAAGGAAGCAAAATATTCTGGAGTTTTCTCTATCGGATAATCTTGTTCTCTTTCTTCCAATTCGTTCAAGATAGGCAATACCACCTCCTCACTGGGATATTCCTTTCGCAGCTCCACCTGCAGAATTTGATCCAGTTCTTCTGTAGGCATTTGCTTCCACTCTTGGTTCGGGCAGGTTTTAATCTCTCTCATCATGATCACCCCTTGTTTGTCCGCATTCCTGCCAAATTTCCAGAATATAGGCTAATCTGGAAATAAATTCACTATTTGTAGGTTTATTTATCGCATCACGGCCATCATAGGAGAAATACCAATTCCACGCTTGCCGGCTGCCATGCCTCCAAGCCATCTTTACAGCATCTCTAACCGCCTGATCCACTACCTCCTCAGAACTCTGCTTATATTCCAAAGAGATTGTTAAGTATATATCCTTTGCCAATGTGCGAGTAGGGTCTTTATATTGCAGTTCGATTGCCCTTTTAAGAAACTCAAATCCAACATATTTTGTCGGCACTCCAAGTTCCATAAGCATCACAATAATTGCGCCACGAAGATTGCAGCGTTCCAAATGCCGCGCTAACAATGATATATGGCGTAATGTTCTCTCTATCGTGCTCTCCATGTCGAGCCCCCTCTCTATGGCTATTATTGCATACCAAAATGTCTTTGTCCATCGAAAAATGTCTAATACTGCACGCGTTTTCGTCATAAAAGCAAAAAATACCCCTCCACGGAGCCGTAACGCCGTGGAGGGGTGCTTATCCTTTTATTCTACTGCACTATTTTTCTTTTCTGCCTGGGTGCCAAAGTAAAAGGCTACCACAGTAGTAAAGATGGTCAGGAATTCCTGCCCGGATAATGTGCCCCGGATTGCCAGAACACAGAATACGATCGTAAGAGCAACTGTTACAATGCTCTTCACGGTCAAAAGTTTGGCGATTCTTTCTTTCATGGTATGTCCTCCTAAATTTTTTGTTTGATATCCCGGATGTCGTGCTGAACCTCAGCCATCTGGCCTTCCAGCACATATGTACGTTCTATCAGGTTGTTGTGTTTGTTTACCTTATCCTCCAGCTGGGAAAGCCGGTACTGGGTCAGTTTCTGGGCGGCTAGGACGCCAAACAGAGAGCCGAGCAGTGTTCCGGCAAAGCCCAGGAGTGCGACAATGATAGCCTCCGTCAACGCTCCTTACACCCCCAACAGCTTCGCCCAGGTCTTAGGACCACAGGAGCCGTCCACTTCCAGCTTTTCTGCCTTCTGGTAGGCTCTGAGCGCCCGATCCGTCGCCCCGCCCAAGGAGCCGTCCGCCCCCTTTTCCCCGCAGGGAAAGCCGTAGCCGATAAGCAGGGTCTGCATTGCCTTGACTGTGTCGCCCTTTGCACCCTTTTTCAAAACTTTAATTTCCACCTTGCAGTATTCCTCCTTTTGTGTAGTAGGCGCTACAGGCGTTTCTGCCTGCGCCGTTTTCTTTTTCAGTCCGGCAACCTTTGCGATACCCTCCATAATGGCATAGCCAACCTTCTTGGCGTAGGCATCGGTAATAATGACCGGATAGTCCGTCCGGCTGTCCATAAAACCGCACTCGATCAGCACCGCTGTTGCCTTGGAATAGACCATCGTGTCATAATTCTTTTCAACCAAGGGATTTGCCCGGTTGCCCCGTAGACCGCCGGCGGCGATCACCGATGCATAAATGGCGTCCCGGTAGGTTTTGCCGGTGGCGTCCTTTTTCTTGCAGAATACCACCACACCCCCGCCGCTGCCGCCGCCAATTCCTGCGTTGTGGTGAATATCTAAGTACAGGTCTGCCCCCCAGCTGTTTGCTTTCTTGGTGCGGTTTTTAATGGAGATGTGGGTCTTGCCGGAAGCATCATCGGTACGCAAAAGCTCCACGCCCGCATACTGCCCGGCAGCTTCGGCAAAATGTCTTGCCACATGGTCGTTGAGCATCCACTCCC
>JAZSRS010000065.1:0-5575 GCA_045538595.1 Faecousia sp. | reverse complement strand
CCGGTAATGGTCATACCGCCGGTTGCACTCCAAGCGAGGTTAGAGCCAATGGTGGAGGTGATGGTGTTCTCACCAACCAGATTCAGACGGATCTCATAGTCATAATTGCCATCTGCAACGCCATAACTAAAGTTGATAGCATGGTAGTTGTTGAAGGTAGGTGCCAGAGCCAGATTATTGAAGGTAACATCCAGAACACCGTTACTGTATGCCAACTTCATATTGTAGTCTTCTTCAGAACCACCAGTAACAAAATCGCCATTTGCAGTCTTGTAGTAAACTACACTGCCTTCATACAACTTCGGGAAGAAGTCAGTATCCTTGGGCCGCAGTCTCAACTCCACGTAAGAGGGCCAACTATCCAAGGGTTCTCTTGTAACATTACAACCAGGATTATTACAGGTTGTATCCTGATAATTAGTCCAAGCATGGTCGACCTCTGCCTCCACTGCATTCTTATCACAGTTGACACACTTTACCGCAGTGGTGCAGTCGCCATCATCAGCCGCAGGCGTGTGGCTGGCATTTGCATTAACTACAATTTGATCACAGTTTGCACACTTCACTGCGGTGGTGCAGTCGCCATCATCAGATGCAGGAGTATGTTCCATGGCTTCGATTGCATTTTTGCTACAATTAATGCACTGCACTGCGGTAGTGCAATCGCCGTCATCAGCACCGGCAATATGTTGCTTAGCCTCAATAGCATCCTGATCACAATATACGCACTTAACAGGAGTTGTACAATCCCCGTCATCAGCACCCGGTGTGTGGACTGTACCACCGCTTGCCAAAATCTTGTCACAAACAGAGCATGTAACATCTGCAGTGCAGTTAGTATTGCCGGGATAGGAATGCAGGTGCTCTACCAGCAAATAAGCAAGACCGTTACTGTTACCACGACCGTCAATCAATTCGGTGCCAGGCGTATAGTCATAAGGAACATAATGTTGGGAAGACAAACTCTTATACAGAGCAGTTACATCACCGATAATGGTAGGAGCCTTATAGGCAATTCTAGCAGCCCAGACATCATTGATCACAGCATTACTGTTATCAATAATGATATCACCATATGTTGCAATAACAGGACTACCCATTGTACCCCAACTGCCGCCAGACTCAATACAAACGGTAGAACCATTCTGAATAGTAAGCCCAACATCGGTAGAAGTGTTCTCTGTACGATGTGCAGTACCAAAGAATACAGGACAACTGGTACTCTTCACAGTTACATTGGCATGATCAACAAACATGCTACCGCTGTGAAGCATAATACCATAGTAGTCGTAATCTTCCTGTATATTGTGAAGGTTAACTGTGGTATCCTCAATGGTCAAGTCGCCGGAAATAGCCTCCAATAATGTAAGACCCTTGCCAGAGTAAGTTAGGGAGCCATCACCTGTAATTGTCATACCGCCGTTTGCCTTCCAGGAAAGACGAGAACCAACAGTGGTGGTAATCGTATTTTTACCAATCAGGTTCAGCCGGATCGCATAGTTGTAGTTGTTATTCTCAACTGCGTAACTAAAGTTAATGGCGCTGAAATTATCAAAATTAGGAACTAAGTTTAGGTTGTTAAATGTAACATCCAAAAGGCCATTGTTATAGGCTAACTTTAAGTTGTAATCACGTTCAGACGCATCTTTCGTGGTGAAATCACCATTAACTGTCTTATAGTAGACAACATTGCCTTCACGGACTGTGGGTATGAAATTGGAAGATCTGGGTTTTAATCTAAGTTGTATATAACTAGGCCACTGGGTAAG
Organism: Faecousia sp.; assembly: GCA_045538595.1. Lineage (GTDB taxonomy): Bacteria > Bacillota > Clostridia > Oscillospirales > Oscillospiraceae > Faecousia. The sequence continues at coordinate 3,806 of JAZSRS010000065.1, read as the reverse complement.
GGCTGTTCTGTTAACCTTACAACCGGAATTATTACAGGTTGTATCTGCATCACTGGACCAGGCATGTGCCGTCTTTGCTGTAACTGCAATCTTAGTACAATTTGCGCACATTACTGCAGTCGTGCAGTCTCCATCATCAGCAACAGGGCTGTGGCTGGCCTTAGCCTCGATCACATTCTTGGTACAGTTGGCACACTTAACTGCGGTTGTGCAGTCACCATCATCGGCAACCGGTGTATGTGCAGAATTGCCCTCTGTTTGCAGCATGCCACAACCGGAGCATACAATATCCGTGGTACAATCCCCGTCGTCAGCATATACATGCTGGTGGGTTACCTTTAAATATGCATAACCGTTGCCAGAACTTGCATTGCAAGGCTGGATTTCCGTACCGGAAGCCAATGTAAACGGTACATAAGTGCCGCTTTCTGTGCTCTTGTATCTAGCAGTAACCGCACCCAAAATCGTAGGAGCCTTATTGGAGAACAGGCAGTTACAACGATGATTCAATTCAACATTACTGTTCTCAATAACAAAAGGACCGTAGGTCATCACAACAGGCTGGTGGAAATCTCCAACGCCTGACTTATATTGCGTCTCCATAACAACATTGGCGTTATTCCTAATAAACACGCCTCTGTTGGTAGAGGAATCCAATTCGCGGTAATTACCAAAGTAAACTGCAGAAGCGCCACAGGTGCTGATCGCAGTCACAGTTGCACCATCAATGACCAAATTCCCCTTAATCATTGCAAGCGCAATATGATCCCATTCACCTTCATTGATCATCTTAACCGTTGTATCACGAATGATCAAGTCGCCGCCATTGGCCTCAACAACGGTGGTATTCGTGCCATAAATTTCCAAAGCGCCATCGCCTGTAATGGTAAATTCACCGCCCGCATTCCAGCCGATGCGACCACTACCGCATTGGAATACATTATTACCAATCAGATTCAGATTAACATCATAATCACCCTCGGTAATAAAGTTAACAACACGGTAACCGCTGGCACCTACCGTCAAGTTTACATTCTTGAATGTTGCATCCAAGACACCGTTGTTGTAGGTAAACTTCAAATTGTAATCGCTTTCTGAAGCACCACTTACAACATAGTCGCCGTTTACAGTCTTTGCATAAGCAACGCCACCATTGGGAATCGTCAATTCGTGGGCTGCATCCGTACGCAACTGAACAGTAACTGTATCGGGCGTAATCTGTTCAGATTCTGTAACAACATACAAATTAACAGACTTTCCGTTAGATTCTACAACACCGGTAGCAACGCCGTCTCGACCGGCACCCATTTTAACTTCTTCAACTAAAATGCCGCTATTGTAGACCTTTGCCACCAAATTTTCGCCAGTGGTATTCATCCAAGACAGGCGATAGGCGCCGTCCTTTATTCCAAGTTGCTCAGAATCTGTCAGTTCTAAGCCGGTCTTGGCATCGTATACCATAAACTCGGTGGTAATACCGGTAGGATACATTTTATAGTTGTCAATATATGCTGTATTGGACAAATAACTGTTAGAGAATGTGATTTCCGAAACAGGCAGGGAAACCGTCTTCATGCTCACATTGCTTTCGCTGCCCAACAGATTGCCGGAGGCATCATAAATAAAATAGTTACTGGTGAACTGTCCGGCTGTACGGAAGTCCACTTCCCTCTTGATTTTATATGTGCTGCCAGCGGATATGGAAACACCGGACATTTGGGTATAGGAACCGGCATTATCATAATAGAATTTGTTATTGTATAGTCTTACGCCCTTATCGCTACTACCACATTTCAGCAGAACTAACTCTCCATAACTGGAACTTGGCGCTGTAACCGTTACTTCCCAAACCTGCTGTAAAGCATAACTATCGCCTGCAGTAATGTTTGCAGGGGCTTTCACATTCTTTACGGTAGTGTTCTTAGGAAGCATAAGCGCATTACTGCCGTTATGAGACTGCACCTTCACGCTGGAACTGGAAGTGGACCATGCATCCAGAGCGCCGCCGTTTAATGCAGTGTTGACCGCATAACCATTGAAATTCTCCTGATAGGAAGGATATTGCTCGTAACGGCCTTCGCTACCGGTAATAACCGGCACTACATCGGCGGGAGTTTCAATCCAGTAACCGCAAGTACCAACATGCGTAATATCGCTATCGGCAATGATCTTACCTTCAGGGAAGGTGATGGTCTGACCGTGGATAGAGAAAGTAGGATCACTATCCTTCACTTTGAAAGAATCCAAGGTTGTACCAGTAGAGGTATCGGGGGTAATGCGCCAAATATTCTTTCCACCAGAATACATACCGGAAAGCAAGAAATGGCTATTCCAGTCATAGGGGAAAGAAATCGGCTTCCGGTCCTCTGTACCGACCATACGGGTCAGTTCTGCCATTAATTCACTAATTACGTTAATTACATAGTCATAATCACTGACATTAGGATCCGGATTATCCTTGCCGTATTCTGTAACTTCACTTTCAACGATGTAACCAAGGAATGGCTGAGGGTCCATTAATCCAAGGTGTAAAATGTTCTCAGAATAGTAAGGGGTATTGGAGAATGTACCGGGATGATTAGGCTGGAAGTTAAAGAACGTGATCCAAGAACTGATTCGATGGTTTTCATCAGCCTCTAACATATTCCTAGTCTGTAATGTACTCCACAAGAAAAGATTATAAGGTGTAGCATTGTACTTGGCCTCATTGAATCCATCGGGAGTATCGTACAAGTTAATCCAGTTCTCCCAGGGTTCGTAAGGATAACTCTGACGATTGGAAACGTTACCAACCTTAGTATAGTTACCCAATGCATGATTCATCGTACCATCAACGACTTTCTGCCAGCCGTAACTGTCTTTTCTGCCATAGTCATTGAATAATGCATCAGGATAATACTTCAAAAGAGGCTCAAAAATACTGGTATTCAGGCAATCAGCCAGGAGTTTGTCAACAAGCATACTCCAAATTGCCCGCTCACGGGCATACTCATCCCCGGAATAGGTGTAGATAGGCCAAATCTCAGATTTTTCAGCATCCTGATTTTTAACCGGCCAGAATCGGAAACCCATTTCCTCCAGGAAAGGACGAACCATAGTGCTATACCGGGAATCGTTTACGATCTCCCAGTAAACGTCCTTATTGCCGGCAGTATAATACTGGTCGTAATAAATATCCCAGGTGCCACCTTTTGTGTACTCTACATCCACAAAGATGCCATCTAATTTACCACCTATACGCTTATACTCCGCCAAAAAAGCATCAATCCAAGCGTAAATCTCCGCCTCAGCTCTGTCCATATAGATATAGCGCTCAGTCAGACCGGTAACGGCTCTATATGCCAAGTCAAGATCAAAGAAGCGGGTACCCTCGGGACGACTATCAAAGTCTTCCTTCATTTTAGCCGCCATAGTACCAATATTAGTAGTACCATAGGCAGATACCGTTGTCTGGGCTTCTCCATTAGGGTATACAGTACCGTAAAGATAAGGGTACTTATAAATGTACTCCGTACCCTCCTCTGCTCCACCCATGCACAGGACATAGAAGGGCTTTTCAGCAACTGTCTCTGCTTTTGCAATTGTTATCGCGGGAAACAGCGAAACAATGCAGCACAGTGCTAAAACCAATGCCAGCAGTCTTTTCATGATAATGCCTCACTTCATTGTATTTTCTCCCTAAAAATATTAAGGCGATTATAGCAATTGTACCACAACATTACTACAAAATCAATAGGGATTCTATTATCCCTTCCCAAAAAATGAGGCCCACCCCCTGGTGGGGCGCCGCCGTGAATTTAGGGGTT
>JAZSRS010000021.1:0-8554 GCA_045538595.1 Faecousia sp. | reverse complement strand
GTCGTCCCAAGCGGGACGGCTTTTTTCTTTTCTATGGGTATTCGTGGGTGATGGGATTCGAAAGGCCGGCCCATCCGAAGGATGGGTAAAAATATGCTGGGGAGAGCATATTTTTAGCCCGTGGGAAAGTCCTATTCGCCGCAGGCGAATCTGGGTCGTAGTAGTCTTGGTGTGGGCGAACAAATGCAAACAAGTCCTTGTGCCCCTGCTAGAAAAGTTTGGCAGGTGTTTACAAATACCAGCAATTCTTGCTTTTTCTTTTTTGCCTGCTATAATGGAAATATAGAGGGGGTACAATTATGAATTTCAAATTAGTTATTCGAAGATTTATAGCATTTGTTATTGACTGGAATATTATGCTTGGTGTTGCTATGACATTTTTGTTTTATGGCCCCGGAAGCAACCCGGAACATATTATTTACCCCAGTATTAGAATGTTTACTTCTCTCGGATTCTTTTTGGGATTTGCGTGGCTTCTCCTATATTGCTTATTTAAGGACTGCTTGTTTGGCAGACGAAGTGTCGGTAAATTGATTTGTGGATTGGTGATTCGAAATGCTGAAACAGGCGGAAAAGCGAGTGTTGGTAGCCTGATATTGAGAAATATTACATATGCGATCGTGCAAGTAGAGATGGTTCTTGTACTTGCCAATAAAGGAAGACGATTGGGAGATCTTCTTGCAAAAACGCAGGTCGTGAGTCGTAGAGATGCAAAAAAATATTGAGAACTCAACAAGAACCGACGGCATAAGCCGTCGATTCTTTTTTGCCGCGTCGCTTTTGCACCCAATTCTCGCCGCAGGCGAGCGCCTTGGTGCTGGACGAAGTAGATTGTTACTTAATTTGTATATTTTACTCACAAAGTGATCCATATCTAAAATAATGGTAGACACGAAAGTGCCTACCATTATTTTAATACTATTATAAGAAATGGGGGTGGTAATATGCCAAGAAAGTACACAATGCGGAGCAAAGAAGAAATGCAGACATACATAATTATGCGTTTTCTCATGCCTCAAATATGCCGTAGGCGTCCAAAATGGACTTTGTGATCATATACTGTAGTCGGAGATCTGCCTGCTTGATTTCCTTGGAGGAGTGTGCCAGACGACTGCAGGGGTCTTTCCTACGATTGTACCTGACAAAACCGCCGGTTTCCAAGGTGAAGTACCCCTTATAATCTATGTCAATAAGACCTTGTATCAAATTGTCGTAGTCCAGAGAGCCACAAAATGGCACAGCGTGGGCATCCCGGAGACCGTTATTGTCGTGAATGTGGAGTGCGCGGAGATTGCTGCCCATCACATTGATCTCCTTGCGTTGGTCAAGCGCATCCACATGGGCATGGCCCACGTCCCAAGCAGCGCCAAAAAGGGGATGGTCCATAAATTGGATAAACGCGTTCATATCCTCACCGTGAATAGGAAAGTAGTTGCCGTCGGTGTGCTTGATGGTAGTGTTCTCAAATAAGATATGCACATTGTTGGCTTCCATAGCCGGGATCAAGGCTCGCAGGAAGGGCTCGTTTTCTTTGTGGTATGCGTCCCGGGCGTCGGGGTAGGGGAAGCCGTCCCAACAACCGGAGTGGATCACCACATTTTGGATGCCCAGTATGCCACAGGCTTCAATACACCGAATGGTGGCCTTCAATCCGAATTCCATCTCCGGACCACGGAACTGACAGCAAGGCGCGTGGGCCTGCACGAAATCAAAACCCATTTCCACCGCAGCCGCCTTTGCTTCCAGAACCTGCTCTTTCCAGTTGTCAGACATAAAGGGGTGGTCGGGTTTTGCCATACTGTAAAAACTGTAATCCAAATGGGTAAAACCAGTGTTCTCGTAGAAACGCACAGCCTCCGCAGGAGAGCCGTTGACATAGGAATAAACCTCACCGATGGTGGTTGCAATTTTCATAGAAATGCCTCCGGTATATGTGTTCTTTTCTATCATACCGCGACAGACAGGAAAATACAAGAAATATTTGCCGGTGCCAATGGTGGTTTTAGCGTACAATGGAAATATTACGCCCTTGCGAAATTGGTCGAATTGTGTTATAATACCCCGGAATGACGAGAAAGCGGAGGCGTTTTCTGTGAAAAAACAAACAAAGATTATAATTGTGCTGGTATCCGCAGCAGTTTTGTTCCTGACTGGCGTGTATTGCCTGCTGCGTTTCGGTTTTTCTATAGATGTACTGGACAGAAGTGGTTGGAACACCAAAAAGGAAATGGTACGCTATTTGGATTATTTCGGCCGGCCTTTACGTAGTTGGCAGTACATAGAGGAAAAACTCTATTATTTTGACCCGGAAACAGGGGAGATGACCACCGGCTGGCGGAAAATCGATAAAAATTCATACTATTTTGATGAAAACGGTATCCGTGCCACAGGCTGGTTGCAATTAGCCGATGGGACCTACTACCTTTCTGAGAACGGCAAAATGGTAACCGGTGCATATCAGATCAACGGTCAGAACTATTATTTCTCTGATTCTGGCAGTATGGTGACCGGCTGGCAGGTGCTGAACGGTAAACGGTATTACTTCTCGGAAGAAGGTATGACCCTCACCGGTTGGCACAAACTGGACGGGAAGATGTACTACTTCACCCAGGAAGGCCATACCTTGCTTGGCTCAGTAGAGTTGGATGGTGTCCGATACAATTTCTTGGAGGACGGCTCGATCCTCACCGGCTGGCATCAGGACAGTACCGGCACCTACTTCTTAGGTGATGACGGCAAACCCCATATCGGTTGGCTGCAACTGGATGGGAAACATTATTATTTTGACCAAGACGGCAAGCAAATGCTTGGCTGGGTAGATTCGGAAAATGAACGGTACTACCTGTATGAAGACGGCAAGATGGCCATCGGCATCGTGGAGATCGACAGCGTTACCAACTTCTTTACCTCCACCGGTAAGAAAGTTTTGATGACCAATTCCCAGTACCCTGTGCCGTCAGATTACCAACTGAAACTGGTGAACATAGAGGGTTTCCGGTTTGACAGTGTGGGCAGAGATTCCCTGCAGGCAATGCTGGACGCTTGCCGCAAAGCAGGACTTTCGTGCACCATTAACAATACCTACCGCTCCAAAGCCACCCAGCAGTATATGTGGGATAAAAGTGTGGCGGCATTTATGGCCGACGGTATGACCTACGAGGAAGCCTACGCCGAGACCGGCAAAGATACCGCCCTGCCGGGCCATAGTGAGCACCAAACAGGCTTGGCTGTAGATTTGAACGGCTCTACAGAGACTTATGCATGGCTGGCAGAAAACTGCTGGGATTACGGTTTTATTCTCCGTTACCCCGAAGATAAGACTGAAATTACAGGCATTATCTATGAGCCTTGGCATTTCCGCTATGTAGGCACAGAACTGGCTCAGGAACTAAAAACCTTAGGCCTGTGCATGGAGGAATATATAGAGCAAATCACCCCCACTGCAGAATAATCAAAAGAGGACGCAACGCGTCCTCTTTTTTGCACCTATTGCAACGCCTCCAAGGACAGTTCTCCCGCCAACTTAAACAGCGCGTCAGACAATACCTGCTCCAGAGATAATCCTGCAGACTGGGCCACCTGTGTATAAAAAAGAGCCACAGCAGGCTCCAATAAAAGCGTTACCTGTGTCATGACTTCCTCCTGAAAAATTCTGCTTTATCCTATGCAAATGCTTGACAGATGTGCTACAATATAAAGTACGGAAAAACGCAAATAATGCAAGAGGTGAAAGACTATGGCGAAAGAGAAAAAGGTAGAGCAAATTACCGATATGGAGGTAGATTTTGGCCAGTGGTTTACCGATGTGTGTACCAAGGCCCAACTGATCGACTACTCCTCTATTAAGGGTGTGTTTATTTACCGTCCCTATGGCTATGCCATTTGGGAAAATATCCAGTCCATTATGGATAAGGAATTTAAGAAACAGGGTGTTGAGAATGTGTATATGCCCCTGCTGATTCCCGAAAGCCTTCTGCAGAAAGAAAAGGATCATGTGGAAGGTTTTGCTCCTGAATGCGCATGGGTTACCCACGGCGGCAGCGAGAAATTGGAAGAGAAATACTGCATCCGTCCCACTTCCGAGACAGTATTCTGCGAGCATTTTGCCAATGTGCTGCAGACCCACCGGCAACTGCCTATGAAGTATAACCAGTGGTGCTCCGTTCTCCGTTGGGAAAAGACCTCCCGCCCCTTCCTGCGCCACAGAGAGTTCCTGTGGCAGGAGGGACATACCATTCACGCCACCGCTGAAGAAGCCCAGTCTTTTACCGAGACCATGCTCAATGTCTATGCCGACTTCTGCGAAAATGTACTGGCTATGCCCGTAACCCGGGGTCAAAAGACCGATAAGGAAAAATTCAACGGCGCTGAGGCAACTTACACCATCGAGTGTATGATGCACGACAGAAAGGCTCTGCAGGCAGGCACATCCCACTACTTCGGCGACGGCTTTGCCAAGGCCTTTGGTATTGAGTTCACCGATAAGAATAACCAGAAGACCAATCCCCACGAAACCTCTTGGGGCGTGTCTACCCGCTTGATTGGTGGCATCATTATGACCCACGGCGATAACAACGGTTTGGTGCTGCCCCCCAAGGTAGCCCCCATTCAGGCTATCGTTTTGCCCATCGCCCAGCATAAACCTGGCGTTTTGGAGGCAGCCGCAGACATCAAGACCCGTCTGGAAGCAGCCGGATTCCGTGCCAAACTTGACGATTCCGACAACTCTATGGGTTGGAAGTGCGCCGAGTACGAAATGAAGGGTGTGCCCCTGCGTGTGGAATGCGGTCCTCGTGATCTGGAAAACGGTCAGGTGGTGCTGGTTCGCAGAAACGACGGCGAGAAGATCACCGTCAAACTGGAAGAGCTGGAAACTGCTGTTGCCCAGCAGTTGGAACTGGTGCATCAGGGTATGTTCGCCAAGGCCAAGAAGAATCTGGACGAGCATATCTACCCCGCATTCTCTTTGGAAGAGGCCAAGGCTCTGCAGGACGCCAACGGCGGCTTTGTCAAGACTATGTGGTGCGGCGAACTGGAATGCGAAATGAAGATGAAGGAGCAGGCAGGTATGTCCTCCCGTTGTATGCCTTTTGCACAGGAAACTCTAAGCGATGTTTGCCCCATCTGCGGTAAAAAGGCCAAAAAGATGGTCCTTTGGGGCGTTGCCTACTAATAAAGATCAAGACACCGACTGATCAGTCGGTGTCTTTTTTGTCAAATCAGTTCCCCCACGGAAATCGGGAGGTGCTGTTTTGATTTTGGGTGTTTTGATTGTTTGCCGATTGAATCTGTTCTCCCACCTTGAGATCTAACTGGATCGTCTGCCCTTTGCGATAAACCGTCAGTTTTAATACATCGCCGGGGGTGGAATCACTTACGATGCTTACCACATCGGAACTGCCGGTGATCTCTTTCCCACCGATGTGGGTAATAATGTCATTGATGGCGAGTCCTGCTTCGGCAGCCGGACTGTCCTCTGCAATGGCTTTCACCGCAGCCCCTTGGGGCAGACCGTAACTTTGGGTCTCTGCGCTGATGGTGGCTACAGACAGGCCTACATAAGGCTTGGATACATAGCCTTTTTCAATAATACTCTCTGCAATGCTCCGGGCTTTGTTGATGGGGATGGCAAAGCCGATGTTATCGATGGATGCTTCGGTGGAGGAATTGCTGGAGTACTTGGCGTTGGTTATGCCGATCACCTCGCCATACAGATTAAACAGCGCGCCGCCGGAATTGCCGGAGTTGATGGCGCAGTCCGTTTGCATCAGTCGCATACTGGCGCCGTTGGACATGGTGATTTCCCGGTCTTTGGCGCTAATGGCACCGGCAGTGAGAGAGAAGGTCAGTTCCCCCAAGGGATTGCCAATGGCCACCACACTGTCGCCTACATTCAGGTTATCCGAATTGCCCAACACCACCGGTACAAGATTGTTGGCATCAATCTTCAGCACAGCCACATCGTTGCCTTCGTCATAGCCTACCAAGGTTGCCTTGTAGGTGCTGCCGTCATACATAGATACCGTGATGGAACTGGAATCCTCTACCACATGGAAATTGGTGAGAATATAGCCGTCGTTGCTGAAAATAAATCCGGAGCCGGAGGCGGGAACGGTGGTCTGATACCCCCAGAAATTGGTGGTAACAGAGGTGGTGATACCCACCGTTGCACTAACATTGGTGGCATAAACCTCGGCAGGCGTCATCAGTTTGCTGGTGTCGATCTTGGAAATATCGATAATAGAAGAGGGTCTGTTGCCTTCCAAAACCGTAGAGTTGTCAGGATTGCCCGGTGTGTCCAAAGGATTGTCAGAGACAGACGCCTTAGTCATCAGACGCATACAACCAGCGCCGAAAAGGCCGCCCAACAGACTGCACACCAACGCCAAGGCGACGACCCGTCCGCTGCCCCAGCCTTTTTTCTCTTTCCTTGGCGGGATGTATTCATATGTGTTATCAGAATCCCAAACAATAGGGGAATCATCGTTTTCATAAGGTTCATTCATTGAGAAAACCTCCTTTATTTATGTAAGGTTATTTTATCGCAAGTGGGAAAATCAATACTGAACAAAAAACAAATGAACTGTAAATATTTCGTTAAATTCTATATAATTTACCAATATTATTCCCGCCTAATTTTGTGTGCATACTTGACAAATTATACCTGCAATGCTACAATACACAAAACCGATGAGGAAGAGTGAGTAGACATTACCGCCTTTCTTTCAGAGAGCCGCAGCCGGTGGAATTGCGGCAGAGAGTGTGATGCTGAATGGACTTCCGAGGGCAAGCGGAACGAAGGAAACTTCCAGTATGTGCGCCGGAGATGACCCTCCGTGATCAAAGGTCAGCATATGATAGTATGCGATAAGTGGGCGCAGACGCGTCAAGCCGGGTGGCACCGCAGGATTATTTGTCCTGTCCCAGCAATGTACTGGGGCAGGTTTTTTGTTTTTTGCCCCTATCCCCATGAGAAAAGGAGAATGTAATATGGCCAACAAAGAAATTCCCTACAAGATTTATTTGGAAGAAAGCGAGATGCCTAAATACTGGTACAATCTCCGGGCAGATATGATCAATAAACCTGCACCGCTGCTGAACCCTGAGACCCGCAAGCCTATGACGGCGGAGGAGTTGTCTCCGGTGTTCTGCGACGCGCTGATCCAGCAGGAACTGGACGAGACTACCCCTTATTTTAAGATTCCCGAGGAAATCCTGAATTTCTACAAAATGTACCGTCCCGCTCCCTTGGTTCGGGCGTATTGCTTGGAGGAAAAACTCCAGACCCCCGCAAAGATCTACTATAAATTTGAGGGCAATAACACCAGCGGCAGCCATAAGTTGAATTCCGCTATCGCCCAGGCCTACTATGCCAAAAAGCAAGGTTTGACCGGTGTTACCACCGAAACCGGCGCTGGCCAGTGGGGTACAGCCCTTTCTATGGCCTGCGCATACTTAGGCTTAGACTGCAAGGTGTATATGGTGAAGGTGTCCTACGAGCAGAAACCCTTCCGCCGGGAGGTTATGCGTACCTACGGCGCATCCGTTACCCCCAGTCCCTCTATGGAAACAGAGGTGGGCAAGAAGATTTTGGCAGAGCACCCCGGTACTACCGGCAGTCTCGGCTGCGCCATCTCTGAGGCGGTGGAAAAGGCCACCAGTATGCCCGGCTACCGCTATGTGCTGGGCAGCGTGTTGAATCAGGTAATGCTCCACCAGACGGTGATCGGTCTGGAAACCAAAACCGCTATGGACAAGTACGGTATCAAACCGGATGTGATCATCGGCTGCGCCGGTGGTGGCTCTAACTTGGGTGGCTTGATCGCTCCCTTTATGGGCGAGAAAATTAAGGGCGAAGCAGACTATCGCATTATCGCTGTTGAGCCGGAAACCTGCCCCAGCTTCACCAGAGGTAAATACGCCTACGACTACTGCGATACCGGTATGATCTGCCCGTTGGCAAAGATGTACACCTTGGGCAGCGGCTTCATTCCTGCCGGCACCCATTCCGGCGGCCTGCGTTTCCACGGTATGAACCCCATCCTCTCCCAACTCTACGACGACGGCCTGATGGAAGCCATCAGCGTGCCTCAGACAGAGGTGTTCAAGGCTGCGGAGGAATTTGCCCGGGTGGAGGGTATCCTGCCTGCGCCGGAGAGTTCTCACGCCATTAAGGTGGCCATTGACGAAGCCCTGAAGTGCAAGGAAACAGGGGAGGAGAAGACCATTCTCTTCGGCCTTACCGGTACAGGTTACTTCGATATGATGGCCTACGAAAAGTTCCACGACGGCAAAATGGTGGACTACACTCCCACCGAAGAGGAACTGCAGAAAGGCTTCAGTTACCTGCCCAAGATGGATTAAAAACTGCCTGTTCAGAACGCGTTGCGAATTTCGCACCCCTTTCTTTTTATTGGTTGACCAAAGTTAACCCCCGGTTTTACCGGGGGCAAAAAATAGCTTCCAGCGAGGAGTGAAGTAGACAAGAAAAAAGCTCCCCATTATAGTAGAAGTGGTTTGCCGACCACACAACTACCATAATGAGGAGGTCTTA
>JAZSRS010000113.1:0-18158 GCA_045538595.1 Faecousia sp. | reverse complement strand
GGTCTCGGTAACATTACCGGGGTGGACTGCCTGCCCGGTGCAGACGATCCCATAGGCGCTTACGGCCGGCTGGCAGAGCGCTCCATGGGCAAGGATACCACCATTGGCCATTGGGAGATCGCTGGTATCGTCTCCCAGCAGCCACTGCCCACCTATCCCGACGGATTCCCTGAGGAGATCTTAGCGCCTTTCCGCAAGGCCACCGGCAGAGGCGTCCTTGCCAATGCTCCTTGGTCAGGAACGGCTGTCATTGAAAAATACGGGCAGGAGCATATGCGCACCGGAGACCTGATCGTGTATACCTCTGCCGACTCCGTGTTCCAGATCGCTGCCCACGAGGATATCGTCCCCCCGGAGCAGTTGTATGAATACTGCCGGATCGCAAGAGAACTGCTGCAAGGTAAGCACGGCGTTGGCAGAGTGATCGCCCGTCCCTTCGTGGGCACACCCGGCAATTTTACCCGTACCGCCAACCGTCACGATTTTTCCCTGCAACCTCCCAAAACCACCGTTTTGGACGCTATGCAGGCAGCCGGCTTTGCCACCATCGGTGTAGGCAAGATCCACGATATCTTTGCTGGCCAAGGCCTGCAGGAATATGTATATAACAAGAGTAACGCCAACGGTATGGAGCATACCTCCCATTACGCTCAGCAGGACTTTGAAGGCCTGTGCTTTGTCAATCTGGTGGACTTTGATATGCAGTTCGGCCACCGCCGGGATGTGGACGGCTACGCCAAAGCCCTCAGTGAATTTGACCTGTGGCTGGGCGATTTCCTCACCACCGTGTCGGAGGAAGATATTGTTATGCTTACCGCAGACCACGGCTGCGACCCCGCCTATACCCAAACCACCGACCATACTCGGGAGTATGTGCCCCTCTTGGTGCTGGGCAAGCAGGTAAATCCTGTGAATTTGGGTACACGGGAGAGTTTTGCGGATATTGCCGCCACCGTTGCGGCTTATTTTGGCGTTTCTTTGGACACATCGGGACGCAGTTTTTTGCAGTCAATTCTGTAACCGATTGAAACAGAGACAGTAAGTTAGGAGACACCTGTATGAAAAACCCACTGTTATCCATCGTGATTCCCGCCTTCAATGAGGAGGAGAATATCTGCAATACCGCCGCGGTGGTGCAGAAGGTAATGACGGAAGCCAATATCCCTTACGAAATGATCTTCGTCAGCGACGGCTCCAAGGACGGCACATTTTCCAAAGTCTTGGAATTGGCAAAGGTGGATCACCGCATCCGCGGTTTGGAATTCAGCCGTAATTTTGGCAAAGAACCGGCTATTTTCGCAGGCCTTTCTGTCATTCGGGGCGGTTGCGCCGTGGTGATGGACTGTGGTCTGCAGCATCCCCCCAAGACTATTGTGGAGATGTACAGACGGTGGGAGCAGGGCTACGAGATCGTGGAGGGTGTGAAAAACACCCGCGGTGATGAATCCGTGATCCACAGAGGCTTTGCCAAGGGTTTCTACAAACTGATGACCGCCCTCACCGGATTGGATATGGAAAACTCCAGCGATTTCAAATTGCTGTCTGCCAATGTGGTGCAGGTGCTGCTGGATATGCCGGAGCGGAAAACCTTCTTCCGGGCTATGTCTTTCTGGGTTGGTTTCAACAGTTGTCAGATCCGCTACGATGTAGCAGAGCGTGCCTTTGGCACCACCAAATGGTCTTTCTTCAAATTGGCGCGCTATGCGGTGTCCAATATGGTGTCTTTTAGCACCAAACCGCTGACATTAGTCAGTTATATGGGCATTTTGTCTATGCTGGCAGGCTTGGTGGTAGCCATTCAGACCTTCGTGCGCTGGGCCAGTGGAAAGTCGCTGGAAGGCTTTACCACCGTGATTTTGCTGCTTCTGTTGCTGGGCGGCGGTATTTTGCTGGGCCTTGGTATTATCGGCGGCTATATCTCTGCCATCTATCAGGAAGTCAAGCAGCGTCCCCGGTATGTGGTGCGGCTGGATACAGATAAAATATTAAAGCAGGGGAATTACCATGATTGACAGGATCTGTGCTTTCTACAAAAAATACAGGCAACCGATTTTGTATGTTTTCTTTGGCGGCGGTACGACCATCGTGGGCGTAGGCTCGTTCTTGCTGTTCCACTCGGTGCTGCATATCCACGAACTGCTGGCCAATGTATATTCCTGGGTGCTGGCGGTGGCTTTTGCCTATGCCACCAGCCGTAAATGGGTGTTTTGCTCTAAAACAAAAGGCAAAGCCTTCTATAAAGAAATGCTGGCATTCTATACCGGAAGATTATTGGTCCTGGGATTGGAAGAAAGCATACTGCTGATCTTTGTTACCTGTCTGGCATTTCCCGGCACAGCGGTCAAATTGGCCGTGCAGGTGCTGGTGATGATTGGGAATTTTGTAGTATCGAAATTTGTTGTTTTTCGTAAAAAAAAGGACGCCCAATGACGCGTCCTTTTTTGGCGCTTGACGGCCGCCAACTGTCTTATCCTTGACGAAACATCACCGGTGTGCTATAATTCAAGAAATTGGCATTACGTTCTCCATTGTTTGGGAGGTGTGTATCCGTGCGGATCAATCGCGAATGTCCTTTGATGCAACAAATCGATCGCTTTTTGTATTCCCCGGCCTATTTGCTTTTGATAGGCGGATTGACCATATTGGCAAATGTCTTCTGCTTGGAAATGGTGGCATACACCGCTATGCTGGTGGCGGCTGCCTATATCTGTCTATTTGGCAGAGACCTGTTGCCGTTATTTCCTATATTTGCCTGTGGGTACATTTCCCCGTCTATGGGTAACAACCCCGGACTGAACAGCGAATCTATCTTTTCTTTCCGAAACGGTGGACTGTACTTAAGTGTTTTTCTTGGCGTAGTGGTGATTTGTCTTATCTACCGGCTGATCACCGACTCGGATTTCGGCGGCAAGCAATTCTGGACCAAGAAACGCAGACTTCTGCCCGGTATGCTTCTGCTGGGAGCAGCCTATGTCCTCTCCGGTGTGGCCAGCGGTCAGTGGGGGGAGTACGGCTGGAGAAATCTGTTCTTTGCCGTTGCCCAGTTTGGCTCTATTGCCTTTTTGTATTTTCTGCTCAGCGGCGGTGTCTGTTGGGATCGCGCCCCTAAGGCCTACTTGTTCTGGACAGGTATCTGCGTGGGCTATGTATTGCTGGCGGAACTGACCAATATCTATATCGTTAACCGGGTGATCGAAGACGGCTGTATTATGCGGGAACGGATCTACACCGGCTGGGGTCACTATAACAATATCGGCGCTATGCTGGCAATGATGATTCCTCTGCCCTTCTTCCTGACGGGCAAGGGCCGCTACGCCTGGTTTGCCTATTTCTCCGCATTTTTGTTCTGCGTGGGGTTGCTCTTTACCTGCTCCCGTGGCTCTATCTTGGTGGGTGTTCCCATTTGCGCGGCAACCTATATCCTGTCGCTGATCCACTCCCGCCACGCCCGTTCCATCAAGTGGGTCCACGCCATTGTGATCGGTATTCCCCTGGTGATACTGATTTTCTTCCACAATGAACTGTCCCGCCTCTTTAAGGTTCTGCCGGAATTGGGATTTGATTCTTGGCAACGGATGGAAACCTATATTGAGGGATTTAAGCAGTTTTTGAAATTCCCCATCTTTGGCGGTTCCTTCTTCCCGGTAGATTTCTGGCCCTATGCCTGGGGAAATGCTCCCGTCTATACGGCGTTGTTCCCGCCCCGTTGGCACAATACCCTGGTGCAACTGGTGGCTACTGGCGGCATCACCTGCTTTGTTGCCTATGCCTACCACCGGGTGCAAACATTCGGCCTGTTTACCCAAAATTTCTCCACGGAGAAACTGTTCGCCGGACTGTCTATTTCTGCGTTGCTTTTGACCAGTATGGTAGACTGCCATATGTTCAATATCGGCCCGGTGCTGTTCTACTCCGCCACGCTGGCGATCGTTGAATTTCAACTGAACAAAAAACCGAAAGAATAAAAATCCGAACTGATTTCAGTTCGGATTTTTTCCGTATTCGACCAAAAACCAAACTTTTTCACAAAAAAAGCCATAGACGGCAAGTGATTCCTGTGCTATAATAAACCAAGGATATTCACCATAAGGGGGAAGAGATATGAATATACTGGTCACCGGCGGCGCAGGCTACATCGGCTCCCATACCTGCTTGGAACTGCTGGAAAGCGGTTACGGGGTTGTGGTTGTGGACAACCTGTGCAATTCCAATATGGAGAGTTTGCGCCGGGTGCAGAACCTGACCGGAAAGACAGTCCGGTTCTATGAAGGTGATGTGCGTGATCAGGAACTGCTGCGAAAGATCTTTGCTGAAAATCAAATTGATTGCTGCATTCACTTTGCTGGCTTAAAAGCGGTGGGAGAATCTGTGGCAGAACCTTGGCGCTACTACGACAATAATCTGAACGCCACCATCGCCTTGACCAAGGTGATGAAAGAAGTGGGGATGCAGAATCTGATCTTCTCCTCCTCTGCCACGGTGTACACCGAGGGCAATCCTATGCCCCTGCGGGAAACTGCCCGTACCGGCGGTTGTACCAACCCCTACGGCTGGACCAAATATATGACCGAGCAAATTCTGATGGACTTGAGTGCTGCGGAAAAGGCTTGGAGCATATGCCTGCTGCGGTACTTTAATCCCATCGGTGCCCATAAATCCGGTATGATCGGGGAAGACCCCCAAGGTATCCCCAATAACCTGATGCCCTATGTCACCCAGGTGGCAGTTGGCCGCTGGGAGCAACTGAGTGTCTTCGGCAATGACTACGATACCCACGACGGCACTGGCGTCCGGGATTACATACACGTGGTGGACTTAGCCAAGGGTCATGTTGCCGCAGTGAAATATGTGATGCATCATACAGGCTGTGAAGCCTTTAATCTGGGTACAGGTGTAGGATATAGTGTGCTGGATCTGGTGCATACATTCCAGCAGGTGAACAACATTTCCGTACCTTACCGTATTACAGACCGCCGTACCGGTGATGTAGCAGTTTGCTATGCCGCTCCCGACAAGAGCGCAGAACGCTTGGGATGGAAGGCAGAGAGAAACCTGGCAGATATGTGCCGGGATGCCTGGAATTGGCAGAGTAAAAATCCCAAGGGATACGAAAAATAATTTAGCAATTTTTGATACAAAAATCGGAGGAATCCTATGGGATTTGGCGCGTTGTTCTTATTGGCATTGAGCGTGAGTATGGACGCCTTTGCGGTATCTATGTGTAAGGGTCTGACAGTCAAAAAGGCCGGTCTGCGGGAGTGCTTGACCTGCGGCGGTTGGTTTGGCGGTTTTCAGGCACTGATGCCTCTGCTGGGTTACTTTTTGGGAATGCTGTTTGCCAATGCCATCAAAGCCTTTGACCATTGGGTGGCCTTCGGCCTGCTGGCGATCATCGGTATCAACATGCTGAAAGAGGCATTTTCTTCCGAATGTGAGTGTGAAAATTGCGGCGGCGACTTTTCTGTGAAAACCATGTTTGTGATGGCCATTGCCACCAGTGTGGACGCTTTGGCGGTGGGTATCTCCCTTGCAATGACCGGTGTTCCTGTCAGCGGAAAGGGAAACATTTTCTTTGCGGTTGTCCTCATTGGTCTGACCACCGGCCTGTTCTCCGGTGTGGGTGTGAAGATCGGCAACATCTTCGGCAGCCGCTATGAGAAAAAGGCCCAGATCGCCGGCGGCGTGATTTTGATTTTGTTGGGATTGAAGATTCTTTTGGAACATTTGGGTGTGCTGTAATGATAGAGAAAACAGACCGTAAGATCCGTTTGTGTACGGTACTGCTGATCTGCAATGTGCTGTTTATATGGGGCAACTCTATGCTGCCCGGTGAGATTTCCGGTGCGATCAGCGATTGGGTGCGGGATATTATCGCTGCCATTTTCTACCGCGGTGACGGCAATCCTCAGGCCGGCGGTGGCCTGTTGCGAAAACTGGCGCACCTGACGGAATTTGCCTGCTTGGGCGCATTGCTCACATGGCTTTTGTCCCTGCTGCAGAAGCCCAGAGGGTTTGCGGTGTTGGCAGGTATTTTGGTGGCAAGTGTGGACGAAACCATTCAGCGCTTTGTTCCGGACCGGGGGCCCAGTATCAAAGATGTGCTGATTGATACATCCGGTGTTTTGCTGGGTATGATTTTCCTGCTGGTTGGGTATACTGTCTGTAAGAAAAAGGCAAAACAAAACCAGGAGGATACACCTACATGAAAAAAACGATTCTTTTCTTGCTGATGCTGGCCCTGCTCTTTACCGCCACAGCCTGCAGACGAAAGAACTCCGATGCCGGAAGCCAGCAGCCGCTGTCCGGTACGATGGAAGAAAATGTCAGCAAATTGATTGAGAAGGAGCAACCCCAGTTTATGGGTGGTTTTATGCCCCTTGACCTGAAGGATACCTCAGAAGAGGGTCTTTGGGCGCTGAAAGGTTATACAGGTTTGGATTCTGCAGAGTCTATCACCGATGCTGCCGTGTACGAGCCTATGACCGGGGCCCAGGCATTTTCTTTGGTGATGGTGCGGGTGAAGAATGCAGCCGATGCCAAGACCGTTGCCCAGCAGATGAAGCAGAATATTGATCCCCGCAAATGGATCTGCGCAGGGGCAGATCAGGTGATGGTTGCCGGCTACGGTGATACCGTGCTATTCATTATGGCGGATAGCGCCTTGGGCATTTCCGCCCAGTCTTATGTGGACGCATATAAAGAACTTTGCGGCGGCAAGGTGGACTTTACCCTGTAAGTAAGATAGAATGCCGGGCGTGCGTTTCTGCGCGTCCGGCTTCTGTGTGTTGCTGTTCTGTCAATAAAGGAGGAAGTGTATGCTGTTTTCCAGCATTCCGTTTTTGTATTACTTTCTGCCGGTGATGCTTCTGTGTTATTTTCTCGTTCCCAAGAAACTAAAAAATGCAGTGCTGCTGGTGTTCAGCCTGATTTTCTACGCTTGGGGCGAGCCAAAGTATGTGCTGCTGATGCTGGCCACCATTCTACTGTTTTACATCTGCGGTATCGCCATCGGAAGGGCCAAAATGCAAAGTTGGAAGAAATTCTGGCTCATCCTGTCTGTGGTGATCAGTCTTGGCCTGTTGGCAATATTTAAGTATGCTGACTTTTTGATCACCGGATTCAATTCTCTTACCGGTTTGGATACGCCCCTTCTGCGATTGGCGCTGCCCATTGGCATCAGTTTCTATACTTTCCAAAGCCTGAGTTATACCATTGATGTTTACAGAGGCGTAGTGCCGGTGCAAAGGAATCCGGTGAATTTTGCCGCCTATGTGACCCTGTTTCCCCAACTGATCGCCGGCCCCATCGTCCGGTACGCCGATGTGAATAGGGAACTGGAAACCAGGACCCATAGCCGGGAGAATGTGTTTTACGGCTTGCGGCGTTTTCTTATTGGCCTTGGGAAGAAGATCCTCATTGCCGACCAGTTTGCCTTGCTGACAGAACTGTTCCGCCAGACGGACGCCCCGTCTGTGCTGTTTTGCTGGCTTTACGCCATTGCTTTTATGCTCCACATCTACTTTGATTTCTCCGGATACTCGGATATGGCCATCGGCTTGGGACGGATCTTCGGCTTTCATTTTAATGAAAATTTCAATTACCCCTATATCTCCCAAAGCGTTACAGAATTCTGGCGTCGATGGCATATGAGTTTGGGTAGTTGGTTTCGGGATTATGTGTATATCCCTATGGGCGGCAACCGGGTGAAGACAGGCCGTTGGGTGCTGAATATCCTGACAGTCTGGATGCTGACAGGCCTGTGGCACGGTGCGGCGTGGAATTTTGTCCTGTGGGGACTGTTCTTCGGCGTGCTGCTTTTGCTGGAAAAATGGTTGCCTTTTTTGCAGAAACTGCCCGGCGTTGCGAAACACGCCTATGTGCTTTTGCTGGTGTGTATCAGTTTTGTCCTGTTCAATGCCCAAAGCCTTGCCCAAGCCGGGCAGGACCTGTTGGGTATGTTCGGATTGGCAGGAATCCCCCTGTGGACATCGGAGACCCTGTATTACCTGAGAAGTTTCTTTGTCCTGTTCTTGATCGGTATTCTTGGGGCAACACCGCTGATGAAGCGGGTAGGGGAGAGACTCTACGGCACTGTAGCCGGTGGGATTTTGGAGCCTGTTATCCTGCTGGCATTGCTGCTGTTATCTACCGCCTACCTTGTGGACGGCTCTTTTAGCCCATTCCTCTATTTCCGGTTTTAGGGGGGCATGAGATGAAACAAACCATTCGTAATATTGGGATCTGCGCTGTGGTGGCGATGTGGATTTTGCTGATCGTTCTTGCGTGGTTTGCCCCTGCTAAGACACTGTCTACAGCAGAACGGCGACCCCTGAAGCAGATGCCGGACATTTCTGCAGACAAACTGCTGAGCGGCAGTTTTATGAAGGATTTTGAATCCTACACCCTGGACCAGTTCCCCCTGCGGGATAGTTTCCGTACCCTGAAAGCCTTGTATGCCTACAACGCTCTGCAAATGCGGGACAATAACGGCATCTATATGGAAGACGGCTACGCCGCCAAATTGGAGTACCCCCTGAATCAGGTGTCCCTGTCCAATGCTTTGAAGAGATTCAATATCCTCTACGACCGATACCTGAAGGACACCCAAAGCAATATCTATGTGGCGGTGATCCCGGACAAAGGGTATTACCTGGCGTCGGAGAACGGATACCCCGCTATGGATTATCAGCGCCTATTTGATATGGTGGCAGAGGGAATGCCTTGGGCGCAAATGATCGACATCACCGGCGGACTGGACATTACCCATTACTACCGCACGGATACCCATTGGCGACAGGAGAGACTGGTGCCGGTGGCCAGGATTCTCAGCAGAGCCATGGGGGTTACCCCGCCGGAAGGGGGGGATTACGCCGCTGTTCCTGTAACTGGGGCGTTTTACGGTGTCTACCACGGGCAGGCGGCCCTGCCTATGGGTGGAGAGGAACTGCTGGTTTTGGAAAATGAGACCCTCTCTGCCTGCCGGGTCTACCATTGGGAGACCGGGGAATACAAAAGCATCTACGACCGTGAGAAACTCTCCGGTTTAGACCCCTACGATGTGTACCTGTCCGGCCCCCAGTCGGTGCTGACCATCGAAAACCCCAATGTAGATACGGACCGGGAACTGATCATCTTCCGGGATTCTTTTGCCAGTAGCCTTGCGCCTTTGCTGACCCGAGGATATGGGAAAATCACATTGGTGGATATTCGCTATGTCAGTTCTGCGTTGCTGGAAGAGTATTTGCCGGATCAAAACGCAGATGTGCTGTTTCTGTATAGCACCCTGATTCTGAATAACAGTTCCAGTTTGAAATGAAAATCGGAGGGCAACATACTGCCCTCCGATTTTTTGCATTTTTCCACTTGACGAAAAAGGGGAATATGATATGATATTTATGCAAAATTATGGGACATTGTGCCCATTTAGACATAAAGTGTTCACATCTTCCCGATATGATGATAAAAAACAACGAATAGGAGCATCTTATGGATACATACGAACAAGAATATAATACTGTTGTTGAAAAAGAATCTCCCTTTGCAGATTCTCCCTATGAGCGGGTTTGCGTAGAGCCTACGCCCCCGGCACGGAGGAAATCCTCCGGCAAGAAAGTCAGAAATGTGATCATTGTGGCTTTACTGATGGTTTTGTGCTGCATTGTCACTGCCGTTGTGGCAAATGTGATCTGGGAAGGCAAACTCTCCCGTATGGAAACGGCTATGAATGAGAAATTCGAAGCCATGCAGCAGATCTATGAAGAATCCCAAACCTCCACCCAACCCACTGTGAAGCCCGATGCCCAACTGCCTGCGACCGGCCCTATGACCCCCAGTCAGGTGTACGCCAACAATGTGGATGCCGTGGTGGCGGTGATTGCTTTTTATAACGGCGGCACAGAGGGTGGCGCCGGCTCCGGATTTATTATGTCTCCCGATGGCTATGTGGTCACCAATTTCCATGTGATAGAAGGCGCTGAGGAACTGCAAGTCGTTCCCCACGGCAAGGAAGCCGTAGATGTAGAAGTGGTGGGTTATGACAGCACCAATGACATTGCCCTGCTGAAAATTGAGGGAGAAAATCTGCCCTGCGTTACTTTGGGCAGCAGCGACCAACTGGTGGTAGGCGATATGGTAGGCGCCATCGGCAATCCCTTGGGCGAACTGACCGCCAGTTTGACGGTTGGCTATGTCAGTGCGAAAGACAGAATCGTCAATACTGACGGTACGGTTATCAATATGCTGCAGACTGATACGGCCATCAACTCCGGTAATTCCGGCGGCCCGCTGTTCAATATGAACGGCGAAGTTGTGGGTATTACTACGGCTAAATATTCCGGTAGCAGTGATTCCGGTGCCAATATCGAAGGTCTTGGCTTTGCCATTCCCATAGATGATGTGGTGGGAATCCTGTCGGATCTGAAGACCTATGGCTATGTGACCGGCGCATACTTGGGTATCTATGCCCGCGATGTGTCTGCCTCTGCCCAGTCCTACGGACTGCCTGCAGGCGCCTATGTGGAAGATGTTCTGTCTGGCTATGCTGCTCAAAAGGGCGGTATCCGCGTGGGCGATATCATTGTGAACTTAGGTGGTTATGACATTGACTCTCTGACCACATTGACCCGGGTACTTCGCAGATTTAAGGCTGGGGAGACCATCTCGGTCACAGTGTACCGCAACGGTAAGCAGGAATACCTGTCGGTGACTTTGGATGAAAAACCGGCAGAGCAGCCGGAGGAGACTCCCGAAGAGGACAATTCCGTCATTCCTGACTTTGGAGGCGCATTTAAGGATTGGTTCGACCATATCCTGCCCTTCAATCCCTTTGGTTAATATAAGAATAGCAGGACCCTTCTGCGGCGTATACTACTTATGCCGGAAGTTCTGCTGCAGGAGGATAAACCAGTGAATAATAGAAAAGCATCAGGTAAGGGTAAGCGGATCGCGTTGATCGTGCTGACCGTGATCCTTGCGCTGATTTTGGTGGTGCTGATCATAGCCACCGCTTATATGGAAAGACTGCTGAATATGATCAATAAGAATCCGGATAACAGCACTATGTCTTCGGAGGAATATCAGGAATTTCTGGATTCTCAGACAGAGACCACCAACCCGGACTTTACAGGCGAAGTGTTGGATCCGGAGGATGTGGAACTGAACCTGAACGACAAGCCGGTGGAGGATCAAGATCATATTATCAACATTATGCTCATCGGGCAGGATCGGCGTCCCGGGGAGGGAAGAACCCGCTCCGATGTGATGATCCTTTGTACCCTCAATAAAACCACCAAGGAACTGACTATGACTTCCTTTATGCGGGATATGTATGTGGCCATTCCCGGATATCGGGATGACAAAATGAACGCCACCTATATTTTGGGCGGTATGAATTTGCTGGATAAATGTCTGGAAACCAATTTCGGTGTCCATGTGGACGGCAATATTGAGGTGGACTTTAACGGCTTTGCGGACATTGTAGATCTGATGGGCGGGGTGGATATTTACCTGTCCAATGCCGAAGCAAACCACCTGATCTATAACGGCCATAGCGCCGTGCCGGGTATGAATCACTTAAGCGGGGAAGCCGCGCTGATGTATACCCGTAACCGTTCCGTGGGCAATTCTGACTTTACCCGTACAGAGCGGCAGAGAAAGGTGCTCAGTGCCCTGTTTGAGAAGTGCAGAAATATGAATCTGTCTCAGATGAAGAATCTGGTGAAGAATATTCTGCCGATGATCACCACCGACCTGTCCAACCGGGAGATTATGGACTATTTGATGGACATTGTGCCTTTGCTGAAGGATATGAAGATCAATACCAATCGCATTCCCGCTGACGGCACCTACAGAGATGCTGAAATTCGGGAGATGCTTGTGCTGGTACCGGATTTGGAAGCCAACAGAGCCATTTTGGACGAGATTATGGGAAAAACCGGCAAACCTGCTGAAGATTAAAGAGAAAGCCCCGGGTGTCTAGCCCGGGGCTTAGTGTTTATAAAGTCTGTTCTGCCAGCATTTTACACAGGTCGTTGCATATCTCTGGGGATAGGTGAGCATTCTGCAAAGCCTGCTGCATTTGGGTGGTGTCAAACCGGCAGCCGGTCAGCGCAGATTCCACCGTCTCCGGTAAAGTCCAGTCCATGGAGTCGGAATAAAGTTTTGCGCCGGAGATGATGCCATCCTTGGCATCTAACTGCAATTGTACATGTCCCCAGGGGAAATGGGATTCGCAGGAGAAGGAGAAGGGCAGCGGTGTGCCGTACAGATACTCCCAAGAGCCGTACACTTTGCCTAATTCTGCAACAGAGGCCTTGTCTTCCTCAGTCAGCGTCAGAGATTCCACACCTGCGCCGTAGATATCGGCAAAAGCGGTCTCCATGTATTGTTTCAACAGATCAATGGTAAGCGTAGGAGACAGTTCCGTCAGATTCACCACACGACTCCGTACAGAAGCAATGCCTTTGGCTTCCAGTTTGGCCTTGGGAGGGCTTAAATATCTGCCCAGTTTCTCCCGGTCCACATTCACCATCAGCGTGCCGTGGTGATAGGCGTGGGTGCGATTTTGAAAGAATGCATTGCCGGAGAATTTGCGGCCGTCAGCCAGCAGATCGTTCCGACCGGATTTCTCTGCGGCAATACCGGCGTAACTGCAAGCCTTTTGAATCACAGATAACTGCTTGTCTAAGTCATAATCTTCCTTGCCCATAATAAATGTAAAATTCAAATTCCCCAAGTCGTGGAATACTGCGCCGCCGCCGGAGAGCCGACGGGCTAGTTTGCCACCCTCTTCTTCCAGTAGGGAAGTGCGGCACTCCAGCCAGGGATTTTGGTTGCGGCCAATGACCACAGTGTTCTTATTCTGCCACAGATACAGAAGACACGCCCCTTCAGGTACAATGTCCATCAGGTGCTTTTCTGTTGCCAAATTGTAGTGGGGGTCGGAACCGTGACTTTCAAATATCAGAAGTTTTGTAATCATAGATTTACCTTTCCTAGTGGGATTTGGGGATATTATAAAATAGGATAGAAATTTCGTCAATGATAAAAATGAGAAAAGTTCTTGACAAATTTTGTGTGGTGGTGTTATATTTGTTATAAAAAAATAACATTATAACATTCGAGGTAATACCATGAATCAAATTCGGCTTAGCAGAATGAAAGCATATATCGAAAAGAAGAATGTGGTGACCATCAAGGAATTGCAGACGCTGTTTCCGGAGGTGTCTCTCATGACCATTCACCGGGATCTGGATGTGCTGGCAGAGGAAGGTTCTGTGGTGAAATTCCGGGGTGGCGCCAAGTCGGTGCTCCATAACGGCGATCCGGAATTCAATGTCCGGGTCAGTGAAAACAACTCCGGAAAGTTCGCCATCGCCCAAAAAGCCATGGAACTTTTGCAGCCCCACAGTTCTGTTTTCTTGGATGCCAGTACCACCAACCTGATGCTGGCCAGAAGCCTGCCGGATATGAATTTGAACATTATTACCACCGGTCCCAGCATCGCTTTGGAACTGTGCAGACTCCACAATCCGGTGGTAACATTGTGCTGCGGCACCATAAACCGGAAAAATTTGGCACTTTCCGGACAAAATACTTTGGAAATGTTAGATAAGATAAACATCGACCTAGCGTTTATCGGCGTGTCCGGATGCAGCGTGGAAGCGGGATTTACCTGCGGCACGGAAGGGGATATGCTGGTAAAACGTATGGTGATCCAAAAGGCCCGTACCAGCGTGGTGATGTGCACCCGGGAAAAACTCAAGTGTCTGATGCCCTATACCTTTGCCCAGTTTTCCGATGTGGATTACCTGATTTCCGACGAGCCGCTGCCGGAAATATTCCAAATTGCAGCCCAAGAAGCAAATATGAAGATTCTCTAACACCAAACACCGAATTCTGACTACAATAGCAGGGTTCGGTGTTTTGTCTTTTGTGGTAAATTACTATTGACGAAAGGTGGTATGTGGTGTTATAATTAACAGGCTATAACAATGGGGGAGTTTGGATACCAATACCCCTGATAATAAAGGAGGCAATTCCATTGGCAAATGCAGTCATCATGCCCAAGGCGGGCATCACCGTGGAAAGTTGCATTATTGGTGAGTGGGTTAAGAAAGTCGGCGACACCGTTAACGTGGGCGACGTTCTGTTTACCTATGAGACCGATAAGGCCAGCTTTGAATGCGAATCCACCGCAGCAGGAACATTGCTTGACATCTTCTTTGAAGAAGGCGACGAAGTACCCTGCCTCGTAAACGTCTGTGCCGTGGGCAATCCCGGCGAAGACACCTCCGCTCTCCGTGGCGGTTCTGCTGCTGACGCAGCCGAAGCCCCCGCTGAAGCCCCCGCAGCCGCTCCTGCCGCTGCAGCCGCTCCTGCCGCAGCCGCTTGCGCTACCAAGGCCCGTGGCGTTCTGATGCCCAAGGCCGGTATCACCGTGGAAAGTTGTATCATCGGTGAGTGGCTGAAAAATGTTGGCGACCAGGTCAAGGTCGGCGATATTCTGTTTACTTACGAAACCGATAAGGCATCCTTCGAGTGCGAATCCACCGAAGAAGGCGAACTGTTGGCAATCTTCTATGAAGCCGGCGACGAAGTTCCCTGCCTGGAGAATGTATGCGCCGTTGGTCCTCACGGCGAGCCCACTGATTGCCTGAAGGGTATCGGCGGCACACCTGCCGCTGCCGAAGCACCTGCTGAAACCGCTGCCGCTTCTGCCGCTGCTGAAGCACCTGCTGCCGCTGCCGGCGCGCACACTGTGATCATGCCCAAGGCTGGTATCACCGTGGAAAGTTGCATCATCGGCGAATGGCTGAAGAAGGTTGGAGATTCCGTCAAGGAAGGCGACATCCTGTTTACTTACGAGACTGACAAGGCCTCCTTCGAATGTGAATCCACCGCCACCGGCACCATTCTGGAGATCCTTCACGAGGCCGGCGACGAAGTGCCTTGCCTGGATGCAGTTTGCACCATCGGTGTTCCCGGCGCTGCCGCTGCACCTGTTGCCTCTGCCAACTCCGGCGCTGCTGTATCTCCCAGAGCCAAGAAACTGGCTGCTTCTGCCGGTGTGGACGCCACTTTGGCAACCGGTACCGGCCCCAACGGCCGTATTATCGAGCGTGATGTTCGGGAATTGATGGCCAATCCTCCCGCTGCTGCCGCTGCTCCCGCAGTGCAGGCCGCTCCCGCAGCACCTGTTGCGGCAGCCGCACCTGCCGCTGCCGCTGCACCTGCTGCCGAGGCAGAGGCCGAATACAAGGATGTGAAGTTCAGCGGTATCCGCCGTGCAATCAGCAAGTCTATGACTACTTCTTTGCACACCATGGCGCAACTGACCCACAACACTTCCTTCGATGCTACTGCAATTCTGAACTACCGCAAGCAACTGAAGGCTGCCGGCGGCGAATACGCAGGCATCACTTTGGGCGACATCGTTCTCTACGCCGTTTCCCGTACCCTGCTGAACCACCCCGACCTGAATGCCAATATGCTGGATGACAACAATATCCGCCTGTTCAACCATGTGAATCTGGGTGTTGCTGTGGATACTCCCCGCGGCTTGATGGTTCCCACCATTCGTCATGCTGACGAGATGAGCCTGTTGGAGATCTCCAAGGCTGTGAAGGAACTGGCAGCCCAGTGCCGCGATGGCGCTATCAGCCCGGACAAACTCTCCGGCGGCAGTTTCACTGTTTCCAATTTGGGTAATATGGGTGTGGAATCCTTCACTCCCGTTATCAATCCTCCTCAGACCGGTATTCTGGGCGTTTGCGGTACCATCGACCGTGTCCGTAAGGGCAAGGACGGCGGTATTGAACTGTACCCCGCAATGGGTCTGAGCCTGACCTACGATCATCGCGCTGTTGACGGTACTCCTGCCGCTAAGTTCCAGAAGGAACTGGCATTCAATTTGGAGAACTTCACCGTTCTGCTGTCCAAGTAAGGAGTCGCCTATGGAATTATTCGATCTGTTGGTGGTTGGCGGCGGTCCCGGCGGTTATCTGTGCGCCGAGAGAGCCGCCCAGGGCGGCCTGAAGGTTGCCTTGTTTGAGAAGAAAGCCTTGGGCGGCACTTGCCTGAACGAAGGCTGTATTCCTACCAAAACACTTCTGAACTCTTCCAAGATGTACCGCCACGCCACCGAAAGCGAAAGTTACGGTGTTACTGCCACCGGCGTTACTTATGACCACGCCAAGGTGATCGCCCGGAAGAACAATGTGGTTAAGACTTTGGTCTCCGGCGTGGGTGCAACTATGAACGCAAACAAGGTTACGGTCATCACCGGCGAAGCCGTGATTTCCGGCCGTGCTGACGAAGGCTTTGCAGTAACTGCAAACGGAACAACCTATACCGGACGCCGTCTGGCCATTGCCAGCGGCTCCGAGACGGTCGTACCTCCCGTTCCCGGCCTGAAAGAGGGTCTGGCTGCCGGATTTGTGGTAACCAATCGGGAAGTGCTGGATATGACCGACCTGCCTAAGGAACTGGTAGTGATCGGCGGCGGTGTCATCGGTCTGGAAATGGCATACTACTTTGCATCTGTAGGCGTAAAGGTTACCGTCATTGAAATGATGCCCAAGATCGCCGGCGCAACCGACCCCGAAATCTGCAAGGTGCTGACCGACGCATTTGAAAAGCGGGGTATGATCTTCAAACTCTCCAGCAAGGTGCTGGAGGTGAAGACTTCCTCCGTTGTCTACGAAGAGAACGGTGAGAAGAAAGAGATCGCCTGCGATAAGGTCCTGCTTTCTGCCGGCCGTCGTCCTGCTACCGCAGGTATCGGTCTGGAAACTTTGGGACTGCAGATGGACAGAGCCGCCATCGTTACCGACCGGCATATGTGTACCACCGTGCAGAATGTATACGCCATCGGCGACTGCAACGGCAAGTCTATGCTGGCCCACACCGCATACCGGGAAGCCGAAGTGGCTGTCAACCATATGCTGGGCAAAGCCGACGAAATGCGTTACGACGTGATTCCTACCGTAATCTACACCGACCCTGAAGTGGCATCTGTCGGCCACAGCAAGGAAGGCGCAGAGAAACTGGGTATGAAGGTCAAGGAAATCAAACTGCCTATGTCCTACGCAGGCCGTTACCTGGCAGAGACCAATGGCGGCAAGGGCTTTATCAAATTGGTAGTGGATACCGACCGGAATCGGCTGGTGGGCTGCCACATGGTAGGCTCTTACGCATCTGAAATCATTATGACTGCAACCATGATGGTGGACACCGAACTGACACCGGAAAGACTGAAAAAACTGGTTTTCCCGCACCCCACAGTTGCAGAAATCATTCGGGAAGCAATTTTCCATATTTAAGGAGGAAATGAAATATGCCCAAGAGTTTATTTGTGGATCCCAAGGAAGTCCGCGCAGCCGGTAAGGTTACATTTAACGACATCCCTGTGAACCAGTACAACAAGTCCGTGAAGGACGAACTGAAGTCCGGTAAGTACACCAAGGAAGACTTGATCCGTATCTTCCGTGATATGACCGTTCTGCGTGAGTTTGAGACCATGCTGAACAACATCAAGACCCAGGGTGGTTACAATGGCATCGACCATACCTACCCCGGCCCTGCTCACCTGTCCATCGGCCAGGAAGCAGCCTGCGTTGGTCAGGCTTACCTGCTGGACGAGAACGACTTCGCATTCGGTAGCCATCGTAGCCACTCCGAAATTCTGGCCAAGGCTCTGTCCACCATCAACAAGATGAGCGACGAGCAACTGATGAACGTGATGGAAAACTTCCTGGAAGGCAAGTGCTTGCGTTCCACTCAGAAGTTAGGCGAGACCAAGGATGTTAAGGAACTGGCTATCCGCTTCATTCTGTACGGCACACTGTCCGAAATCTTTGCCCGTGAGACTGGTTTCCACCTGGGTATGGGCGGCTCTATGCACGCATTCTTCCTGCCCTTCGGCATTTACCCCAACAACGCCATCGTTGGCGGTTCCGGCACCATTTCTACCGGTGCTGCTCTGTTCAAGAAGGTGAACGAGAAGAAGGGTATCGTCGTATGTAACGTCGGTGACGCTGCCATGTCCCGCGGCCCTGTCTGGGAGGCTCTGAACTTTGCTTCCATGGACCAGTACAAGACCCTGTGGGAGAGCCACAAGGACGGCATGCCCATCCTGTACAACATCTTCAATAACTCCT
>JAZSRS010000004.1:0-3897 GCA_045538595.1 Faecousia sp. | reverse complement strand
ATCCGACTTGAATAAGTCCGTTTGCGATAATAAGGTTCAGATCGGTGAGAAGCTCACCGGCGGTATGGGCGCAGGCTCTAAGCCTGAAATCGGCCAGAAGTCCGCTGAGGAATCCAGAGCTCAGATCGCTAAGATCCTGGAGAACACCGATATGGTATTTATCACCGCCGGTATGGGCGGTGGCACCGGCACCGGTGCAGCACCCATCGTGGCTGACCTGGCCCGCGAGGCTGGCTGCCTGACTGTTGGTATCGTAACCAAGCCC
The DNA here is from genome assembly GCA_045538595.1 of Faecousia sp. GTDB lineage: Bacteria > Bacillota > Clostridia > Oscillospirales > Oscillospiraceae > Faecousia. The sequence goes on along the minus strand of JAZSRS010000004.1, from coordinate 3,632 downwards.
TTCAAGTTTGAGGGCGCAAACCGTATGCGTCAGGCAGAGGCCGGCATCGAGGCGCTCCACGAGAAGGTTGACTCTCTGGTCATCATCCCCAACGACCGTCTGAAGTATGTGACCGATCAGAAGATCACTTTCGCCAATGCATTCGGCATCGCTGACGATGTGCTGAAGCAGGCAGTGACTTCTATTTCCGAACTGGTTGGTTACTCTGATCGTGTGATCATCAACCTGGACTTCGCTGACGTTTCCGCCATCATGAAGGATGCTGGCCGCGCACATATGGGCGTAGGTATTGCTTCCGGCCGTGAGAAGGCTGAGCAGGCTGCTTTGGCTGCTGTTGCAAGTCCCTTGCTGGAGACCTCTATTAACGGCGCTACCGGCGTTCTGGTGAATGTTACCGGTTCTGCTGACCTAACCTTGGACGATGTGGAGACCGCTGCCGGTATCGTGCAGGGGGCTGCCAACCCCGATGCAAACATCATCTTCGGCGCCACCTCTTCCGACGAGTTCGAGGACGAGATGCGTGTTACCGTGATCGCTACCGGCTTTGAGCAGAGAGAAGCCGAGGAAGAAGCAAAGACTTCCGGCACTGGTACGAAGGTTAGCGATGATATCGACGACATTTTCAGTATCTTCAACCGCTAATTAAGATTTATGCAGCATCCCGGACGGCCCGTTCGGGATGCTTTTTTTAGGAGAGTCAAATGAAGGCATACCGGGAATTGGCCTACAGTTACGATAGGCTTACCAATGATGTGGATTACGCCGCTATTGTGGATTTCTATTGGGATATTCTATCCAGTGAAGGATTGCAACCTCGTACGGCGGTAGACCTGGCCTGCGGCACAGGCTCTGTAGCGCTGTTGCTGGCAGAGAAGGCTTTGCAGGTCACTGCGGTGGATATGTCACCGGAAATGCTCTGTATGGCATCCCAGAAGGCTGACAATATGAATAACCGCCCCACATTTGTTTGTCAGAAATTGCAAGACTTACATCTGCCTGTCGGGGTGGATTTGGCAGTCTGCGCACTGGATAGTATAGACTATATTACCGATCCCGCCGATTGCCAGAAGGCGATTCATCGTATCTACAAAGCCTTGAATCCCGGCGGTTGCTTCATTTTTGATGTGAACACCCCGGAAAAACTAAGGGCGATGGACGGACAAGTCTTTTTGGACGAAGACGACGATGTTTACTGCGTCTGGCAAGGTGAATTTGACGATACTACCAACATCTGCACCTATGCTATGGACCTGTTCCAACGCAGCGGTGATACTTGGCTGCGTAGTTACGAAGAGCATCAGGAATATGCCTATTCTGCCCAGCAACTTACCGGCTACCTGAAGAATGCCGGTTTTACCTCCATTGAAGTATTTGCCGACAGGAAACTGTCTGCTCCAAGAGAAGGGGAGCAGAGAATCTACCTGAAGGCGAGAAAGGGTAAAATAAAATGAGCGATTATCTTGTACGCGGTATGAGCCTTGACGGATTTGTCAAGGCAGTTGCGATCCGGTCCACAGAACTGGTGCGCCGTGGCGCTGCAATTCATCATACGACGCCCAATGCTACTGCTGCTTTTGGCCGGGCGCTGACCGCAGCCTCTATGATGGGCAATATGCAAAAAGTGGAAAATGGATCTATGACCCTGCAGATCAAAGGCGACGGCCCCATTGGGACCATCGTCTGCGTATCTGACCCCACCGGTAATGTGCGTGGCTATGTGTATGAGCCTAATGTGCCGCTGGCAGAGAAATATCCCGGTAAGTTGGATGTGGGTGCAACAGTGGGTACAGACGGTATGCTTACCGTGATCCGCGACCTGCAAATGAAAGAACCCTATGTTGGCTCTGTGCCGCTGGTATCCGGTGAAATTGCGGACGATGTAACCGCTTATTTTGCCCAATCCGAGCAGACACCTACCGCCTGCGCACTGGGCGTGCTTGTGGATACAGATTGCAGTGTAAAGGTGGCAGGCGGCTACCTGATCCAGTTGCTCCCCGGCGCCCCTGACGAGACCATTGACGCCGTGGAAGCCGGCATCAAGCGCTCCGGCGCTGTTACGAAGATGTTGGAGGACGGATTGACCCCTGAGGAGATTCTGGGGCAGGTCTGCGGCGATTTGGGCGTTGTGTTTATGGAGACCACCCCTGTGGAATACAAGTGTTACTGCATCCGCCAGCGGGTGGAGGCAGCACTCATCAGTCTTGGGAAAAAGGAACTGACGAAAATCATGGAAGAGGGAAAAGATTTCCCCGTGGAATGTCAGTTCTGCGACCACAAGTATATCTTTATCCCCGATGATATCCACGCCTTGCTGAAGGAAATGGAGGAGGAATAATTATGGGTTTTGTTAGTTTTGCCCTGCAGGGCAATTACAAACGGTTTTATAATGACCTGAAAGAACTTGCCCCTAAGGTCCATAAACCGGCGTGGTTTATGTTTTTGGATACTGCCGTCTGCGCTATGCGGTATGGCTCCGGCTTGCAGGACTACTTGAACTTCCAGTTCTATAATAAAAAACACGCCCAGCGTAAGACTTATGTGAGTGTGGCATACCTGGATAAGGTCATTACCAAACTGTCCAATATCAAGTGGTCGCCCTATATTTCTAACAAGACCAATTTCCATAAGAATTACGGCCGGTTTACCCGCCGGGATTTCTTTGATCCGGATGGTGGATATGAGGCGTTTGAGGCGTTTCTGGAGAGAAATCCAGTGTTCATTTATAAGCCTCAGATCGGCCAGTGCGGTGAGAATGTGGCAAAGATCGTTACCGCCGATATTGCAGACCGAAAGGCCTTCTACCAGAATGCTATGGATGCCAAGGCCTGTTTGGAGGAACTGGTGATCCAGCACCCGGCCTGGGAGGCTCTCTGTCCCGGATGTGTCAATACCCTGCGTGTGATCACTGGCGCAGCAAACGGCCAGTCCTGGCTGCTGTTTGCGGCTACCAGAGTGGGATCTGGCAATGGCGTGGCAGATAATTTCCACATGGGCGGCTCTGCGGCGCTGATCGATATGGAGACCGGTAAACTGACCGGCAACGGCATTGATAAGAAACTTTGCGAATTGGAATGTACCCCCTCCGGCGTGCGTTTTGACGGCTATGAAGTCCCTTACTGGGAGGAGATCAAGCAGTTGTGTCTGGATGCAGCGCTGGTGAACGATCAGATCCATTTTGTGGGTTGGGATGTGGCCATCACACCTAACGGACCTCTGCTGATTGAAGGCAACCGTGGCTCCGGTTTTGATCTGCCTCAGGTGATCACCAAACGGGGCATGAAAGATATGCTGGACGACCTGATGGCCAAGGTAGAGGAACTTGAAAGATAGGAAATTTCTACCGTCTGGAATCATTCCGGACGGTAGATTTTGAAATTACCCTGAAGTAGAAAAAATCAATGAAAAAAACGAAAAAAATGCTTGACAAATTTGTGGTCTATGTGTATAATGAACCACGTCGCTGAGGTGCGTAGCACGGAAGCGGAGAAGACTTGGGAGCATAGCTCAGCTGGGAGAGCATCTGCCTTACAAGCAGGAGGTCACAGGTTCGAGCCCTGTTGTTCCCACCATATTTGGCCCGGTGGTGCAGTCGGTTAGCACGCCAGCCTGTCACGCTGGAGGTCGACGGTTCG
>JAZSRS010000073.1:0-6492 GCA_045538595.1 Faecousia sp. | reverse complement strand
GCTATCTATCGTTAAAAAACACTCTGGAAATAAATCAAGTATGCCGCTTGATATAATATGTTCTTTTGTTGGTTTCGCTTCTTTTTTACAGTACGCACAAATCATATTTTCACTTCTCTCGTTCAATGCACTAATAATATAACAACATTTTAATACAAAAATTACTCACTACATTCAAATATGCAATTACCTAAAAGGAGATTTTATGATCAAAAAACTACTGAGAGACTTTCTCAGATATACATAGCCGCAACCAGTGATAATGCGAGCAGTATGTAAGAAAGATAGCCAATTAGTTTTGCATGATTAGATATGGTTTCGCATATCTTTTTTGCTCGTTTATTATCAGCTTCTAAAGCCTTCCCGAGTTTTCTTACACTAATTTCGCAAGCAACAAAAGTTATAACTAAAATTACAAATGCAATTTTAGCTGATGTAACATCATCAAAAATAATGTCAAAAATCAAATAAGTAAGAGAAGCAAAGAAACTTGCAATACTATAAAGACTTGAATATGCAATATCTTTTCTGTTGTTGATTCGAGCTTCTTTTTTTGTTTTTTTAACTTTTTTCATAACAAAGTCTTCTTTCGTTTGGATTATATTATTATGGCAGATTAACTACATACACATTAATTATATCATAAAACAAAACCCTTGAAAACACTGGGCTTTCAAGGGTTTCGTTGGCGGAGACGGCGAGATTCGAACTCGCGGGGGATTGCTCCCTAACTGATTTCGAGTCAGCCCCGTTATGACCACTTCGATACGTCTCCGTATATGTTAAACTCCCAAGGAGTATTAACGCAAATATTCAGTTGTATTAGAATTCTCGTTAGAACTCTGTGTGATGCGGTGATAGGCAGATGCCCGAAAACCGCACGGTTAAAGGGTTTTCGGAAGATTGACTTCCGTTTGGCGAAGAAGATTTCGAGTCAGCCCCGTTATGACCACTTCGATACCTCTCCATATATTAAGTTTATCCCAATCGGTGTAAATCTGTCTGATGTTTCCTGCGGGAGTGCCCCATTATGTCCTGTTGCGGTGCCCGATCTGCGCCTGCGTTGCATTCCGACCGCGGCCACTCGCTCTGCTCCCTTCTCCTGCCACCGGCAGCGGTCGCATCGCTCCCCACTCGGACAACTCTCCGTACTTATTTCTTCATAGCCGCTTTATTATAGCAAGGGGCAAGGCAAAAATCAAGGATCAGCCGTCTTTCTTTTTCGCAAGTTCTATGACATCGCCGATTTTCTGTAGCACCTTCAAATAGTTCTCCCGTCTGTGAGGCACAAGGCAGTTGGAACAGTCTTTAATACCGTATTCCGTATAGGTGAAAATACCGCCGCAATTCTCTCCCAAGGCATACAAAGGGCAGTAGCAAAACATACAACTGAACGCATCATCCGCTATACCTTTATGGCAAGGGAAATATTCGCAATCCCGATTTTGAAAAAAAGTGCTGTCTGCCATTATTTTCTCTCCTTACATTGACTGTCGGGGATTCTTATTATATAATACCCTGGATATTTGGTCAAGAAAAAGGGGTGATTTCCATGGCATTCCTGATCCAACTGATCGGCTTTTTGGGCCTTGGTATGAGCGTTGCTGCGTTCCAATTTAAAAAACACGGACAGATCATCCTGTGCAAGATCATCTCAGCGCTGTGTTTCGGTTTGCACTACGCGATGCTGGGCGCTTGGTCCGGCGCTGTGCTGGAACTGATCTCCGCCATCCGGGATGTTATCTTCCGCAGGCAGGTAAAGAAGAATGTTTCCACCCTCCCTACCATTATTGGCTTTGGTATCTTTGTGGTGGCCACCGGTGTGGTTACCTACGACGGTTTACTGAGTCTTCTGCCCGTAGCCTGCAAACTGCTGACCACCGTTTCCTACGGCATGAAGAATGAAAAATGGCTGCGGCGGATCACGATGCCGTCTAGTTTTCTGTGGATCGTCTACAACATCTCCATCGGTTCTATTTCCGGTATGATCACCGACTGTTTGAATCTCACTTCCATTCTGATCGCCATGTATAAATTCGACTTCAAAGGTCAGAAGGCTCAGCAGTCCGACCAAGGATAACTGCTTGGCGGCTCTAAGGTAAATTCCATCGGTTTCCCTGTTTTAGGGTGGGCAAATGCCAGCCGGTAAGACCACAGAGCAATTTCGCAGGGGTCTTCCAGCGTGCTATACTTTCGTTCCCCTACCAACGGCAGACCCCGGGAGGCAAATTGCACCCGAATTTGGTGGGTGCGACCTGTATCCAAGGCAATACGGACACGGCTCATGCCGGTTTTCCGTTTCAGTACCCTGTAGCGCAAAGACGCAGGCTGCACACCCTTTCCCGGCTCCGGGGTCACGACAGTCATTTTTCGCGCCTTGTCACGGAACAAAAGGTCGTAAAATTTCCCCGCATCATATTCCGGTGTACCGTGGACTACGGCTAAATATTCTTTTTCAAACTGCCCATCCCGAATCTGCCGGGAGAGTTCTGCGGCGGCTTCGGTGTTTCTTGCCAGCACCATCAGGCCGGAAACCACCCGGTCCAGCCGGTGGACCGTCCGTACATCGGCAGTACCCAACGCCTGCCGCACCAGTTCCGGCATACCGCCGGGCTCGTCGGTGGACAGTACCCGCGGGGGCTTTACGCAGACCACTATTTCGGAATCAACATAAATCAGTTCCATTTTTCGCCCCCCCTTGTTTTTTACTATCCTATCAAAAAAACCTTTGCTTTTCAAGTCAAAAGGAGAACGCTTATGAAAATCGTGATTTTGGACGGCCACGCCGTCAATCCCGGCGATCTGTCTTGGGATTGTTTCCGGCAATTCGGCGAAGTTTTGGTATACGAATCCACTCAACCCAGTCAGACCGCCGAACGGATCGGGGATGCTCAGATCGTGATGACCAACAAGACACCCATCACCGAGGAACTGCTGAATCTATGTTCCTCCGTTCGGTTGATCTGTGTGCTGGCAACCGGGTACAATGTGGTAGACTGTGAAGCGGCAAAACGTCGGGGAATCCCCGTATGCAATGTACCGGATTACAGCACCAACTCCGTGGCGCAATTTACTTTCTCCCTGCTGCTGGAATTGTGCAACCGGGTAGGTCTGCACGATGATTTGGTGCATCAAGGGGCGTGGACCAACTGCGAACACTTCTGTTTCTGGAACACACCCCAGATTGAACTGGCGGGAAAAACCATTGGTATCATTGGCTTTGGCCGCATTGGCAGAGCCGTAGGCAGAATTGCAAAGGCTATGGGTATGCGAGTTTTGGCGTACAACCGCAGCCGTCATCCCGAGGGCGAGGTCATTGGCACATATGTGGACTTGGATACCCTGCTGACACAGGCGGATGTGGTCTCTTTACACTGCCCTCTGACGGCAAAAAATGCCGGTATGGTCAATGCACAATTTCTTTCTAAAATGAAAGACGGCGCATTCCTGCTGAACACCGCAAGAGGTGGTCTACTGAATGAGGCTGATGTGGCGGACGCGCTACGCTCCGGCAAATTGCGGGGTGCCGCGGTAGATGTGGTGTCTCAGGAACCGATCGTTGCCCACAATCCCCTGCTGGCCGCGCCCAACTGTATTCTTACACCCCATATGGCGTGGTCGCCTATGGAGGCGCGTCTCAGAATTTTAGATTGTACCGTAGACAGCATCAAGGGATTTCTGTCCGGCGACCCAGTCAACACCGTGAACTAAAATCTACCCCCCACAGCCGAAACTGTGGGGGATTTTTCTAATAAAAATCCTCACAAATAGGAACTTTGTCTGCCAACAGTTCTGCGTGATTGCTGCGGCGGTATATCAGTTCCATAACTTCTTTCATTTTACGCGCGCTGCATAGTTGGACATCTGCGTTGCCCAATTTTCCACAGGTGATACAATCGTACTTCCGGAAGGCAGGTTCATATTTTCCAAACTGTTCCGACACATCGTAGATACCTTCCGAGAAAAGAGGATACAGGGATTTCTCTTCTATTTTTCCATCTTTATATCGAATTTTCAGGGTTGTAGGCTGGGTGGCTGTCCTGTTTTCTACTCCCAGCATTTCCTCCACGCAGTGCAAAAATGTATTCTTTTCCTGTCCCACGCCAATGAGCAAAACATAGCCATCCCGTCGATACAGTTCCCCATAGCAACCCCTTGGGTCAGCCATTGTCATGTAACTGTTATCACACCCAGCAAAGGCCTCCGCATCGGCTCCAAAAACTGTCACAGAGTGGGTAACATGGTTGCTTCTGACTCCGCGGCTATCCTGCAATGCCAGATTGGGTAACACGCCCAGATTACTCTTCGGCTCTGCAAGGTCAAAAACAATTTTCTCGCCGTTCTCCATATAACCCCAGGTGTGGGTGGGAATGCACAGCAGTCCACCCTCAGCGGTGCAGTGTTCAATCAAGGCGTCCAGCAGGGTCTGTCCACCACCTTCTATCTCTCCAATTTTCTTCAGGGAGGTATGAACTGTCACCGGCCGATCCTTCGGCACACCCATCTTCTTCAGCCATTCCAAAATTTCTCTCTTTGTCAGCATAAAGACCTCGGTCATCAAAATTACTATATCTATAATTATACAATATGCCTCAAGGAAAAGCAAATCCCCCGACCTTTCGATTGAAGTGATAAAATAATGGTAGACACGAAAGTGCCTACCATTATTTTATCACTTCATGCTGACGCATTTCGGGGATTTTTTGTGCAGTTAAGCGGAAAAGGGACCGTTCAAAACCATTTTATCACTATGGCGTACCGCCATCAGTGGAGGGTTTTACACATAAAGCAGTTTTTTGATTATTTTTCAGCACGCCTACCGTTTGTATCAAGATATGCAATCACCGCATGAGGATCGTTTGCAGTAAGGTTGGTAAAGCCGAATCTCATTGCCCGCTCAACCTGTTCTATGGTATCGGTAATATAGCCCCACGCTTCCAATCCATAGGTATTTGCCAAGGCAACCAGACTCTCCACCTCAGCATCGGACAGTCGCAAAGGGACTGCAAGGGCGCAAGCCTTTTCCAGCACGCGGGCATCGTACCGCTTCATCAACTGCGGCGGCTGGCAATGGTACTTTACGTGGGGGTATTCCTTTTGAATGTACAGCAGAGTCTGGGCATCAAAACTGTCTATTACGGTTTTTTCCAGCAGTCCAAACTCAGAAAGCACAGCCAAGGTTTGATCCACAACGATGGGCCTTTGATCCTTGATTTCCACATCCAAGTACATATGGGCAGGGGCTTCGTCGGCAATACATTCCAGCGTTTCCCGGAGGGTAGGAATCCGCTGTCCAGGATAGCCGAACTTGACGCCGGCATCCATTTTTTTCAGTTCGTCCAAAGTTATAAAATTCACAGCGCCAATTCCGTCTGTGGTGCGGTCCACCATATCGTCGTGGATGACGACAAGGTGGCCGTCCCGAGTCATCTGCACATCAAATTCTAAAAAATCTACTCCAAGGCGGAACGCCTCCCGGAAGGATATGAGGGTATTTTCAGGCATATAGCCGCAGCAACCTCTGTGGCCCATTACGCCAAGTTTCTCTTTGTTCTGTTTCCACATACGTTACAGTTCCTCCAGAAACGCCTGCAGACAGGTTGCAATTTTGTAATGACCGGCATCGTTGAAGTGCAAGCCGTCGGAAGTATATTTTTCTTTATCCTCCGACTTTGTCGGATCAATACCCAGTTTTTCATACAGATCCAGCACTGGTATGTCATAAAGCGCCGCAGTCTGCTTGATAATCTCCGTATAGCCCAAAAGAGGCAGGGCGTCCGGCTTTTTTTGAGGACGGATGGATGGCTCAGCGCCGGTCATCCCGTCATAACACAGGCGGGCAGGGGTCATAAAAACGATTGTCTTATCGGCAAATTCCGTCTTCAGAAGATCCATCAAAAATCTTACCGCGCCGTAAAAAGTCGCAGGCGTCGTATCTCCAAACCCACCAATAGGCGCATCGCCGTGAATATAGTCATTTACGCCACCGTATACAACAGTAATATCCGCTTCATGATTGAGGTCATAGGCTCTTCCGCAAAAACACAGGTCGTGCCGAGGCTTTGCGCTTGGAATGCATTGGTAAGCAAGTCTAGTTCCACCAATTCCGTAATTATAGGTTTCTTTCAACCCACAAGTTTTTTTCAAAACATTGTCGTATCTGTTGTGTTTCCAATCGACTACGCCCACTCCCTCGGTTATGCTGTCGCCGAGAAAATTAATGGTTTTTCCCTTCAGTTGCATAGTCATCACCTTTGTTCTTTTAAGATGCACACATTATACTTCTCTGGTATTTAATTGTCAACAATCAATATGCAAGAAACCCCCACTCGAAAGAGTGGAGGTTTCTTGTGTTCGCGTTACCTATTTTCACGGCCAGTCGCCCGGCAACTATCGTCGGCGTACGTGAGCTTAACTTCTGTGTTCGGGATGGGAACAGGTGGACCCTCACGACAATCAACACGAACTTTCTTCAGATGGCTTCTAAGCCAT
>JAZSRS010000146.1:0-4075 GCA_045538595.1 Faecousia sp. | reverse complement strand
TGTTCGATTTTTGTCGGCAAAACGAATAGGATATATGTATCTTGTCAATCCCTGGTGTTGATGATCTTCACCGGCTGGATCTTTCCGATCCTGGACATGGGGATCACCAAAGAGATCACGGACAGAACAGCAAGGAGGATCACATTCTGGAGCACCACCTCGGGAATGTACACCAGCACATTCAGATCCAACACCAACTGACTGGGAACCATCTCCCGCAGGGAGGCCACAAACAGTGTATTGGCCGGCTCTACGAGGAAGTAATACCCGAAACCGGAAATGAGGCTGGTAAAAACTGCAATCAGGCCGATCTGCAGGCCGAAAACAAAGTTGATGGTTCCGCGGTTAGTGCCCAGCGCCTTCAAAATGCCGATCTCATGGAGCTTATCCCGGATCATCTTGGTGGAAAAACTGACAAAGATGAAGACCACCGCGGCGCAAAGCACGATATTGACCAGACGGAAGATCATCACAAACAGTTGCACACAGCGGGTCAGGGTCAGAATGCCCTCCAGTGTGATGCTGTCCTGCACAAAACTCCGCTCCTCCGCCACTTCCAGCACATCGGATAAGTGGCTTAGTCCATCAAAGTACACGCCAGTCTGGCGAATATGGTTCTGATTGAACAATTCACCCACGCTCCGGCTCACACCCATGCTATCTCCGTTATACAGACCTACGATCTCCACCCTGGAAGTAAACAGAGGTTCTGCGTTCTCGGTATCATAGTAGGCATACTGGGTCATGTCGGCAGTATGGGGCGCAAAGGTATTCAGATTCTCCGCATTGTAGTCCGTGCCGAACAGGGCGTTGTACATTTTGTAACCCAGGAGCACCTGACCGTCCTGCAGAGAGGATTGGAGGGTAACATAACCGTCCGGAATGGTATAAGACTTTCCATTAAATGCCAGATGATGGCTCCAGAAATGGGAATGGTTTTCGGCGGCCAAATAGTCCTCTGCAAAAGTAGCGTTGAAGGTATAGGAATAGGCAAGGAAACTGTACAGTTCACTGCTCAAACGCTGAAATTCTTCATCGTTATACAGGACTGCCAGATCCGTTTCCTTTTGGTCCACGACACGGTCGATCAGTTCCTCATACCGATCTTTATAGTTGGTATTGATGATACCGTTGATCTTGACCGCGCCCAGTTCGGAGCCGGCCATAGTATAATCGCCGAGCAGATCAAAATAGGACTTTCCACTGTACTGGCTGTTGGTGGCCAGAATCACATCCGCCAGATAGTCCGTGATCACCACACCCAGCGGATCAAACTCCCGGGTCTGGGCAAGGTACTCCAGTTGTCCCAACTTTTCTTCAAAGAAGGTCTCGTCCACCACCACAGTACCCAGCGATTCCGTGGAGATCACCCCATAAGAGAAATAACTGGTCTTGATGCCGGCGGCGTTTTTATAGGTAGTCACAGGAACGGACAGACTCAAAATGGGATAGGTCGTTCCGTCAAAACCTGTATCCATAAAGGCCTGCAGATCCTCCTGTGTCACAACGGCGTGGAATCTGCGTGCATTCTTCTTAACACCATCCAGCGAGATCTCCTTGCTCAGGACAACGGCCTCCTGCCCCGCCTTCTCCATCTGCTCCGCAATGATGCGGTTTCCGTCGAAATTGATGTAGGTCTGGGACAGCAGCATGATCAGCAGGATCAGCGCCAGAGGTACCGTCATGGTGGCGATGCGCAGCAACTTGGTCTTCAAAAAAACGGCGCTCAGAGCGATCACCCGGCCAAGGGCCAGCCTTGTTTTGGCAAAGACTTGGCTCACGCCCTTTTCCTCCGAAAACTGGGTGGGCCGGAACTTATCTCTGCGGAGGACAAACCTCTTCACCTTCTGCCGGGCAAGACCGTCATTGATGGCGGCAACATCCGCCTCCGTCATCAGCCTGTCGTCCGGATACTGGACGGTGTCGTCCTTCAGCACTACACCATCCGGATAGTCCGGATTTCGGGTCACATCACCCGCGATCTGCCCTTCGGACAAGTCAATGATGCGATCTGCGCTGGCATAGACCTCCGCAGTGTTGTGGGAAACCGTCAACACCAGGCAATCCTGGGACAGTGTCTTCAATATCCGCATGACTTCCTCAGCATTTCTGCCGTCCAGGTTGCCGGTTGGCTCGTCCGCCAGAATGATCCGGGGACGCTTGACGATGGCGCGGGCAATGGCCACACGCTGCCGCTCGCCGCCGCTGAGTTCACCGGGATAGCGATCCTCATAGCCCGCCAGACCTACCTGCTCCAGTGCCTGGGAAACCAGGGTCCTGTCTCCAATTCGACGCAGATTCAGCACCAGTTTGATGTTCTGGTAGACCGTCAAATCGTCGATCAAATGGTGATCCTGAAAAATAAAGCCGATGTAACTGTTGCGGTAATCCACAAATTCCGCCTCATCCATGGCGCAGATATTATTTCCGTCCACCACGATCGTGCCGGAACTGGCTCTGTCCAGACCACCAATCAGATTCAGTAAGGTGGACTTGCCGCTGCCGCTTTTGCCCAACACAAACACCAGACCCCTGTCGGGCAGCATCAGATTGATATCCTTCAGCGCATGGTGCAGCCGCCGCCGCTTGGACTGATAAAACTTATTCAAGTTGGTAATCTTGATCATATCGATACCACTCCTGATTCAACATCAAAGTTACTTTATTTTAACACATTCCAGCAAGAAAGTCTATCCCATTGTCTTTAGAATTTTCCTGCGCCGCATTGACTTGTGCCCTTTTTCTATGTATAATAGTTCAACAAAATGACACCGGAAACAACATTTCCGGATACTGCAATCACAAAAGGAGGGAAGGTGTGTTTTCTGCAACCATGCGTTGCAGTTTGAATCCACCGTATCTATGAAGCCGATTCGTTCCTTAACCATTCGTCTACTGATGCTCTGCATGGCGCTTTGCCTGGGCATCTCTGTTGCAACACCTGTTTCCGCGGCCGGAAATGAAATGGACAGCATCATTAAGCAGCTGATGACGGTTTTTGATCTGTACCAAAGCGATTACGACAATTATGACCGCAACTATGCCGCATCTCTGCCTGTTGTGTATGACCAGAAGAGCAACTCCCACTATGTGGCTATGGGCGGCATCTCCGCCGGTGGTCTGGCTGTAGTGGGTACTAACAACTGCTATTCCGCCCTGGTGGCCAACAAGTTAGATGTCCAATACACCAACATCGCCGACTACGAACTCAATGCTGCCGGCGCGGTGAACTATGTAAAAAACTATGCCGACACCGTCAAGAAGGCAGATTTGATCACCTTCCAACTGGATGCCGCGCCCTTTATCCTCGCCTGTATGAACGGTGCTCTGGACGGCACCACTGTGGTCTGGGATGCATACATATCAGACCAGGCCCTTATAGCCTCTCTTACGGATTTCCGTAACCAACTTGTGAATGAATACAGCGCCGAGTATGGCAAAGAAAGTGCGGAAAGTGTCGCCTCTCTTGTGGAGCATCTGCTTTATGAATGCGTATCCTACTGTTTCGAGACCGTCAATGCAGTCAATGAGATCCGTAAGTACAACAGCAACGCTGTGGTTTTGGTGCTGGGCCTTTATAACCCTCTCCGCAACCTGGTTTTTAACTCCGGCACAAAGAACCTGAACATCAGCAGCATCATGGATCAGATGATCGACTTCTGCAATGCTTTCCTGCTCAAGCGTACCAGCAGCATGAAAAACACCGCATTTGTTGAAACTTGTGATGCCAGCACCGCAGGTTTTGGCGCTGTAATGATCGATACCAAAGATCAGTCCGCGATTTACAAAGAGTTGCTCAAGATCGTAAACGCATCCAACAAGCAGTACGCCAACAAAGACGGTCACACCTATATGTGCAACCAGATCCTCAGTTCTCTGACCCCCCCCTGCAAGCACACCAATACTACCATTAAAAATACCCGGTCTGCCTCCTGCAAAGAGGAAGGCTATACCGGCGATACTGTATGTGACAACTGCAATACAACCGTTCAGACCGGATCTGCCATCAAGAAAACAGACCATAAATACGGTGCATGGACCCAGTCCAAAGCGCCCAAGTCGGATCGTAGCCATG
>JAZSRS010000128.1:0-2055 GCA_045538595.1 Faecousia sp. | reverse complement strand
GGGTCTGCGGAAGGAGCAAATTGCTTTTTGGGTGGAGGAAAGCCTGCGGAAGCTGAAAACAGACTATATTGACCTTTACTATGCACACACGGACGATGCCACAACACCCTTGGAAGAAACCATGGAGGCCTTCCACCGTTTGGTGGAAAAGGGGAAGGTCAGATGCCTGGGCGGCAGCAACTATGACACCTGGCGCTTTGCCGAGGCCAACACCGTTGCGCAGACTCCCTATACCGTTATGCAGCAGTGGTTTACTTATCTGCAGGCGAGGGGAGATGTGGCTCCTCAGTATCTGTTCAACGAGTACACCACCCGTGAACGGCTGCGGTATCTGGAGGCAAAAAATATTCCTCTGGTGGCCTATTCCTGTCTTGCCAAGGGCGGTTATGAAAATCCCGCCAGGTTGCCGGCAGAGCTGGTGACCGGTTCCCGACTGGAGCAGCTTAGGACGATGGCAAAAGAAAAGGGAGTCAGTGCCAGCGCTCTGGCAGTGGCATGGATGGTCAATCTTTACCGCTGTGAGGGATTCCCCCGGGTGATCCCTCTGTTTGGCTCCTCCAGAGCGGAACATTTCACAGCCAATCTTTTGGGAGCGGACCTGAACCTGACGGATGAAGAACTGAAGATCCTCAACAATGCATAAGAATATCCCCTGATGTGCATTGAACTGCCCCAGATTGTGCGGACAGCACAAAAATACCCCTATGTAGGAAATATTAAGTTTTAAGCGGAGTGGCGCAGCGTCAGCGGCGCCACTCCAGTTTTATTCTGGATGCGCTCATGGTTATAGAAGTGAATGTATCTGTCGATCAGATCATTCGCCTCTTTGAAAGTCTTTGCTTTGTGCCGGTAGATGCACTCCGTTTTCAAAATGGAGAAGAAATTTTCTGCCATGGCATTGTCATAAGGATTGCCCTTACTTGACATTGACGGCGTTATCCCGTAAGATTGAGTTAGCTTAAAATATGCCTGAGAAGTATATTGAAAGCCCTGGTCGCTGTGGAGCTGCAACTCCGCAGCGACTCTCTTTTTCTCTTTCTTCATTGCCAGCCGAATCGTATCCAGGACGAGATTCACTGTTTGTTGTGTTGCGGTTTTGTAAGCTACAATGCTGTTGTCATATAAATCTCGTATCATGGATAGGTACAGTACACCTTCCTTGGTGTGGATATATGAAATGTCTGTGACCCACTTAGCATTTGGCCTGTCTGCATAGAACTGGCGGTTTAGATGGTTTTGATACTTATGCACCTGCTGCCCAAGGTTTACCCACTTCCTGCAACGACGGATCTCCGATAACAAGCCGTACTTTTTCATTACTCTAAGTACAGTTTTCGGGTTCTTCTCGATCTTTCTGTCTTTCAGCCACTTCCAGACCCGTCTGTAACCATAGGTCTTGTCTGTCCTGTTCTGACATTCCTCTATCCTCTTTGCTAGATCTGCATCCGGCTCAGGTCTACCCAGCCGCTTTATAAAGTCATAGTAGCCGCTTCTGGATACCTCAAAAAACTTACACATGACAGATACCGGGTATTCATCCCGGTGACGATAGATTACTGCATACTTTACCTTCGGCCTCACATCCTTTCTGTAGATTGCAGAAAATCCCGCAACAGTTTGTTTTCCATACGGAGTCGTTCTAATTCCTTTTGAACATCCTGTTTTGGTGCCTGTCCGTCCTTGCGCGGACGTCCCTTAGGCTTTGGAACAAAACCTGCTGCTAACTTCTTTTCCCGGCGGTGCTCCTGCTTCAACAAATGATGAATTGGCCGTTCTCCAGTTAGTCCAAAGTGTTCTTCTATTTCTCTATGGCTTTTTCCCTCTGCTATCATTTCCTTAATTTCAGGCAACAAGGCTTTTAGATTTGTGTATTTTCTTTTAGACATGATAAATCCCCCTTTATGTAGTTATTATCCTACATAAAGGGGGATTTTGTCTATTGTCCAGTTTTACTGGTTCAGTTCAATGCACATCAGGGGATTCGTTTATTCGGATTTTTCCCAACCGGCGTAGAGTGTCATATCCGTCTGAATGATATCCTCCTCTACATTCCAC
>JAZSRS010000090.1:0-9433 GCA_045538595.1 Faecousia sp. | reverse complement strand
CCGTGAAACTCCAAATGGTAGGCGATGCCCCTGCCGGACTGGATATTCTCCATACCAGTACTTCCGGCAGACTGAACACATTTGTAGTCCGTGGAAGTCGGAGGCCAAGCGGGCTTAGGAAGACAAATTGGCAACTCAACTCCTTGGCTCACAGAACGACATGGCTACGATCCGACTTGGGCAATACCGTGAAACTCCAAATGGTAGGCGATGCCCCTGCCGGACTGGATATTCTCCATACCAGTACTTCCGGCAGACTGAACACATTTGTAGTCCGTGGTACACCGGAGGAAGTACAGGCCAAGGTCTCTGCAATCAACCCGGCCTATTTTGATGTTTTGCCCCTGTCTCTGGAAGAAATTTTCATTTATGAACTGGGAGGTGTGAACTATGAAGTCAAGAACATACTTCTTTAATAAAACCGCCCTGCGGAAGGACATTCTCCGTTATTTCCCCATATGGGCGCTGTATACTGTTTTTCTTCTGATTGCTATGTTTATTATGGCGGATAATTCCCCGGCCCATATGGCAGACAGCATACTGGATTCCTTAAGCGGTATGGCGATAATCAACCTGATTTACGGCGGTATCTGCGGTGCATTTTTGTTTATGGATTTGTTTAAGGGCAGATTGTGTAACGCTCTCCATGCCTTTCCTATACGCCGTGAGGGGTGGCTCACTACCCACATACTGGCAGGTGTTCTGTTCAGCGTTGTTCCCGGACTGATTGCCAGTGCTGTTGGCAGCCTGATCCTGTGGGAGTATGCCTATGTTGCTTGGATTTGGCTGGCAGTGTCCACACTGCAATACCTGTTCTTCTTCGGCACGGCGGTGCTGTGCGCAGTATGTGTGGGTAACTTAATCGGTATGGGCGCATTGTATGGCATTTTCCACTTTGTAACCCTGCTGGTGCAGGTGGCTGCAGAACTGCTGTATCAACCGCTGCTCCACGGCATTCGTCTGGGTACAAATGCTTTCTTCCGTTTCTTCCCTGTGTATCAGATGACAGAAGCCAATTATGTAAAATTCAAGGTCCATTATATCGAAGACGGCGGCGGCATCTACAGTAAGCACTACGGTGTGCTGGAAGAAGTGATAGGTGCAGACTGGCGGTACGTGGCCATTTGCGCCGGTGTAGGTATCCTGGCGGTAGTTTTGGCCTGCTTGGTGTACCGTCGCAGAAATATGGAATCCGCCGGCGATTTTATGTCCCTGAAATCCCTGTCCTACCTGTTCTTGACGGTGTGTACCGTTGGCGCCGGCGCGTTTATGTATTTGCTTTCTGAAGCCTTTGGTACAAAGACCTATGTGCTGCTGGTGATCGGTATGGTGATCGGCTACTTTGCCGGACAGATGCTGCTAAACCGTACCCTGCGGGTGTTTGGAAAGCGGTCTCTTCTGGGGCTGTGCGCTGCAGTGGTCCTGATGGCAGGTAGTCTGTTGCTGACTTGGCTAGACCCTGCAGGGATCACCAAGTATGTTCCTGCTCCGGACAAAGTGGAATGCGCCACCATTTCCGGCACAAATACTGATTATTACTCCTATATGGAGAACGGCTTCATCAGTTTCTCGGAGGCAGAGAAAGGCGGCTTTTGGCTCACCGACCCGGCAGAACTGGAAGAACTCACTGATTTCCACCGGGAACTGATTGCATACCGCCCCTCGGACACGGACAACACGAACTGTACCGTGCAGGTCTTCTACCAACTGAAAAGCGGCAGAACGGTAGCAAGATACTATAAAGTACCCACCGATAGCGCGGTAGGGAATCAGGCAAAACGCTATTTCAGCGATATCCGTTATTTGTTCGACATCAGCGACCCGGCGAGACTGTATAATGCCTTTGAGATCATTAATATTGATTATTATAAGCCGGAATATTTTAAGGGTGAGAATAGAATACAGATTCAACTCACAGACCCGGATGAAATGATCGAACTGCTGGATGCTCTCCGGGCAGACTGTGAAGCAGGCCTGACCGCCCAGCATTGGGGATTCCACGAAGGTAAGGGTGAAGTGAATGCCTATATAGAGTTCTCTGCAAATGAGCAGAAAGCCACTCAGTTGGGTTGGAGTTATGGAAGATTCGGTTTCAATATATGGGATGACTGGACCAATACTACCCAGTGGATAACGGATAAAATTACCGCCCAGGGAGAGATTCTCCTGGAAGTGATAGTTGTACCCATCAAATAACAAAAAGAAGCACCGGGAACTTGCGTTCCCGGTGCACTTTCTTTAATTGATCACGCCGTGATGGCAGGTAGGACTGTCGTGGGTGAGCGCCTTGAAGGTATATCCGTTGCAAAGTCCCCAGGCGATGATCCGTTCCACCGCGTCCACACTGAAACTTTGGGTGTCGTGCTGCAGTACTACGGAATTCTGTTTTGACCCGATACCGTTCACAACATTCTTAAAAACTTCCTCTGCGGTTTTCGCGCCGCCTGCGTCATTGCTGTCGACATTCCAGTCGAAATACTGATACCCCATAGCCTCCAATCCCTTGGTAAGCCGGGTCATAATGCCCTTGTTGTAGGCGCGGCTGATGCCGTTGGAACTGCCGCCGGGGAAACGAAACAGCATAGACTTTTGACCGGTGTATTCATAAATCACATCCTGAATGGCCTGCAGATCCGCGTAATAGGCTTGATCGCTGGCATACACCTTTGCATAGTCGTGGGTGTAGGTGTGAATGGCCACGGTGTGGCCCTCCTCGGCGGCCCGTGTCAGCATATGTAAGTAGTTGCTGTTTTTCACGAAAAAGGTAACTTTTACCCCGTATTTTTTCAGTACGTCCAGAAGCCGTTCAGTGTGGGCACTGGGGCCGTCGTCAAAGGTGAGATAAATCGTTTTACCGTTGGGCTCAATGGTAGTGCCGCCGGTGATAATGTTTTCCTCCGGAGGTGTCCCAGGCTCGTCAGGATTGTTTGCTTCATCGTCTTGCTGCCGGGGTATCACATAAATGATCCGGTCCATAGAAGAAGTGCCGCCAAAACTATTGGTAACGGAGTAATTCAGTGTGTAGATACCGGGAATATCCGCGTCCACATCACCGGATACGATCACCTCCGAGGACAGGTCTCCGTCCCGCAGATCTATGGCGCTGCAGCCCGGCTCGGCATAGTTTTCTCCCGCCATAATAAAGGAGATCTCACCGCCAACCAGTTGCAAGATCGGCGCGCTGGGGTCTACATAATTGATGGTGCGGCTAACCGTGGCGGTGTTGCCGGAGGAATCCGTCACGGTGTAGGTCATCACGCCGTCAACTTCCTTGTAAGTAACTCGCTTGGTTAGATCGCCGTCATAGTTATCCGTTGCCTGAAAGCCTTCCTCCTGATAAGTTTCGCCAATCAGGGTATATGCCCCGGGAACTTTGGTCAGGGTGATCACAGGGGCTTCGCTGTCCACAATATGGACATAGCGATAATCCGTGCGAATCACATTTTGATGCCGTGCAATATACTTAAGCCGATATTTTCCCGGCTTAGAAGTGTTTACTTCTCCCCGGATCACCACTTCCACATCTGTGGTGGTGTCTCCTTCTGTAAACGCGGCGGAGACACCCGGCTCGTCATAAGACTGTCCGTACTCTAAGTATATTTCCCGGTCTCCCTTTAGTTCCAAAGACAGTTGGCTGCCGCTATTCCAAATAGCCCACGCAACGATTCCCGCCACTGCCAATATCAAAACTGCAGATAATACTGCAAATAATAATTTCTTTTTCATTTGGTTTCTTCCATTTCTTTTTGTGCTAAGTATATTATATCTTTGCACCGTCGGTTACGCAAGAGGAAAAACAAAAACGGACTGAAAATTCAGTCCGTTTTTTGCGTTAAACTCTCTTGTACAGACACATCTCGTATCCGATGCCGTTTTCTTCACCGGATTGCAAAATTTCTGCCATTTTCCATTGAGGATCGGTATCCAAATTGGGGAAGAATGTGTCAGATTCCGGCTGGGCGTGTACCTTGGTGATATACGCGGTATCACAGTAGGGGAGCATCTGCTTGTAGATACTGCCGCCGCCGATCACCATAGCCCGATCAGCAGTCTTGGCAAGAGCCACAGCCTCTTCCGGACTGTGGCAAACAACCACATCAGGAATCTCTGTATCCTGCCGCGTCAGTACCACATTCACCCGATTGGGCAGGGGTCTTCCGCCGGGGAAATCCGCCAGGGTCTTTCTGCCAACGACCACCATAGCACCTTTGGTGGTCTCCCGGAAGAATTTCCGGTCGGCAGACAGGGCAACCGGCTGGGTGCCGTCTTTGCCGATGCCCCAGTCGTCATATACTGCAACGATAAGTTCCATATATTACCTCAGATCGCCATGGGGATCTCAAAATCAAAGGGGTGGAACTGGTAATCTTCCACCTTGAAACTGTCCTTGGTAAATGCGTAGAAATCAGTAACAGAACTGTCCAGCGTAACCTTGGGGGCGGGATAGCCTTCCTTTTCCAGCATTGCCTTTACGGCGGGAATGTGCCGATCGTAAATATGGCAGTCCGCGATCACGTGGACCAGTTCACCGGCCTCCAGACCGGAAACTTGCGCCATCATCATCAGCAGCATAGAATACTGACATACATTCCAGTTGTTGGCGGTGAGCATATCCTGGCTGCGCTGGTTCAGAATGCCGTTGAGGGTGTTGCCGGATACATTAAAGGTCATAGAGTATGCGCAGGGATACAGATTCATCTCGTGAAGATCCTGGAAAGTATAGATGTTTGTGAGGATCCGACGGGAAGCAGGGTTGTGCTTCAGATCATACAGTACCCGATCTACCTGATCGAACATACCCTCTTTGTACTGGTGCTTGATACCCAACTGATATCCGTATGCCTTGCCAATAGTGCCGTCTTCGCCTGCCCACTCGTCCCATACATGGCTACCCAGATCTTCGATCCGATTGGATTTCTTCTGCCAAATCCAAAGAAGTTCGTCCAGCGCAGATTTCCAGTAGGTGCGGCGGAGGGTCATCAGGGGAAACTCTTCTTTCAAATTGTAACGGTTCACCACACCGAATTTCTTCACAGTGTGTGCCGGTGTGCCGTCAGCCCAACGGGGACGGACATCCAGGTCCGTATCGTAAAAGCCGTTGTTCAGAATGTCCAGACAAGTCTGGCGGTATAATTCGTCCGCTCTGCTCATAGTCGATTCCTCCGTTTTCTTGTTGTTTTGACCAGTATACCACACCTGTTTTCAAAATTCTATATAAAAAAACAAAAAGGTGCAGTTTTTGCACCTTTTTTGTTTTACTCGATATGCTCGTGATTGCTGATGTGTTCTTCGCAGTAGCAGTGATACCCCTGACACCGGGAACAGTACCGGAATTCCAGTTCCGGATTGCTGGCATCGGTCCTGCCGCAGACAGTGCAGCGATGGGTATAGGGAGCAGAGGGCTTTGCCACCGTTGCCTGATAAGACCCTGCGGTAGGGAAGGGAACGGTTCCCGTTTTCTTGGCAGATTTTCTTTTGAAAAGGCGTTTTGCGTTGAGTTGCCAAGACACAGGGAGAATGTTCACCACATCTTTGCCGAAGAACAAAATATAGTTGGCGATGGCAACCAGCGGGAACAGGTTGTGGGGAAAAGCAAATACCGGATAGGAAAGAGAGAAGATCTGCAGACTTGTCAGAATCAGGTCAATCAATGCGAAGATCCACGCTTTTACCGGGATAATGAAGAAAAGTAGGAAATGGGCGTTGGGATATAAAGTGGCGTAACTTAAAAATAGGGTCAGATTCAGGTTAGTGCCCATACTCCGGTAGAAACTGGAGAAATCAATAAGATAACCACCGCTACGGATAGCAATACCGCCGAAAGCCATAGCGAAAATATCCATCATCAGAACGCCGGACAGATAGAATAGATTAAAACGCAATGTACCCCACACGTTCTCAATTGCCCTACCGATGGAGTAGTAACACAGATAACTGATGGCGACCATTACAAGATTGCTGTCAAAGGAAAAGGATGTAAACACATAGGTGAATAGCCGCCACACCTGCCCTTGCAGAATGAGTTTCCGATCAAAACACAGAATACTGTACAGTGACAGATCTTCTGCGACCATACTTAGCAAATATACAACGGCATTTCCCAGCACAATGTAAAGCATCAAATTGGGAATACCCTTGTTGCGGTTTGCAAAACAGAACCGGTTAAACTTATAACGAAGATTTTTCAATCCCATCAACTCCTAATTATGTTACGGTTATCATACCACTTTTTGCCAAAAAAGTCTATAAAGGAATTATGAACATTTTCTTTTGAAAAAATCCAAATAATGCTTGACAAAAACAGATTTTATTGTAGAATAATGTAGCAACTGCATACAAGCCTTATCAAGAGTGGTGGAGGGAACGGCCCGATGAAACCCAGCAACCTACGCAAGTGTGGTGCTAAATCCGGCGGCAACGACAGATGAGGATTCGATTGAACGCACATCGAATGCTCGGTGTGCGGTTAATTTTTGTATATGGAGTTTTTTTACTATGGAAAAGAGATTATTTACTTCCGAGTGTGTAACCTGCGGCCATCCCGACAAAGTGGCAGATGCCATTTCCGATGCCATTCTGGACGCCTGCTTGGCCCAAGACCCCAATTCCCGTGTGGCTTGTGAAGTGACCGTTACCACCAATTTCTGCCTGATCTGCGGTGAGATCACGACTACTGCCCAAGTGGATTACGAGGCTGTTGCCCGTGAGGTGATCGCGTCCATCGGCTATACCAACCCCGCTGATAATTTCGCAGCCGATACGGTGGAAATTCTGTGTAAAGTCCATACCCAGTCTGCGGACATTGCCCTGGGCACTAACGACGAAGTTGGCGGCGCAGGGGATCAGGGTATGATGTTCGGCGGCGCTTGCACACAGACTCCGGAACTGATGCCCCTGCCTGTAGCGCTGGCAAGAGCCTTGGCAAACCGACTGACCCAGTGCGTGGAGAGCAACGATCTGCTCCGTCCCGACGGCAAGACCCAGCTATCCGTGGAGTTTGTCGAGCAGGGGAATGTGGTGGGCATTGACACGGTAGTGGTGTCCATTATGCACAGCGCGGACTTTGAAATGAGCGAACTGCGCCGCTATATCCGGGAGGGCGTCATTGCCCCCGTGCTGCAGCAGTACGGATTTGATATTGCAAATGTTTCCCACATTCATATCAATCCCACCGGCAACTTTGTCATCGGCGGCCCCAACGGCGATACAGGTCTCACCGGCAGAAAGATCATCGTGGATACCTACGGCGGCTACTTCTCCCACGGCGGCGGCGCATTCTCCGGCAAGGACCCCACTAAGGTGGACAGAAGCGGCGCATATATGGCTCGGTATATGGCCAAGAACTTGGTGGCGGCCGGTTTGGCAGAGCAGGTGGAAGTGCAGATTGCCTATGCCATCGGCGTTGCCCAGCCGGTATCTGTCCGGGTGAATAGTTACGGCACAGGTAAAATTTCCGACGAAGAGATGACCGCCCTGCTCCGCAAGCATTGCGACCTGACCCCCGGTGGCATCATTCGGAAACTACAACTGCGCCAGCCTATTTACAGTCAGACTGCAAGAAACGGCCACTTTGGTGCATCCAACCTGCCTTGGGAGCAGACCGATTTGGCAGACACCCTGAAGGCAGCCCTTTAATTAAGAAAAAGCAGGACCAATCGGTCCTGCTTTTTGCATATATCTTACTTGGTTTGATAAGCGGTTTTCTTTTTTGTGGCAAAGATGCTCTCCAGTTTGCAGAACAAATAGTAAGTCATTAAGGTGAACGCGGTCTGCAATGCAGCAACGATGAGTACATACAGCAGTTGGGTAAGCCCTTTTCCCAAAACTTCTTGTACAGTTGTCCGCACTGCTTCCAGCGGCGGAATGTTACAGGAATAGAAATTGGCGAAATTGGTTTTCAGTACCTGTGCCATAACTGCGGCAACCAGTGAGAAAACAAGCATAAACGCAATCACGGGCTTGTGATCTCCTTTGTAGGGCGTGTGCAATTTCAGAACGATCATTACAAGCAGACCAAACATAGCCAAGTTGTGGAAGGTAACGGTGTGAAATGAGAAGACATCCTTAAAATATTGCTGCACATTATATCCGCTGTAAATCAGACCGGGGTAGATCAGCATCAGCAGAAACAGCGCGGAGGAGATAGAAAAACCAATGGCATCAACTTCTCTTTTATACTTACCTTTATAAAAAGCCATAAACGGCATGACATACAAAAATAAGGAACAGTAGTGGAAGGGAAGGTGATACAGATCATATCCCTTTAGAATAGAACATAATTGCTTTACCACTTCCAGACCCAGCAGGATCACGGTAATGACCTGCAGGGGAATGCGACGAATCTGTTCGTTTTTGTTGCCTAAAGTCTTATGCAAAACGAATGCGAGGATCAGCATAACACCGATTGCGGGCAATAGAGTGTAGACCTGTTCTTTCTCCCAAAGTTGCATAAAAACCCTTCTTTCCTGTTTTTATAAAACTATTTTACAATGTTTGACAGAAACTTACAAGGGGGGACTTCTGCAAAGATTAAGTTGATTCCTTCTCCAATTCGTCCAATGCCATACGCACAGCAGCAATTACAAAGCCGGAAAAACTGCAGTCTTTTCCTTGAATTGCCTGTTCAACCTGTTCCACAAGATTAAAAGGAAAACGAACTGTTTTGTTGATAGTAGGAGGATTCTCCGGAATTTTAAATTTGCCCATAATCGACACCTCGCATTGCAAATGTATTGCTTATAGTTTATAGGCAATCTCTTGAAATTTATGCATTGCGAATGCAATGCATAAATGCTATAATTGTGATGAGGTGATGAAGAGTGGACCTAAACATAGAAATACTTGCGCATTATTTAGCGCAGGAAAACGCACATATCATATTTCCAAATCTACAATTGAATGCCAAGGAGATAGTCGAATTGCAGTGCTATCAGACATTGAAGAAGATACAAGAAATTGTTCATGATGATACTTTGGATGATATAGAGTGTTTTGAGCGAATTGAAAGAATTGTGTACCCTGGAGGAGATTGGAAGTAATGGAGGAATTCGGCACGATTTTGGATAGGTGTCCTCTTTGCTGTGTTGCTATACAGTGTTCCTTTAAGAAAATAGGAGAAAGTCATCATCCCTACGGGATGCGACTTTCTCCTATGGACTCTCCCACGGGCTAATTGAATGTACGTGAAAAGCCCTTTATTTGTTTCGCAAATGTACGCCGAAAGGGACTCGTTTGCATTTTCTCCCACAACCGTGGGAGAAAATTAAGGTTCCGCTGCGTCCAGCCGCAGCGGGCAACGCTCATCCGCGTTGCATTTAATCGTTCGAGTCCCTTGGCGACAAAAAATATGGGATAGGCAAAAGCCTACCCCATATTTTTGGTACGCCGAAAGGGACTCGAACCCCCGACCTACTGGTTCGTAGCCAGTCACTCT
>JAZSRS010000078.1:0-24951 GCA_045538595.1 Faecousia sp. | reverse complement strand
ACCTTGCGGTCGTAGAAGTACAGGCCTGTGACGGCGTAGTTGGATTTGGGGTTCTTGGGCTTTTCTTCAATGGAAACGGCCTTGCCTTCGGCATCAAATTCCACTACGCCAAAACGTTCGGGGTCTTCCACATAGTAGCCGAAGACGGTGGCGCCTTCTTCACGGGCGGCAGCTTCCTTCAGGTGCTTGCCGAGGCCTGCGCCGTAGAAGATATTGTCACCCAGAATCATGGCGGCGGTGTCGTCGCCGATAAACTCCTCACCCAGAATGAAGGCCTGTGCCAGACCGTCGGGGGAGGGCTGTACCTTGTAGGACAGCTGCAGGCCAAACTGGCTGCCGTCACCCAGCAGGCGCTCAAAATTGGGCAGGTCGGTGGGGGTGGAGATAATGAGAATTTCCCGGATACCTGCCAACATCAAAGTGGACATGGGGTAGTAGATCATCGGCTTGTCGTATACAGGGAGCAACTGCTTGGAGGTAACCAGTGTCAGGGGATACAGACGGGTGCCGGAGCCACCGGCCAAAATGATACCTTTCATTTTCTTTACCTTCTTTCTGTAGGATAAATCCGAACTCGTTTTACAAAGGAGGGTTTACCGCTCTACCTTAATGATCCGCTGGATGGCTTCTAAGTACCCGTAGCCGTGATCGGTATCCGGTTCCAGATAAGTACCTTCTGCCCATTCGTTCCAGGCGTTGATGTATACAAAGCGCTTGCCGTCTGCATTCTGCCCGGCTTTCTCGTAAAGTTTGCGGAAGTTCTTCTCAAAAATTGCAGGGGTGCAGCCATCGTAAACGGTGGCCTTATTGCGGTAACGGGCGGTGTTGTCCCAACCCATAAATCCCATATTGTAAACGTCCTTATCCTTGTAGCGGAAATCTTCCGACAGGATAATGTCCCAAATTTTTTCGTAGGAATAGAGTTTGTGGCCGGTGCGGTTTTTTGTGCGGAAGGTGCGGAGTTTTTCCACCCATTTCTCCGGCAGATGACGGAGAATGTTCTCCACATAGATCTGCACGCCCTTGCCTTTTTTGGAGTTGGTGGCGGCGTGGGGTTGGAACAGAAGAACGCCGTCAAACTGGTCCAAAATGGCGTTGTCGGGGAAATCGAAAGATTTCACGGCCATAAAATACAGTTCACCGATCCCGGCTTCCCGGGCCAGTTCCCGCCAGTAGGACAGCATTTCGCCTACCTTGTCGATCAGGTGAGGACGGTAGATCTGGAACAGGATCTTGCCGTCAATGCGAATGGCTCTCTCGTCTTTGAAGAAGGGGAGCAGATAGTCAAAATGGGTCTTCCATTTCTCCTTGGTGGGGGTGTGGGTCTGGAGCAGGAGGACTTCCTTGTCGTTACCCTCCCAGCGCCGGGCCCAGGTCTCGTTGGCCCAAGTCAGGCAGAAAGGAATGTCCAAGTCCTTGTTCTCCAGGAACATCTCCTTGGGCTTTTCCAAAATCTGCACATGGTCATCAAACCAATAGTGGTAGATGGCAAAACCGCCGATGCCGTACTGCTTGGCCATTTCCACCTGCCACCGCAGTACATTTAGGTCAGTCAAATCATAGTAATTGTCATTCAGCGGCACACGGGGTTGCCGGTGGCCTTCATACAGGGGGTAGCCCTGCTTCACATTGGTCCAGTCGGTAAAGCCTTCGCCCCACCACTGGTCGTTTTCCTTGGTTCTGTGGAATTGGGGGAAGTACAATGCAATAACTTTCGTATCCAAATTATTTATCTCCTTTGCACATAAAAGCGGTTGCATAGAAAAATAGATTTTGCAGTTTGCCGCCCCGGGCGACAGCATATTTTTTTAAGGTACGAACGGCGCGGAAACCGCCCTTGCGGCCTGCGGCAGCAAGATCGGACAGTTGCCTGCGATTCTCTACAGGAATGTCCATACCGTATCGGTTCAGCAAAAGGCCAGCCTGCTGCAGACGCAGTTTGGTATTGGCCACCTGCTTGCGCAATTCCTTGGTAATCCGGCGCAGCCGGGTGGACAGGGCATTCATACCCGCCTGACCGGTGGCGTTGCTGGAGTGGAAGCGGTGCTGGATAGTGGATACCGGCAGGTACTTCACTATGCCAAACAGAGATGCTACCAAACCGATCCAGCAGTCGTACATTTCAATGCCGGCAGGAGGGGATTTTATCAGTTCCAAAAGTTCCCCATTCAGTACCGATGCGCAGCCGAAAATATAGGGTTGCGCCAGCAGTTTGGGGAAGAAATTGCCGTCGGCGGGAATCCGCAAACCTGCCATAGCAGCATAGGAATCACCGGTCAGGACACCCTGCCCGTCGATCATGGAAAAGTCGGAAAATACCAGCGCAGGACCGGAAATAGCCTGAATTTCTGCCAGTAAAAGTTCTAATTTATTATCCAGCCAGATATCGTCCTGATCGCAGAAAAACACATAGGTTGCGCCTAGTCTCCGGGCTTCTTCCAGTAACGCAAAGAAACTGCCGGAAGGACCTAAGTTCTCTCCTGCAATCAGATGGATCCGGGGATCGGTATAAGACCGCAGAATTTCCAAAGTGTCATCGGAAGATCCGTCGTCCCGAATCAGCAATGTAAAATCTGCCACCGTCTGCCGGAGCACACTGTCCAGTTGGGGTCGCAGGTACTGTCCGCCGTTGTAGGTAGACATAACGATTACATTCATTGTGTCAATTCTCCTCTTTTGTGCCGGTGATAAACAGCAGCAGATAGAGCATTAGAGAGAATCCGGCAAAGGTGAACAGGAAAGGATTGGTCTGAACTGCCATAGCGTAGCCAAGGGCCGTACCGATCCAGCACCAGAATTTCACCGGCTTTTTCCACATAGCCTTCACGGCGAAAATCACCAGCGCCAGCACAAAAATACCCCACACCAGCATACCTACAAGACCCAGTTTCATCAGCAGCGCAGGAATCAGACTTTCATACATAAAGGGGAAATTTTCGTTGCGGATACAGTCTTCCGCGTAAGCGCCGTAGCCAAAGCCCAGCCACTTGCTTTCCGACCACTTTTTCAGCAGAACTTCGTTCTGCATCGCCCGCAGGGCGTTGGCCTCTGCCGTGCCGGCAACATCTTCCCGTTGGTGGATCAGATCTTCCAGTTGATCCTGCAGATCTTCCCAGTTTTCTTGACCGGTGGGGTCGCCCTCCATACTGTTCAGTTGGGACTGTAGAGATGCGATCTGCTCATCCAAATCCGCAGAATTTCCCGGCCGGGCGCTGTTCATAGCACGGGTGATCACGGTATTTTCCAGGAAACCGAAATTGAACACGCAGAACAGAAGCACCAAAGCCAAACCAAAACATAGGATATGCTTTCTGCTTTCGTTGTTTTTCAGGAAAATCAGAATACCCGCCATTGCCACCATCAGGCCGGCCAAAACGCCGTACCAGATGGACTTGGTGTAGGTGATCATCACCGCAAAGAGGGTCAGAGCCAGGGCGGGAATACCCAGTTTCCAGCGGCCTTTGCCAAACTGCTCCAGCAGCAAGAACATAGCCGGAATCAGGAAAATAGAGGTGACCTGAATGATCCGGGTAATGCCAAAACCGAAGATTACATCGGTGCGGACAGCCGTACCGAAGGAGATAATGTCGATAAAATCGTAGTAACCGGCGTAAAATCCGGGAGCGATCACTTCGCCGATATACATCACCGTGTGCCACAGAGCCAGCACCATCAGCAATGGCAATGACCATTTGTTTAAGTTCCGCAGGCTCAGCCGCCGGGTACGCATCAAAAATGCGCAGGGAAAGTACAGCACCAACACCAGCAGGGTGGTGAAATCCTTCACGGCGTATGTCATATTACCCCGGACCATCAGAGGAATCACGGTAGCCCACAGGAAGTTAAGACCTAAAAAGCCCAAGACCACGCCATCCATAGGTCTTACATAGTCCAAAAGACGGGGGCGGTCAGGCAGGCGTCTCCACAGGGTAAACCGGTACTTGATCAAAACACCCAAACAGTAGCCGCACAGCACCGCCACAGATAGGGCAAACAGGATAATTCGGATACCGATCCCAAAGATCGTGAACTGATACCCGTTAATTCCCAAAATGTCGTCGATCAGGAACAAAACGGGAAATAACCAAAGGAGTTTTTTCATCTATCCACCACCAAAGATTAGATTAAAGAAATCAGGGCCTTAGAAAAGACCTCTTCTGAAAACAGATCCCGGAAACAAGACAGGGTGCTATTCCGCATCTGCAGTTGGGTTTCTGTGTCAATCCCGGCAATTTTCTCTGCAGTTTCTGCCGGGTTTTCCCGGTTCAGGTTGATGCCGATGCCCCGGGTCTCCACCAGCGACCAGGTGTCGCCGCCAATGGAATTGATAATAGGAAGTCCGCCGGCAAAATAATCTACCGACTTCATAGTCAGGCCGATAAATACGGAATCTTTCATAATATTCAGTCCGAAACTGCACATATCAAAGATAGCCTGTTTTTCACCGTTGTCATAAATGCTGCCGTGGAATTGGGTTTTTGCGCCGGTGGCTTCCACGGAGGCAATGAAGGTATCCCGTGTCTCTCCGTCTCCGATAATGTGCAGCACCACAGGCCGAATGGCCTGCACCTGCCCAATGAGGGCGGAAATGGCGGGAATGTCAATAATGTTATTGATAGACCCTAGATAGCACAGGTGAATTTCCTCTTGCTGGGGCAGGGGGTTACAAATTTCCGTGGTGGCTTCCGGCTTGCACAGATGCAAAGTCCGGCTTTCCACTCCGTTTAAGTGAGATTGCAGCGCCTCCCGGAATAGGTCGCACTCGGTGATCACCAGATCTGCCGCAGGCAGACCGTGATTGCGGAATCTTGCCCAAATACCGAAGGGGATTTTTAGCAGTTTTTTCAGTTTGCTGCTGGGGAAACTCTCCGGCCACATATCGAAAATGTCAAACACCAGTTTTACATTTTGGTTACGCCTTTTGTACTTGGCTGCCTCTTTACACAGACTGTTGGGCGGGACGTCGATATACAAAAGATCCGGCTGTAATTTGGCGACCGCTTTCATCGCGTCTTTGGCAAAACGCATATGGGAATAGATCCGCCGAAAAGACAGATTCTTGGTGTAACCCACCGTTGGCAGTTGGATGCAGTGGGGCAGATCTACCCGGTGGCGTTTTTTGGAAATATGGTGAAAATCCGAAGTAATATAGGTGCAGTTATATCCAGCCTTCTGCAGGGCGTTCTCCACATAGGCGATCCGCTCCCGATAATGGTGGGTGCAACTGATACAAACGGCTTTTTTCATAAAAATTCCTCAAAATTATTTTCCGGGAATGGATTCCTCTTTTTCCCGTTCCTCGTACATCTGATGCAGGGCTTCTTCTTTCTTGCGCTGAGCCTCTTCTGGCTCGCCGAAGCCTTCGGTGCTCTCTTTGGAGAGCATGATACGAATGGTCATCAGGATCAGTTTAATGTCCAGAATGAAGGAGTAGTTCTCGATATACATCATATCCAGACGGAGTTTGTCGTAGGGAGAAGTGTTGTATTTGCCGTAGATCTGGGCAAAACCGGTGAGACCGCCCTTGACCTTGGTGCGGAAATCAAATTCAGGGACTTGTGCAAGAATGTCCACCATATTTTCCGGCCGCTCGGGACGGGGACCGACGAAACTCATATCACCTTTGAGAATGTTCAGCAGTTGGGGCAGTTCGTCGATACGGGTGGCCCGGATGATCCGGCCGACCCGGGTGATTCTGGGATCTCGAACGGCAGCAGGCGCACGGTTGCCGCCCTTTTCTGCGTCCACGATCATACTGCGGAACTTCAGAACATTGAATTCCTTGCTGTTGAGGGATACCCGCCTCTGCTTGTAGAACACAGGGCCGCCGTCTTCGATCTTAATGGCCAGCGCAGTCAACAGCATAAAGGGCAAGGCGATAATGGCCACCGGCAGGCAGATCACCAGATCCATGATTCGCTTGATCAGGCAGGCAGAGGGGGTCAGGCCGTTGCCCTTCACCAGCAGCAGAGGTGTGTCAAACAGGGTGATGCTGGTGGCGCCCCGGACGATAATATCCGTCAGTTTGGGGGTAACATAGGTGCGAATGTGGTTGCGATAGCAGAATTTCAAAATGTCATTGCGGATCTGAGCAGGCACATCGTTGATGATCACTGCGTCGTAATCCATAATCTGCTTGCAGATGCTCTCCAAACCGTCTTCCACGGGAATCAGTTTCTGAATATGGTACTTGTCAGGCCGGGTCTCCATTTTGAATTTCAGGGTGACTGCGTCATCCCGTCCTAAGATCATAACCATATTCTTGGGCACATAAATCCGATGATATACCCAAGAATAGAAGAATACGCAGAACAGAGCAATAATCGCGCCTACCAACATCAGCATCAGCATGGGTACAGGGGAGATGACCACATTGGCGATCAAACACAGTTGCCAATAAGTGATAAAGTTGGCAATAAACAGGGAGATCCATTGGGAAAGCAGAGCATCAAACCGTTTCAGATAACCGA
Organism: Faecousia sp.; assembly: GCA_045538595.1. GTDB lineage: Bacteria > Bacillota > Clostridia > Oscillospirales > Oscillospiraceae > Faecousia. Next base: position 18,481 of record JAZSRS010000078.1, on the reverse strand, counting down.
ATTTGAAACCGTCAAAGGCAAAAAACAGAACCAACACTAGCAGTCCGTACACGCCGGCAAGAACATATTTGCCCAAACCGAAATAGGTGGGGAACAGCGTGTTATCATAACCCTTTCGCCAGACAAAATAATAAGCAATGGCAAGTGCGAGAATTTCCAGGAAACCTTCCGCGCTGCGAATCAGGCTTTTGACACCGGAGATCTGTCTCTTTTTAGTGTGCATAGCAGTATTCTCACTTTCTGTATATTTTCAATAGCACCCGTCGAAACGTTGGCATAATACTAGCAATTATAATGCTGTAGTATTATAGCATAAAAGTGAAGCCTTTGCAACCTTTTGCAGAAAAAATGCAGGCGGAAAAGTCCGTCTGAAAACCCAGTCTTTTCAAGAAAAAATAACAAGGTATGAACACCTGTTCATACCTTGTTAAAAATGCATTATGAAATTAACGCATCGGCCATAGTTTTGCCGGTGGAATAGTAGAAAACACTGTCTCTGGAGGGAGTCAGTTCTGATACAAGACCCCGGTCTGCATACACGGAGTAACTGCGGAACAGTACCGGGCACAAAAGGCCCTGATCCATCACCATTTTGTGAAGCGTAAAGTAGTTGCCGTGATTTTCCAGCGCCTGCAAACTCAGGGCGTAAGCGCCCAAGTCGTTGACACCGCCCCAACTCAGTTCGCCGTAAGTGGCAAAGAAGGCAGACAGATCCATATTGGGAGACAGGCGCGTCTGACCCAAATAAATGTCAAATGTCCGTTGCTTGATGGCATCGGTGTAGGCGCTGCCGCTGAGGGCTTTCAGTTCTACAACCAGACCGCAGTCGGAGAGCATCTTCGCAATGCTGCGAGCCACCCGCAGACGCAAACTGTCCTGACTGTTGACCAAAAATACAATGCTGCTGCCTTCCATACCGGCGGACTTCACCGCATCCAGGAATTTTAGGTCGTTGTACTTGTATTTATCTGCCAAATTTTGGTTGTAGTAAGGAGACAGAGGGGACGCAGGCAAACTGGCGCTGCGGGCAAATCCCCGATAGAATTCCTCGGCCAGATAATCCCGGTCGATGGCGTAGGTGAGTGCGGTGCGTACCGTGTCGTTGGAAAAAACCTTGCTGTCCCGACAGGTGGCCAAGTACAGGAAAATGCCGTTTTCGCAATCCCACAATTCATAGTCGCAGCGATAGTCTGCATACTGGTCAGAGCCGGGGTCGGCGCAGACCAGACTTAAATCAAAGAACTGGAACTGATCCCGAATTTGGGTGGTGGAGGTGGCAGCAAACAGGTTGATGGTAGCGGCTTTTACCGCCAAATCCGCCTTGCACCACCAGTTGGTGCGCTTGCGGAGACTCTCTCCGCCGGCAGCGGAGTAAAGGGTATAAGGCCCTGTACCCAAAGGTCGATCTTCGGCCACTTCGGAAGCTTTCACAATGGGAATATCCAAGATCAGGGGCAGATTCTCATAGGGCGTATCCAGATTGATGGTGATGCCGCCGTCCGGGGTGGGAACGATCTCGGTGATATGGACAAAGCGTCCTTTGTAGAAATTGCTCTGCCAAGCCGCCTGCAGACTGGCCACCACATCCGCTGCCGTCAGAGGTGTTCCGTCGGAGAAAGTGGCCGGCTCTAAATAGAAGGTGTAACTCTTCATATCGGTGCTGACGGTGTAAGTTCTGCACAGTTGGGGAGATGTCACATAATCCCGGTCGGTGACAAACAGGCTTTGATACAGCAGTGTCAGCAGCGCCCGGTTGGTGAAATCTTCGCAAAGGTAGGGATTTAAGGGAAGTTCTTTATAGTAAGGCAGAGACAGTTTCTGCTCTGCTTCCTGAGAGGGGGAAGTGGGAACGGGGCCGGTGTAGTTTTCGTCATAGTCCAGGCCGTCACCTGTGGGGGTGTACGGGTCTTTACTGCCGGCGCAGCCGACCAGCAGAATGCACAGGCACAGCATCAGCGCGAATAAACGTTTCATTTTTTCCCCTCCTTGCATAGAATTACGCCGCCTTGGGAACCCCGATTTCCGCCGGTTACCCGATGAGACCAGTAGCGGTCCGGCTGGCAGGCGGTGCAGCCTTTGGAAATGGCAATGTTGGTAACGCCGCTGCGGCGGAGCCACAGGGCATTGATGGCTTTTAAGTCCACATGGAATTTGGCTTTGCCGGTGTCAATGTAAGGTTTCACCTCATCGCCTAAGGCGGCCATCATCGCCTCCGGCACATCGGCGTCGGTTTCAAAGCAGCAACGGCCAATATTCGGCCCAATGGCGGCACAAATGTCCTCCCGGTTGCACCCAAATGCAGATACCATAGTTTCTACTGTTTTGGCGGCAATACCCAAAGCCGTACCCCGCCAGCCGGCGTGGACAGCGCCCACTGCGCCGGTGCGCCTGTCCCATAACAAAATGGGGGTGCAGTCGGCGGAAAACACCATCAGCGCAATACCGGGGGTGTTGGTTACTAAACCGTCGCAGGGCGGGTAATCCCGGTGGGATAAACTGCCCAGACAGTCTTCTTCCGTTACCACACGGACGATGTCGGTGTGGATCTGATTGGTCAGCACCAGTTTCTCCGGGGAAAAGCCGATGGCATCGCCCAGCCGGCGAAAATTTTCCGCCACATTTTCGTCCCGGTCGCCCCGATGGGTGCCTAGATTCAAACTGCTAAGATGCCCCTCGCTGACGCCCCCCAGCCGGGTGGTAAACCCGTGAGCCGCAGCGATATTATCCGCTATGAGATACTCTAAAGCACCGGCTTTGCCAATTATCCATTGTCCATTGTCCATTATCAATTCAACTTGTCTTTCTGCATGCAGCATTTTTTATACTTCTTGCCGCTGCCGCAGGGACAGGGGTCGTTGGGGCCAATCTTGTTGCTGTTCCGCACAGGCTGCTTCTTCACCACGGAATCGGCAGTGCCAACAGCAACCGTCTCCTTGGCTACTTTCTCTCGCTTCATTTCCTGAGAAGGCCGCACCTGCACCAGGAAGAGCCGACGGACGGTCTCTTCCCGAATGGCGGTGATCATGGCCTCAAACATCTGATAGCCTTCCTCTTTGTAGGCAATTACCGGGTCGTGCTGACCGTAGGCCCGCAGACCGATGCCCTGCTTCAGGTCGTCCATGGCGTCAATGTTATCCATCCAGTATTCGTCTACCACCCGGAGCATTACGATCCGCTCCAGTTCCCGCATAGATTCGCCTAGCAGAGCCTCTTTCTTCTCATAAGTTTGCACAGCAAGGGCGTAAATGCTGTCTGCCAATGCTTCAGGGGTGGTTCCCTCCATAGTCGCGCCGTGGGGAATGTATACACCGCCAAAGGCTTTTTCCAAAGCCTGCACTGTGGCAGCGTCGATCTCGCCGCCGTTTTCGGCAGTGATGTCTGCCACGGTAGAATCCACCACGCTCCGGAGCATACTGAGCATATTCTCCCGCAGGTTTTCCCCGTCCAGCACCTTCTGCCGCTGGGCGTAGATCACTTCACGCTGAGTGTTCATCACATTGTCGTATTCCAGCACATTCTTTCTGCTGCGGAAGTTCCGGCTTTCTACACTGCGCTGGGCATTTTCCACCGCGCCGGAGAGGATTCTGGCGTCAATGGGGGTGTCCTCGTCCAGACCCAAGGTGTCCATAAGACCCATGATCCGTTCAGAAGAGAACAGACGCATCAAATCGTCTTCCATACTCAGGTAGAATTTGCTTTCACCGGGATCACCCTGACGGCCGGAACGGCCACGCAACTGGTTGTCGATCCGGCGGGATTCGTGGCGCTCTGTGCCGATGATGTAAAGACCACCGGCCTCCCGGACTTTCCGGGCCTCGTCGGCCATCTGTTCTTTGTATTGGGTCAACAGATTGCGATATTTCTCCCGAATGGCCAAAATTTCCGGATCGCTGGTCTCGGAGTAGGCATTCGCCTGCTGGATCAGTTCTTCGGGGGTGTCGCCTTTCCGCAGTTCGGTCATAGCCATAAACTCCGGGTTGCCGCCCAGCATAATATCCGTACCACGACCTGCCATATTGGTGGCGATGGTCACCGCGCCGAACTTACCGGCCTGGGCAACGATGTAGGCTTCCTGCTCGTGGAACTTGGCGTTCAGCACATGGTGGGGGATACCGGTGCGCTTTAAGAGTTTGCTGAGGATCTCACTCTTTTCAATGGACACCGTACCCACCAGCACTGGCTGACCTTTTTCGTGGCAGGCGATGACTTGGTTGATAATGGCACGGAATTTACCTGCCTCGGTCTTATATACTGCGTCAGGCTGGTCTATTCTGGCGATGGGACGGTTGGTGGGGATCTCCACCACATCCAGCCGGTAAATGGCGGCGAATTCTTCTTCTTCCGTCAGGGCCGTACCGGTCATACCGGAGAGTTTTTCATACAGCCGGAAGAAATTCTGGAAGGTAATGGTGGCAAGGGTCTTGCTCTCGCTGGCAACTTTTACCTTCTCCTTGGCTTCAATGGCCTGATGCAAGCCTTCGTTGTACCGTCTGCCGTACATCAGTCGCCCGGTGAACTCGTCAACAATGATGATTTCCCCATCTTTGATCACATAGTCAATATCCCGCTACATAATACCCCGGGCTTTCATTGCCTGATTGATATGATGGGAAATGGTGGCATTTTCCGGGTCGGCAAGGTTTTCGATGCCGAAGTATTTCTCCGCCTTGGCAATACCGGTGGCGGTGAGGGAAACAGACCGGGATTTTTCGTCCACGATGTAGTCGCAGTCGTAACTGTCCTGCTCCTCTTTTTCGTCGGTCTTGGCAAAGACCATTTTCTTCATACCGGCAACCAGATAATCCGCCATCTCATAGAGTTTGGAGGAATCCTCTCCCTTGCCGGAGATGATCAGGGGCGTTCTGGCTTCGTCGATGAGAATGGAGTCCACCTCGTCCACGATGGCAAAGGCGTGTCCCCGTTGCACCAGTTCCTGCTTGTAAATGGCCATATTGTCCCGCAGGTAATCAAAGCCCAGTTCGTTGTTGGTGCAGTAGGTGATGTCGGCGGCATAGGCTTTCCGTCGCTCGTTTGCGTCAATACCCGGCACGATCAGACCCACGGTCAGACCCATAAAGCGGTGGACTTTGCCCATCCACTGGGAGTCACGGGTGGCAAGGTAATCGTTGACGGTGACCACATGGACGCCCCGGCCGGCCAAAGCATTCAGGTAACAGGGCAGTACCGCCACCAAGGTCTTGCCTTCACCGGTCTTCATTTCTGCGATCCGACCCTGATGGAGGATAATACCGCCGATGATCTGCACCGGATAAGGCTTCATACCTAGCACACGCCAAGCCGCTTCTCTTGCTGCGGCAAAGGCTTCGGGGAGAATGTCGTCCAAGGTCTCACCATTAGCCAGACGTTCTTTGAAAAGGGCAGTCTTGCCCTGTAATTCTTCTTGAGAAAGGGCGGCATATTCTTCTTCCAGCGCCAAAATGCTATCCACAATGGGTTGGATTTTCTTGATCTCCCGATCGGAACGGGAGCCGAACAGTTTGGTAAGCAGTCCCATAATGCTCTCCTTTGGGCATAATTTTAATCATTATAGCATACTTGCCCGAAAAATAATAGAGGAATTTGTGAACAACCGATTTTTTTCTGCTTACAAAAAAGGCCCCCTTGTGTAAAGGGGGCTGTCAGCCGGATAGGCTGACTGGGGGATTGTTGCTATTTTGCGATAATGTCTTTGATCACTTCGCCTGCAATGATCATACCTGCCACCGCCGGCACGAAACACACCGAGCCGGGCAAGGCGTTGCGTCCCTCCGGCAGTTCCGCCCAGGCAGGGTCGTCGTCGGCCAGTTGGGTCTTAATGGGGTCTTCCGTGGAGTAGACCACCTTCAGCCGGTCAATGCCCCGCTTTTTGCATTCCTTGCGAATGATCCGGGCCAGGGGACAGACGCTGGTCTCAGAAATATCCGCCACCTGAAATGCGGTGGGATCTAACTTGTTACCTGTGCCCATAGAACTGATAATGGGTACGGCTGCGGTCTTGGCTTGCTGGATCAGCATCATTTTTCCCGTAACGGTGTCAATGGCGTCCACCACATAGTCAAACTGGGAAAAATCAAAGGTACTCGCCGTCTCCGGCAGATAGAAAGTCTTTCTGGCATCCACCCGGATCTCCGGGCCAATGGCACTCACCCGCCGGGCGGCGGCGGTCACCTTGTCCTGCCCTACGGTCTCCCCTGTGGCTAAGATCTGCCGATTGATGTTGGTAAGGCTGACGGTGTCGTGATCCACCAAGGTCAGCGCCCCTATGCCGGAGCGAGCCAAGGCTTCCACCACATAGCCGCCTACGCCGCCTAAGCCAAATACGGCAACATGGGCGTTTTTCAGTTTTTCCATTGCGTCATCCCCCAGTAAAAACCGGGTGCGGGAATAGGCGTCCATAACCATACCTCCTTTTGGCGTATAGTATCACGATTCTGAAAGCGTGTCAAATAAGGGTTGCCATTTTCCTGTTTTTGGAGTATTGTATCAGTAGGGTAGAGCGGTAAACCCTCCTTTGTAAAACGAGTTCGGATTTATCGCTCTACCCTAGATTTCAGTAAAGGGCGTATGCTTATGAAAGACTACAAGAAACTGTGGAAGGTGTTTACCACTTTTTTTAAGATCGGCGCGTTCACCTTTGGCGGCGGTTACGCCATGATTCCCCTGATCCAAAAGGAGGCGGTGGAGAAAAACGGCTGGGTAACAGACGACGATATTTTGGAAATTATTGCCATTGCCGAATCCACCCCCGGCCCCATCGCCATCAATTCGGCAACCTTTGTGGGCTACCGCACCTGCGGCGTGTTGGGTTCTGTGTGCGCCACACTGGGCGTGGTGTTGCCCAGTTTTGTGCTGATTTATGCAATTTCTTTTGTGCTGCGGCAATTTCAGGAACTGAAAGCGGTGCAGTACGCCTTTCAAGGCATCCGGGCCGGTGTGCTGGCGCTGCTGTGCAAGGCGTTGTGGGGTATGTACCAGAAAAACCAGAAAAACTGGGTATCTTACATCATTATGGCCGGCGCATTTGTTCTCACGGGTCTGTTGGATGTGCCGGTGCTGCCGGTGCTGATCGGCTGCGCCGTCTTTGGCCTTGTTACCGCCAAGGTAATGGAAAGGAAGGTGGAGAAATGATCTACTTAGAACTGTTTCTGACCTTCTTTATGATCGGCGCGTTCACCATCGGTGGCGGCTACGCTATGCTGCCGCTGATGCAGGAACAGGTGGCAAAGCACTGGGGGGATATTATCTCCAGCGAGACCGTTACCAACTTTATCGCCGTCAGCGAATCCACCCCCGGCCCTTTCGCCGTGAATATGGCCACTTACATAGGCTCTGAGGTGGGAGGATTGGCCGGTGCTGCCTGCGCTACTTTGGGTGTGGTGCTGCCCAGTTTTGTGATTATTTTGATCGTGGCAAAGTGCTATGAAAAATTCCGGGATTCTGCTGTGGTCAAGGGTTGTATGACCGGCCTGAAACCTGCGGTGGTGGGCCTGATCGGTGGGGCGATTCTGTCGGTTGCAGCGGGTGTATTTTTCCCTGCAGGACTTTCTTTTGCTCCCCTCAAAACAGTGTCGTTTTACCTGTCTGCAGCCATTTTTGGCGGAATGCTGGTGCTGGCGCTGAAAAAGGTGCATCCTATTCTGATCGTGGTGATCTCAGCCGTTGCCGGCGTTGTGATCGGCTATTTGGGTCTTTGGTAAAAAGCAAGAAGCCGCTGATTTTCAAAATCAGCGGCTTCTTTTGTCAAGGGAAAAAGAAGAGAGGCATAGAAGAGAAGAAACTCGTATGTTGCTTGCAGGTTTTTCAACTCTCCGTACCTATATGCTACCGGGTAATTTTGAACACACCATAACGAAAATAAGAACATTTTGCGACATTTTTGTGAACAAAAAAGCAGCACCGAAAATCGGTGCTGCTTTGTGTTTGGCTAAATTAGCCTTCTGCGCGCATCTGAGCGAAGCACTCGCTGCAGAACACGGGACGGTCGGACTTGGGCTCGAAGGGAACCTTTGCCTCGCCACCGCAGCGTGCGCAGGTAGCGGTGAAGAACTCACGGGGGCCACGGGTAGCGTTCTTGCGGGCGTCACGGCATGCCTTGCAGCGCTGGGGCTCGTTCTGGAAGCCACGCTCTGCGTAGAATTCCTGCTCACCGGCGGTGAAAACGAATTCATTGCCGCACTCTTTGCAAACTAAAGTCTTGTCTTCGTACATTGATTTTACCTCTCTTCGGTTGTTTGTGCCCCGTGAAAGCCTGCCGGAACGGACTGGTATTACGCAGGGTCTGTGATAGTAGTGGCAGTTTATGCCACAAGTCGGATTATACACAAGGCAAAATCTTTTGTCAATCCTTTATGAAAAGTTTTCTCCCTGTTTTTTCCCTTTTATGCAAAATTCCCATTAAATTTCAAAACTTTCCTGCCCATCGTAGGGGATATGCAGGTGCTGATAGGCCAGAGCGGTGACGCACCGACCCCGGGGCGTCCGGGTCAGGAAGCCTAACTGCATCAGGTACGGCTCGTACACATCTTCCAGGGTAACGGCCTCTTCGCCGATGGTAGCAGCCAGGGTGTCCAAACCCACAGGGCCGCCGCCGTAATTGCGAATAATGGCGGTGAGCATCCGGCGGTCGATGGTATCCAGACCCAACTGATCCACTTCCAGCCGGGAAAGGGCAAGGTCAGCCGCCTCTTTGGTGATGACGCCGTTGCACATGATCTGGGCAAAATCCCGTACCCGCCGCAGGAAGCGGTTGGCAATGCGGGGTGTGCCCCGACTGCGGGAGGCAATCTCCATCGCGCCGGAGGGGTCGATCTCCATACCCAAAATGGTAGCCGAACGGGTAACGATCCGGGCCAGTTCCTCAGGGGTGTACAGTTCCAGCCGCAGATTGACACCGAAACGGTCTCGTAAGGGGGCAGACAGTTGACCCGCCCGGGTGGTAGCACCCACCAAAGTAAACTTAGGCAGATCCAGCCGAATGGAGTTGGCGGAAGGGCCTTTGCCCACGATAATGTCAATGGCAAAATCTTCCATAGCGGGGTAGAGGATCTCCTCCACCACCCGGTTTAAGCGGTGAATTTCATCGATAAACAGAATGTCGCCGGGATTCAGGTTGGTCAGCAGGGCGGCCAGGTCGCCGGGTTTTTCAATGGCAGGGCCGGAGGTGATGCGGATATTCACGCCCATCTCGTTGGCAATGACGCCGGCCAAGGTGGTCTTGCCCAAACCGGGAGGGCCGTAAAGCAAGGTGTGATCCAGCGGCTCGTTTCGTAGCCGGGCGGCTTCAATATAAACAGAGAGATTTCCCTTGGCCTTCTCCTGACCGGTGTAGTCCGCCAACAACCGGGGACGCAGACCGATCTCTCCTGCGTCCTGAGGCGGAAAGGTGGGAGAGACAATGGGGGAAGTATCCAATTCCTGTGAAAATTCTAAACTCATAAACAACCTCCGGTTGAATTGAAAGTTAAAAATTGAAAATTAAAAGTTATTTTTTGTTGTCTTTACGATGGCGGCTAAGAGACTTTCAATTTCCTTGCAGTCAGCAAAAATAGACTGAAATTCGATATCGTCAAGATAGGCTGCTTCGTGCAGCAGGCGTAGCCAATAATCGGTTTCCGCCGCTTCCTTCAGTGCGATCGTAAGTTTGGATGTAAAATCTGCCCGGCTTTGCGCATGTTTGGATTCTGCCACATTTGCGCCAATACTGGTACCACTGCGGAGCAGTTGTCTGGTCATAACGGTTTCGCGTCGGGTTTTTTGTAAATGATTGCAAAGTTTTACAATACGCAATGCAAAACAAAAACTTTTATCATGTATAATGTTTTTCATAATTTTTAATTTTTAACTTTTAACTTTTAATTTTTCATTACCATCGCTCGCAGGGCGTGGCGCACCAGTTCTTCGGTAGATGCGCTGGGGTCTACGCCTTTCAGAGCAGTTGCGATCTCTGCAGGGGAATAACCCAGTTCCTTCAGCGCCTGAGTGGCCAGAGCGGTGTTGTTGCCGGTCATCGGCGCAGCAGCAACAGGAGAGGAAAAATCAATTTCCGTATTAGCGCCGCCCATTTTGTCTTTCAGTTCCAAAATGATGCGCTGGGCAATTTTTTTGCCTACGCCTTGAGCGGCCGTCAGCAGTTTTTCGTCTCCGGTCATCACCGCCAAAGTGAAATTCTGAGGGCCGGCGGACAAAATGGCCAATGCGGCTTTGGGGCCGACGCCGTTGACAGAGGTGAGCAGATCGTAGCACCGCTGCTCCTCCCGGTCGATAAAACCGTAGATGTCGTAAGCATCCTCCCGGATGGACTCGGTAATGTAGAGTTTTGCCGGCTGATTCAGTTTCAGTTGGGCAGCGGTATAAGCGGTGACCCGGCAGCCGTAACCTACACCGCCGCAGTCAATGACCGCCAGACCCGGTTCTAACAGGGCAACCTGCCCGGAAACATAGTATAACATAGACACACCTCGCAAACAGAAGGAATTAAAAACCATAGCGAATGCAAAATGAATGTATTGCCTACGGCAATAATTAAAATTGTCGCGATGCGACACCATCACTTTGCATTTTACACTTTGCACTTTGCGTTCTTACGTCAGACGGATTTGGAATGTACAGATGCAAGCAGAGAAGTGCTTGATCGTGCGTGGCAAAGGGCGATGGCGATGCCGTCGGCGGCATCGTCAGGCTTGGGCAGTTGCTGCAGACCTAAAATCCGCTTGGTCATCTCCATCACCTGATGCTTGGTGGCGTTGCCGTAGCCAACCACCGCCTGTTTCACCTGCATAGGCTTATACTGGGCAACTTCCAACCCTGCCTGCCGGATAGCCAGCAGGATCACGCCCCGGCTTTGGGCCACGCCAATGCCGGTGGTAACATTTTGTCCAAAGAACAACTCTTCAATGGCCACCTTGTCCGGCTTTGCCATTTCCAAAAGTTGCACCATATCGTTGTAAATGATCTCCAGCCGGGCGGAGAAATCCATACCCGCCGGAGTGGTGATGGCGCCGCAATGCAGAAGTTTATATTGATTCCGCTCTGCCTCGATCAGCCCGAAGCCGGTGATCCCGTAACCCGGGTCAATGCCTAAGATCCGCATAACTGCCACCTCCTCTTAGCCTATGATAGCACATTTGTTTTGATTTGCCTACTGTTTTTTGCAAAAAAATCCGCCCCGGATGATTCCGGGACGGTGATTTTATTGCAGCAAAGCCAAAGCGTCCTGCTGGAAAGCAGCGCCTTCGTCGGCAGAGCAGTTTACGTGGACTTTCACAGGGCGGGTGTAATCCAAACAGAACATACCGATCAAGTCTTTTCCGTTGATGGTCTGCCGATCATTGCCCACAAGAATGTCGAAAGGCTGGCGGGATGCCAGATTTACAAAGGTTTTTATCTGTTTGAGTGTGGTCAGTGAGATGAGAAAACTCATAAAATTGGCCTCCGGTGCTATACAAAAAGGATTTTTTCGCGTATAATAACAGCGTTACTTATTATAATTGTATTGCGCCGCAATATCAATTGGAAAAAGAACAAGAATTTTATCCTGCAAAGAAAGGGATTATTGGTAAAGTATACAATGAAATTCGGATTTTTTACCCTTGGTTGCAAGGTAAATCAGTACGAAACACAGGCAATGGGGCAACTTTTGCGGGAAATAGGTCACGAGATCGCTGATTTCCATGACGCTTGCGACGGCTATATTATCAATACCTGTTCCGTTACCGCCGTGGCGGATAAAAAGAACCGGGCAGTGATCCGCCGGATCCGCCGGGAGCGACCGGACGCGGTCATCGGGGTGTGCGGCTGCTATCCCCAGCACGCTGCGGATGCCTTGGAGGGCATGGAGATCGATGTGATCGGTGGCAGCGGCAACCGGCAGGCATTTCTGCAGCAGATGCTCTCTGCCTTGCAAAGCGGCAGTAAATCAAAATCCGTAGATCAGGCGCTGAAACGCCGGGAATTTGAGGTTCTTCCCGCCGGTGGGCTGGAGGGTCGCACCAGAGCCATGGTGAAAGTGCAGGACGGCTGCGTCAATTTCTGCAGTTACTGCATCATTCCCTACACCAGAGGGCCGGTTCGTTCCGCCCCTATTGCACTGGCAGTGGAACAAGCCAAAGAACTGGCAGAGCAAGGATACCGGGAGATCGTAGTCACCGGCATTGAGATCGCCTCATGGGGCGTGGATCTGCCCGGCAAACCCCCTTTGGAAGACTTGCTGGAGGCCATCTGTCTGGCAGTTCCCCACCTGCGGGTGCGGCTGGGCTCTTTGGAACCCAGAGTAGTGACGGAGGAATTCTGTACCCGGCTGCAGAAACTGCCCAACCTGTGTCCCCATTTCCACCTGTCTATGCAGTCTGGCTGCGACACGGTGCTTGCCCGAATGAAGCGGAAATACGACACCGCCCGATACTTGCAAAGCGTGGAACTGCTGAACCGGTTCTTCCCCGGCTGCGCGGTGACCACCGATATGATCGTGGCGTTTCCCGGAGAAACGGAGGAGGAATTCGCCCGATCTCTTACCTTTATCCGGAAGTGCGGCTTTGCGGATATGCATATTTTCCCCTATTCCCGCCGTCCCGGCACCCCGGCGGACAAGATGCCAGGGCAGCACAGCAATGCCGTGAAAGAGCAGCGGAGCCGGGCGGCCATCGCCGTGGCAGAGGAAATGTCTCTAACCTACCGGCAGAATCTGATAGGCAAGACGGTTTCGGTGCTGTTGGAAGAGAAAGACGGGGCATACTATACTGGCCACACACCGGACTACATAAAGGTGTATGTGCCGGAAGAAGATCTGCACAATCAGGTACGCCAAGTCCGGGTGACAGAAGTTTATCAAGATGGCGTACTGGGCAGTATGGACAAGTAAGGATTTTTGTGGTATACTATACTATCCCTATGTAAAATTAAAGGAGGCGAATCCTTTGAAATATTGGCTGGGTTATCTGACCGCAGGCATTATTATGGCCTGTACTTGGGCGCTGCGGGAGTTTGCCAAAGCCCATTCGGCGCTGGTGGATATGATCTATCCCTATGTGACCCGAATGGCTCAGGTGTTTTTGGCGGATTGGAGCAGCGGCGTGGATTTCTGCGTCTGGCAGATGCTGCTGCTGGTGATGGTGGCGCTGGTGATCGGCATCATCGTGCTGATCATCATCTTCAAATGGAATCCCATTCGCTGGCTGGGTTGGATCTGCGCCGCTGTGGCGGTGGTGATCTTCCTGAACACCGGCCTGTACGGTCTGAATCAGTTCTCCGGCCCTCTGTCCGAGGATATCCGGCTGGAGGAGACGGAATTTACCATTGATGAACTGGAAAGAGCCACTATCTATTACCGGAATGAAGCCAACGCGCTGGCCACTCAAGTGCAGCGCAACAGCGCCGGCAATGTGGAATTTGCTCCTTTTGACCAACTGGCGGCTCAGGCTGTAACCGGTTTTGAGAAACTGGTGTACGAAGAATCCCTGTCCGTGTTTGCCGGTCCTATGGACCCGGTGAAGGAACTGGGCTGGAGCAAGTACTTTACCAAGCGGGGCATCACCGGTGTCACCGTAGGACTCACCGGTGAAGCGGCAGTGAATCCCCAGACCCCGGCAGTGATGATGCCCTTTGCCATTTGCCGGGAGATGGCCCGCCGGGCCAGTATCACCATTGAGGAAGATGCCAGTTTTGCGGCCACCTATGCCTGTAGGATCAATGACGATGTGCAGTTCCGGTACTCCGGCGCGCTGATGAGTTACCGCTACTGTCTGGAAATGCTGGACGCTTTGGACCGGGTGACCGGTACCAATACCGCGGCGGAGGTGGCGGCAGGTGAGAACGCCCAGTTGGATCACGACCTGCGGATCTGCAACAAGTTTTACGGTACCAACGCTAGAAAAGACGCCAATACCTGCGACCTGCTGACCAGTTGGCATATCCAAGAGGTGGTACTGCCCCTTCAGGTGGAAGAGGAATCCCCCTTCGATCCGCTGGATAAATCCCAAGTGGATCTGGACGACCACCCCAATGCCTGATGAGGACGAACCTATGAAACAAACCCTTTCCCAAGGCCTTCCCGGACTGGGACTGACCTTGGACGACAAAACCCAAAATGCCCTGTGCGCCTTTGGCGAGGCGGTGGTGGAGCAGAACAAGGTGATGAACTTGACTGCTATCACAGAACCTACCCAAGTGGCCAAACTCCATTTGTTGGACAGCCTGACCCTGCTGACGCTGGAAGACCTTCAGGGCAAGCGGATTATTGATGTGGGCTGCGGCGCGGGATTTCCCGGCGTGCCGGTGAAGATCGCCTGTCCGGAAGCGGAACTGACCTTGCTGGACTCCCTTGGAAAACGGATGCAGTGGTTGGAGACAGTGCTGCCCGCCTTGGGCGTGGAAGCGGAATGCGTCACCGCCAGAGCGGAGGAAGCCGTGGCTGCCCGCCGGGAGACCTATGACATTGCCACCAGCCGGGCTGTGGCGCGGCTGAATATCCTGCTGGAACTCACCGCCCCTTATGTGAAGGTGGGGGGCAAGGTGTTGGCAATGAAAGGCACTGCCGCCCAAGAGGAACTGCAGGAAGCCAAAAACGCTATTAAGAAACTGGGTCTGCAACTGGAACAAGTGGCAGAATTCCCCGTGGACGGCACAGCCCACACGGTGATCGTGCTGAAAAAGGTATCTCCCACCCCGGCCCAATATCCCCGCCGTTACGCCAAGATCAAGCAGTCCCCCCTGTAAAACATATCCGTTGGTAGTTTTTCGAATGTCCGAAATAGGGCGTTCGATGAAAGATAACATATTAGGAGGAAAGAAAATGAGGACCACCAAATTGCTGGTTTTGCTGCTGGCGCTGGTAATGCTCCTGTCCTGTCTGGCAGGCTGCAAGCCCGATGCTCCCAGCACAGACGATACCCAGCCTACCCAGGACTCCAAGACCCCCGAGTATTCCTTTAAGCAGTACACCGCTCAGTTGGGTACCACTTGGAATCCCCACGCCTGGAAGACCCAGTATGACAGAGAAATTTTGCAGTACTTAGAGACCCCCCTGGTGATCAAGGCCATTGCTGACTCCGAAAACGGTGTCTATCAGTGGGTATACAAGGCCGCTGAATCCATCATCGATATCACCGCCACTAACAAAAACGACCTGACCAAGTACCAGGTGACTCTGCCTGCCGGCAAGACTGCAGATCAGGTCGCCGGAGGCTATGTCTTCGAGATCAAACTCAATACCGATATGCAGTGGGAAGACGGCACTGCCATCAATGCCGATACTTACATCTACTCTATGCAGGCTCTGCTGGACCCTACACTTAAGAACTACCGTGCCAGCCAGTACTGTACCGGCAATACAGCAGTTGCCGGCGGCAATGCTTACAACTCCGGCAGCAGCAGCGACTTTGCAACCACCGTTGGTTGCTACAAGGTGGACGAGTACACCATTCGCTATGTGACCCAGTCCCAGACCGACATCAACGATTTTCTGAATGCCTGCACCTCCAACTGGCTGGTATATGAAGACCTGTACGCAGCAGACGCTGCCAAGTATGCCACCGGCAAGGAAACCACCATGTCCTACGGCCCTTATAAGATCGACTCCCTGCAGGCCGGCAAGCAGATCGTGCTGGTGCAGAACGAAAACTACTACCAATACGAAAAGCAGGCAGACGGCACTCTGTACGCCGAGACCGACTATGAGGTGGACGGCGAGGCTGTGCAGGCTTACCAGACTACCAAAATCATCATGGATGTGATGACCGACGAGGCCGCCAAGGAAGCCTTCCTGAAGGGCGAACTGTCTCAGTGGACCCCTTCTGCCAACGAGATGGCAGACTACAATGGTTCCGAGCAGATGTACCAGGTGGGCAACACCGATACTTATTCCTTCTATTTCAACACCGATCTGGATGCGCTGAAGACTATGGACAAGTCCAAGGGCAATCAGAATTCCGTGGTGCTCTCCAACATCAACTTCCGGAAGGCATTCTATCTGGCAATGAACCGGGCTGACTGGGTGACCGTCACCGCCGGCTACAAGCCCAGTTACACTTTGCTGAACGATCAGTTCTACTACAACATTTACAATGACCCCAAAGCCACCTACCGGGGCAGCGCGCAGGCAATGCAGTCTATGGTAGATATGTATGGCCTGCACTGGGTGGACGGCTCTCTCTACGGCACACTGACTGAGGCCTACTCCTCCATCACCGGCTACATTCCCGAAGAGGCTAAGACACTGATGAAGACCGCTTGCACCGAACTGGTCAGCGCCGGCCTGTACACTGCCGGTCAGGAGATCAAGATCCGCGTGGCTTACTCTGACGGTCCTATGGACGATTCCAGCCAGGCCCAGATCGACAAGGTGAACGGCTACCTGAATGCCGCCGCAGAAGGCTCCGGCTTCGGTAAGATCACCTTGGTGGGTGAGGGCGATATTGCTTCCCGCAACGAGAAAGTTCCCACCGGTGAATATGCTATCGGTTACGGCCCGATGGGCGGTGAGGCTCTGTATCCCTTCCATGTTATGCAGAAGTTCTGCGAGACCAATGGCAACCAGATCCAGGAACTGGGTTGCTGGGATCCTGCTACTGAGGAACTGACCATGACTGTAGAAGGCAAAAAAGTCACTAAGACCTGGCAGGATTGGGCGCGGTCTGTGGTAGGCAGCGGCTCTTATGCCAATGCTGCTTACGGCGTGAGACTGGAGATCGTTGCCGCTATGGAGCGGGAGTTTATGTGCAAGTACTACCGCATTCCCATGGCTGCCGGTTGTACCGCATTCCTCCAGTCCTACCAGACAGAGTACTACACCGATACCTACAATGTTATGTACGGCTTCGGCGGTCTGGAACTGATGACCTATAACTACACCGACGCCCAGTGGGCAGAGTATGTTGCCAAAGAAGGCGGCACACTGAGTTACGAATAATCTCCATATATGTGGCCGGGGGGCATCGCTTCCCCGGCCTGATTTTTTGTTTGGATTGCCCTTTTCCTAAATTGACGCAGCCGTAAATCTGTGCTATCATAGAAAAAAGGGGGCATTTTATGACTTTACAGGATAAAATCACCGCTGCGGCGGAATATGTGCTTTCCAAAATTTCCTTGCGACCCACCGTTGCGTTGGTGCTGGGCAGCGGCTTGGGAGACTATGCCGATACCTTGGAGCAGAGTGTGAGAATTCCTTATTCGGAGATCCCCAATTTCCCCCAGCCTACCGTAGAGGGCCATACCGGCGCATTTGTGTTTGGCGTGAAAGAGGGCAAGCAGGTGGTGGTGGCCCAAGGCCGTGTCCATTACTATGAGGGTCTGCCTATGCAGGAGATCACCTTGCCGGTGCGGGTGCTGGCGGCTATTGGCGTGAAGACCTTGGTGCTGACCAATGCCGCCGGCGGCGTGAATTTGGGTTACAAACCCGGTACGCTGATGCTGATCTCTGACCATATCAATTACTCCGGCGCCAATCCTCTCATCGGCCCCAACTTGGATAAATTCGGCCCCCGCTTCCCGGACATGAGCGATCTGTATACCGCCACACTTCGGGCAGCCATCAAGGAAACAGCCGCCGCCCGGAATATTCCCTTGGAAGAGGGTGTGTATCTGATGTACTCCGGTCCTAATTACGAGACTCCTGCCGAGATCCGCGCCTTCCGCACCTTGGGGGCAGATGCGGTGGGTATGTCCACCGTGCCGGAGGCGCTGGTGGCGGGGCATAGCGGTCTACAGGTGGTGGGCGTGTCCTGCATCACCAATATGGCAGCCGGCGTGCTACCGGTGAAACTGAACCACGCAGAAGTGGTGGAGACCGCGAATCGTGTTCACGACCTGTTCCAAAAACTGATAGACGCTATTTTACAATGTTGCTGAAAATGAAAAGGAGAGAGTAACCTATGTATCACCGTATGAATATTGCCGGTCTTGACCGGGATCTGCCCATTTGCAAAGTAACAGACGATCTGTATATCGCCGGTTTTGTGATCTTCGGCGACCAGGAACTGACCGTGGCCTGCGCCAAGGCGCTGCTGGAGAAAGCCCCGGAGTACGACTACCTGATCACTGCCGAGGCCAAGGGCATTCCTTTGGCTCACGAAATGGCTCGCCAGAGTGGTGCTAAGAAGTATTTTCTGGCAAGAAAAGCCCCCAAACTGTATATGACCGGTGTGTTTGAAGTAACTGTCAACTCCATCACCACCGCCAAGGAGCAGAAACTGTACTTAGACACCGCAGACGCCGAACTGATGAAGGGCAAGCGGATCCTCCTTGTGGACGATGTGATCTCCACCGGTGAGAGCCTCCGGGCGCTGGAAGTGCTGGTTGAGAAGGCCGGCGGCCAGATCGTGGGCCGTATGGCGGTGCTGGCCGAGGGCGATGCCCAGGAAAGACCGGACCTGATCTACTTAGAAAAATTACCTCTGTTCAACCCGGACGGCACAGTAAAGGCATAAAATAACCTGGGAGTGGAAAGCTTGTGAAGTTTGACAACACCTATGTAACCATTGATTTAGATGCG
>JAZSRS010000015.1:0-21888 GCA_045538595.1 Faecousia sp. | reverse complement strand
TCCCGGAACATCTGGTTGTGCGCTTCCTCCCGGTTCAGCAGGAAGTCGATCGTCTCCCGGACGCGCTTATCGTTAATCTGGCGGTACAGGTATTCATAGACCACCTTTGCCCGCTGCTCAGACGCAATGTTGCTGAGCAGGTCAGCACACAGGTCACCGGTCACTGTCACGTAATCTCCTGTCCATGAATAGCCGGAGGCGTTGATCAACCCCGGATTCAGACCCAGCAGAACATGGCTCTGGATCTCCCCGGAAGGCACCTGCTGTGCATCCACATCGTGACCGTTCAGCAGATTGATGGTCTGGGCAACCATCTCCATATGCCCCAGTTCCTCTGCCGCAATATCCAGAAACAGGTCCTTGATCTTGGGATCCTTGATGCGGAAACTCTGGGACATATACTGCATAGCCGCTTTCAGTTCACCATTGCCGCCGCCCAACTGCTCCTGCAGCAATGCCGCATACTGAGGATTGGGGCGCTCCACACCCACCGGATGAAATAACTGTTTTTCGTGCTTAAACAAGCACACCACTCCCTTCATCGTGATAGGATTATTCTGCCAAGTTTTTCCACAGAATATACATGAAATGTCGGCAACATTTTTTGTAAATGCTGCCGGCTCGTTGTAATTATCCGTAGTACACCCAGATCCGGTCTTGTTATCCCTGCGACAGATGAAAAAAACAGTAAAAATAATCCGTATAATTTATTTCCAGAAACTTCATTTGACTATTTTCCTCTTTTCTGTTATGCTTGCATCGCAAACTGAAAAGGAGGAAATGTAAATGGAGAAATTCATTCCTTATGAAAAACTTTCCAAGAAGGAAAAGCGAAAAGTGGACACTGCCAAGCGGAGCACCTGGGGCGACCTAAATCCCGTCACCCGCAAACCGCAGAACAGCAAAGCCTACTGTAGAAACAAAGCCCGGCGTTGGAAACGTGAGATTTCACGGGAAACCAATTCCGGGATTTTTTATTGCCTATACTGCCCAAACTATGCTATAATGATTAAAAACCTAGGGAGGTTATTGCTATGACATTTTTGGAACTTGCCAAGGCGCGTTATTCTGTTCGCTCTTTCAAGGATCAGCCCATTAAAGAGGAACATATGAACCGGATCTTGGAGGCAGGGTTGGTTGCGCCCACCGCCTGCAACAACCAGCCCCAGAAGATCTATATTACCAAGAGCGAGGACGCAAGAAAGAAGTTGGCATCCGTCTGCCGCTGTACCTTTGATGCCCCTGTGATCCTGGTGGTCTGCTATGACCGCACCCGGGACTGGAAGAACAAACTGCAGCCCGGTTATGAATCCGGCGAGACCGATGCCGCCATCGTCTGCACCCACATGATGCTGGAGGCTGCAGAACTGGGCATTGGCTCCTGCTGGGTCGGCTATTTCAATGCGGATCAGGTATCCCAGGTTCTGGGTCTGCCGGAGAATGTGACTGTCTCCACACTGCTGCCCATGGGTTATCCTGCTGACGACGCAAAGCCCCTGCCGTTGCACAACCAGTATCGGGAACTGGATGATATTATCGCAGTGATCTGATCATAAATGATAAGGAGATACCAATATGAACGAATACGAAGTCTTTATTGAAGATATCAACGCCTGCGGCGGTGAGCAGTACGCCAAGAAAGAACTGATCGAGGTCGAGGCAGACAGTCCCGAGGCCTATGTGAAGGAAAACGGCAGATTTCCCATTTTGGATATTTCGAAAAACGCGGGTGGCGATACCGTTATCACTACCGGCGACGGCAACGGTAATTTCGTGAAATACACCTTCACTGAGTAAACGATATTAGGAGTAAACTCTATGGATTTTGAAGGCTTTGATCCTAAGAAGATCGACGAATACAGTGAGCAGGCAAAGATACTTTACGGCAAGACGGACGCTTTCAGGGAATTTGAGCAGAAGTCCAAGGGCAGAACTCCTGAGCAGGAAAAGGATCTAGGCGCACAATTAATGGATTTCTTTGCCCGACTTGGCAAAATGCGTCCCTGTGACCCGGATTGCGCAGAAGCACAGGCTTGGGCAAAGGAATTGCAGGACTTCTTTACTGCAAATTACTACACCTGCACACCCCAGATTTTGCGCCATTTGGCAGAGAGTTATGCCGGCGGCGGCAGTATGACAGAAAACATCGACAAGGTAGGCGGCGCAGGTACCGGTGCATTCGCCAAGGAAGTCATCGACATCTATATTCAACAGAAACTAACCTGATTGTCATTCCGATCCAGTTCGCAAACTGGCGTTGGAATCTCTAAAATTAACCCAATACATTTAGATTGCCACATCAGTGACACGGTCACTGGTGTGGCAATGACAAATTGGTAGCAAAAAGTTGTGGGAGAAAATTCGGAAGGGTGATCAATAATCACCCGCAGAACAATCCCCCAGTCAAAAATCAGAGATTTTTGCCCCCTTTGCATAAGGGGGCCTTTTTGTGCCGTTTGGGGTTCTAATAATACCGATGGGTAGAATTTGCAACATTTTGATTTCGGATATGCTATACTGTAGACACGGGAGGTGAAGCGATGAAATTTAAGTTGATTATCGACAAAGAAAAAGACGAAGAAATAGTGGCAACTGTCCACAGTCGCACCGATCTGATTGACAAAATTGAAGCGCTGATTCAAAAATACGCAGGCACAGACCGCATCACCGGCTACCTTGATGATGATATTAAGATGCTGTCCGTATCCCAGATTGAGTGTATTACCGTTTTGGACGGCAAAACCTATGCCATCGATTCGGAGAATCGTCAATATCGGCTGAAGCAAAGACTGTATGAATTAGAGGCGCAACTCCCCTCTTCTTTCATCCGCATCAACAAAAGCGCCCTTGCCAACGAGAGTGCTTTGGATCGGTTCACCGTCACCATTGCCGGCAGCGTGGACGCGGTTTTCAAATGCGGTTACAGAGAATATGTTTCCCGGCGGTGCTTTGCCCAAATCAAAAGGAGGTTGGAAAACAAATGAAAAGATTTTGGAAGGAATTCTTGCTCCGGGGTCTGATCTGCGCCAGCGGTGGACCCATTGTCTTGGCAATTATCTACGGCATTTTGGGCGCTACCGGTGCCGCCACATCTTTCTCCCCCAGGGAAGTCTGTCTAGGCATCCTGACCATCACGGTGCTTGCCTTCATCGCGGCAGGTATGACTGCCATCTACCAAATGGAACAACTGCCCCTGCCTACGATGATCCTGCTCCACGGCGGTGCGCTGTATATTGCCTACATTCTCACCTATCTGATCAACGGCTGGCTGCAAAATTCCCTGATTTCCATTCTGGTATTCACCGGCATTTTCCTAACTGGCTACGCCTTTGTTTGGCTCATTATCTACTTGGTTGAAAAAGCCAAGGCTGAAAAACTAAATAAACTGCTGAAAGGCTAACAAAGAAGTGCGTTGCAGGCAACGCACTTTCTTTATTGCTCATAGTCTGCTTCATAACTGCCGGCAGGCAGGACATGGCCGCAGGTACAGGTTTCGTCGCTGGCCAGCGTACCGGTCTTCCCGATAGGACCGCCCATTAGCACAAATACCTCTACCCTTTCTCCACACTTGGGGCATTTTACCTCCGACAGCCGGGGTGTGCCCTTTCCCTCCTGGCATCCTTTTAATAGCATAAGACACCACCTCAATCATAAACTTTTTCATCGCTCACCGATTTTAACCGTTCCAGCAGGTCGCCCTGCAGGTAGAAGGTGGTCTCAAAGTGCATAAACTTGTGGGCGTTCTGATCCCATAGGATCAGCAGCCTGGGTGGAAATTCCTCATCCCCCTCCCAAAATTGCAGCAGCACCGGAAAAAACGGCGTTACCTGAAATTTGCAGGTCAGGTCGGCTCCCGCCATCCGTGGCTGCTGAGTGCCGCTTAAGCTTTCACAGGCGGCCTTCAGTTCCTCCAACCGGCCATCAAACAGCTTGGCGTATTTCCTCGTAAAGGTTTCCGTATTGGTAACCCCGGTGACCACAAAATTACCCACAGTGCACCACTGTCCCGCCAGCACCGGCGCGGTTTCGCCCTTGTGGTAGCACAGCAGATCGTAGATGGTCATGACCGTTCCAAAATCCCGGCATTCCCGCCATGCGTTTTCCATTTGCTCCTCTACCCCGCCGGTCTTCCGATCGATCCGGCAAGGGGTGTTCAGATAGGTCAGGTAGATGTACTGTCCGTCCGCCTCCAGTCGGAATTTCCGGATCAGCAGTTCCTGGTCATACTGAAGAAATATCCGCTTGCCGATATCCACCTGAAGATCATAATTGTCCATTCAAATCAACTCCAATTCGTCATAGGACCGATCTACAAGAATGTAGTTGCAGTTATGGGCAACGCACTGGGTAAGGTTATGTTCATTCTCGGCGATCAGTTCTTCCATCGTCAGGTGGGAATCGTCCAGACGGCTCTCGATCACGCTTGCGTGTGCCTGAATGTCGGCAAAGTGATTCTCGATATATTGACGAGACATCACGAGGCACACATATTGGATATTCTCCAGGTATGCCGGGGCAAAATCCTTTTGCCAGTCAAAGGGAATGTAACACCCCTCCACAATGAGGTTTTGCCGATTCTCAACAGCAGTCTTCACCATCTCCCGCGCGATAGGCCAGAGATAATCCGTCAGTTTGTCGTCGTCCATAGGGGTGAGTAAGGTCTGACCGCTGCGGATCAGCCCCATTTTCAGGTGGTCGATAGATAAATAGGGATATTGATACTTTTCCAGCAATTTTTGCGCATACGCTGTCTTTCCGGTGTGACTCGCTCCGCCGATCAGAATAATCATATTTCTCACCTCTTTTGAATGATTATATCACTCCAAAATGTTCCTTGCAACAAATGCCTTATGTCCCCACCTACAAGGCAGTCAATATGGCACCGCATATAGGCAGAACCAGATATATGCGCTGCCCCGAATGTGGAAAAAAGTCCTGGCAGAAGAAAATGCTACGCAAGGAACAAGATTAACAAAAAATTACGCCAAGCCAGAAGATGGGGCTTGGCGCAATCTTCTTTTTGCAGGTATCGGATGCCATACATATCTACATAGACTCACGTTGGGGTTTTCTCATCTCAGTTGTTCCCAACGCTCCTTGGTAAGTAAGGATGTATGGCCGGTGCGTTTCTCATTTAAGAGCGGGATATCCAGATTATGGGTGGTATAGCGGTAGACAAAACCCAGTTTTTCCTGCACGCGGTGGGATTTTTCATTTCCCTCATAATAACCGCACCAAACCGCCCCCATTCCCAGTTCTTCAAATGCATAACGGAGCAGTTCCCGGGCCGCTTCCGGGATCAGGCCCTGACCCCAATAGGGTTTTCCGATCCAGTAACCCAGTTCGCATTCGTCCTCCCGGTCGGTCATATCGGTGTAACCTTTCAGTTTCAGTCCTATACTGCCGATGGGCGTTCCGTCTTTCAAGCACACCGCATAGGTCTCCGGCGCGGAAAGAAAATTCCGGATTACTTCACAACTGTTTTCTACACTGGTGTGGGGCGGCCAGCCCGCAGGAGGACCTACCGCCGGGTCTTTTGCGTATTCATAAAGGCTCTCCGCATCACTTTCCTGCCACGGACGGAGGATCAGTCGTTTCGTTTCTAACATTATTCCACCTCATACGGCCAGTCGATGATTCCGCCAAATTCTTTGATATTGGTGTAGCCCAGCCTTACCAAGTCTTCCGCCGCCAGTTTACTTCGCCGGCCACTGCGACAATAGACTAAGATCAGTTGATCTTTGTCCGTCAGCACAGTTTCTGCTTTCTCTTCGATCTCGTCGTGGGGGATAAGATCCGCACCGGGGATATGCCTTTTATTGTATTCCTCTTGGGTGCGTGTGTCGAGAATGATATAACCTTCTTGGCTGTCCATAATTTCCTTGGCTTGTTCTGCTGTGATATTCACGTATACCGCCTCCTGCTTCGTTTCTTTATCTTGCCCACAGGCAGTCAATACCATCATCGCAAGCAATATAAAAATCAGTTTCTTCACGGTATTCACCTCTTTGTAATATTATAACACGTAAAAATATGCCTTGCAATGGCTATGCGCTTTGCAGTATAATAAACACAGAATCTCAGTAGGAGGGCGAATCATGCGAAAGAATTTTGGCGCGAAAGAAATGTGTTATCCCATGCCGGTGTTTATTATCGGCACTTACAACGAGGACGGCACGCCCAATGCCATGAATGCGGCCTGGGGCGGTGTTACGGAAGAAGCACAGCTGACAATCTGTGTGGACGCAGAGCATAAAACTGCCAAAAATGTGTTGGTTCGCAAAGCATTCACCGTGTCCATGGGCACAGCGAAGACAGTAAATGCCTGCGATTATGTGGGCATCGTTTCCGGCAATAAAGAGCCGGACAAGTTCACAAAAGCAGGCTTCCATGCCACCAAATCCCAGTTCGTGGACGCACCGCTGATCGACGAACTGCCTATGGCATTGGAGTGCGAAACGATCTCCTATGATCCCGAATCCTGTCGTTTGGTTGGCAGAGTCATTAACGTCTGCGTGGATGAGGCGTATCTGGATGACAACGGCAAAGTTGACGTTGCCAAACTCCAACCCATCACCTTCGACCCCGTCCACCACCACTACTTAGTTCTGGGTGAAAAAGTGGGCCAGGCATTCCACGATGGATTGACACTGAAATGAATGACATTGGGCTGAGCCGGGGGGTCATTTTTGGGTTATTCGATCTCCAGGCGTCTGCCGACTGGCAGGCGCTTTTCCTGCTTGGGCAGGGTCAGACGGCGTGTACAGTTCACATAGTTTGCCTTGATCTTATCCCTCTCCGCGAAAAGTTATTTTTTGATATTTTGGGCAACACCGTCGTTTTCGCAAAGAAAACGACGGTGTTATACGTCTTTGCATCTTCTTTGTTTGGTACCATATAAGCATAAACAGTGGATATCTTCTACAGGTTGGTTCTTCGGTCTTGATTGTGGCGAACACTTTTGGTTGACTTGTGTCTAGGTAAGGGATATAATAGTTGCGCAGGAAACTGTTGCGAGTGCAACTATCGTAGCAAAAGAGGTATGTTATGTCTAAATTTATGAAAATGCTAAACAACATCAGCCGTTCACAAGCAATTTATAGGCACAGCAGGATTTCAGCCGATGATCTACAAGGCGGTCATTATTCCTTTGTTTTGGCAATATGCCGTGAGCCGGGCCGTTCCCAAGAAGAAATTGCAAATGAACTTTGCGTTAACAAAAGCACCGTTGCAAGAAATCTGAATTATCTTGAAGAGAAAGGATATATTTCCAGGCAATCTCTCCCGAATGACAAGCGGCAATTTTCAGTCTATCCGACCCAGAAAATGCTTGCTGTGCTTCCCGAAGTTAAGATGGCATCACGTGAATGGATGACGTTTTTATCTGAGGGTATATCGCAAACTGAACTGGATATATTTGACTCAGTGCTAAGGCGTATGCAAGCAAGAGCAAAAGAAATCATTGAAAAGCAAGAGGACAGCAAATGAGTTGGGTTTTTACATTTTTAAAGCCGTTACGCGGAAGAATAACTGTTGGAACCACAATAAAGATGATCGGCACTGTGGCGGAATTAATAATACCATTTTTACTGAGTTATATACTGGAAAACGTGATAGAAACAAACGAAATCAAAAGGATTCTATTCTATGGCGTTCTTATGGCGATCTGCGCTATAATTGCCTGTCTCGGCAATATTATTGCAAATAGAATGGCAGCAAAGACAACTATGATATTCTCTACCCGTATGAGAAAAGAACTCTTTTCAAAAACGTTTCATCTGTCCCCAAGAAGTACCGACAGTTTTACAATCCCATCGCTTGAGTCGAGAATCACCTCAGATACATATAACGTGCAGAATTTTATCGGAATGATACAAAGAATGGGCATACGCGCGCCGATTCTTCTGCTGGGCGGCTCTATTATTACATTGGTTATGGATAGGAAGTTGGCTCTTGTCATGATTGCCACGTTGCCTCTGATATTCATTGTAGTGTACAGCATTTCACGTATGGGTGTGCCTCTTTATTCCCAGGTCCAGCAATCGGTTGACGGAATGGTCAGGGTTGTCCGCGAAGATGCGCAGGGCATCCGTGTTATCAAGGCTCTTTCGAAAGTGGACTATGAGAATACGCGTTTTGACAAAGCGAATATGGCACTCAAACGGAACGAGGCCAAAGCAGGAACTATTATGGGCATTGTGAATCCCGTCATGACCTTGCTTATGAATATCGGCATCGTTGCAGTTGTGGCAGTAAGCGCCTATTTTGTGGCGAATAACACTTCCTCTGCCACAACAGTTATCGCGTTTATGCAATATTTTACACTTATATCAATGGCGATGATGTCTCTTTCCCGGATGTTCGTTATGTATACCAAGTGCGCCGCCTCTGCGAAACGAATTGCAAAAGTAATGGAACAGGTCAGCGAACTTAACATAACGGAGGACGACGGCAAGGGAAATCCATCCTTCCATATTTCCTTTGAGAACGTAACCTTTTCATACCTTGGAAAAGAAAATAATATCAAGAACATATCCTTCTCTTTGAAGAAGGGTGAAACACTTGGTATTATAGGTGCTACAGGAAGCGGAAAATCCACCCTTCTGCGCCTTCTTATGCGTTTTTACGATGCTAATTGCGGCACTATTCGGATTTATGGAAAGGATATTCGCTCATACACCCGAAACGAACTTACTGCAATGTTTGGCATAGTATTTCAAAACGACTTTCTTTATGCCGATTCCATAGAAGAAAATATCCGTTTTGGACGTGATATTTCAAAAGAAGATATTATAAATGCAGCAAAGACCGCCCAAGCCCATGATTTTATTTCATCTTTTTCCGACGGATATTCTCACGGTGTAACTACCGGCGGAACCAATCTTTCCGGCGGTCAGCGTCAGCGCCTGCTTATATCCCGCGCCATAGCAGGACACCCTGAAATACTGATACTTGATGACGCATCCTCGGCTCTTGATTACAAAACGGATGCGAATCTGCGTCAGGCTCTTTCACAGGATATTCCCGATGCAACTATTATAACCGTTGCGCAGAGAGTAAGTTCCGTCAAAAACTGCGACCTTATACTCGTTATTGAAGACGGTGCTATTATCGGTTGTGGCAAACACGAAGATCTTATGACAAATTGTGCTGAATACAAAGAGATAAGCGATTCTCAGATGGGAGGTGCTTTTCTTGATTGATAAGAACACAAAACCGAAAAACAAAAAAGGTGTGTTTTTTCGCTTAAGTAAATACGTTCTGCAACAATGGCCCCTGTTTATTATTGCCTTGCTTCTTACACTTGGAGCAAACCAACTTTCCCTCTTAGGTCCAAGGTATTCGGGCGCTGCCATTGATGCTATCGAACTGAAAAGCGGAGTAGATTTTCCAACTGTCTTTCAAAATATAGCATTTATGCTTGCTTGCTATGTTATCTCTGCTCTGCTTTCCTATGTGCTTTCGGTGATCATGATACAGTTAAGCCAGAGAATCACATACAAGATGCGAAAGCAAGTCTTTGAAAAACTGACCACACTTCCCGTAAGTTATTTTGACACCCATGCAACAGGCGATATTATCAGCCATTTGTCATACGATATTGATACCATAAACAGCACTCTTTCTCATGATCTTATACAGGTTATGACAAGTATCTATACCGTTGTCGGTTCTCTCTTGTTTATGTGGCAGATATCAAAGCCTATGATCCTTATATTTGTGCTAACCGTTCCGGCATCCCTGCTTTTTACTCGATACCGTTCTAAAATTGTCCGTCCTCTTTTCAGTAAGAGAGCAAAAAAGTACGGTCAGTTGAACGGCTTTGCGGAAGAAATGCTTACCGGTTCGCGTACCATTTCAGCTTACGGAATACAAAACGTGATATCATCGCGTTTCAATAAAATAAACGACGAGGCGATGGACGCTTTCTACAAAGCAGAATATCAGGGCGCTCTGCTTTTCCCCACAATAAACCTAATTAATAATATTTCGCTCACCCTTGTGGCAATCGTGGGCGGAATCCTGTATATGTACTCACAAAACGGCACAATACTTGCCGCTTCTGCGTTCTTTATTACCCTTGGCGGTGTGGCACAGTTCGTACAGTATTCAAGAAAATTTGCAGGCCCTATCAATGAATTCTCTAACATACTTCATGAAATCCAATCTGCCTTCTCAGCGGCAGAGCGTGTATTTGCTATTCTCGACGAAGAACCTGAAAAAGCAGATACGCCTGACGCCAAGGAATTAAAAGAAGTAAAAGGCAATGTTGCTCTGAACAATGTAACCTTTGGTTACACAGAGGATACGACAATACTGAAAAACATATCCGTAAATGCAAAAAAGGGGCAGACTGTGGCTATTGTAGGACCTACGGGCGCCGGCAAGACCACTATCATCAATCTTCTAATGCGTTTTTACGATCAGCAAAGCGGAGAAATCCTGATAGACGGCATACCGTCAATAGATCTTAAACGTTCAGATTTACGTCTCGCCTTTAATATGGTACTTCAAGACACTTGGTTATTTTATGGCACTATATACGATAACATTGTATATGGCAGAGAAGACGCAACGCCTGAAGAAGTCTATGCAGCGGCAAAATCTGCAAAGATCGACACCTATATCAAGAGTTTGCCTGACGGATATCATACGGTACTTTCGGATGACGGCGTTAACATCTCCAAAGGACAAAAGCAACTGATCACCATCGCCCGCGCTTTTCTTTCAAACGCTCCGATTCTCATACTCGATGAAGCAACATCAAACGTGGACTCTCGCACCGAGATACAGATTCAAAATGCGATGACTGCACTGATGGAAAATAAGACCTGCTTTATTATTGCCCACAGACTGTCAACCATTCAAAATGCCGATACCATTTTAGTCGTGAAAGATGGAACTATCATAGAGCAGGGACATCACGAAGAACTTATAATGCAAGGCGGATTTTATTATTCTTTGTATCACTCACAGTTCCATTGAGGGTTGAACATCAAAGAGATCAGGAACGCAAATACTATGATCCATTGTCTTTTTTCTTCGTCGGCTACGGTGCAAAAACTGTTTCTAAAAGATCTTTTTTGCATCATCCCCAGTTGCCATGCATGATTATGTTACGGACAAAAGACGGATGTATTGCAATCATGGCTTCCATCATTAAGTAAATATACCCCAGCAAAAAGTGCGTCGGTTACCCGACGCACTTTCTATATTTCTTCAGGATCTGGATACCGTCTGTTTCTTGCGGATCGGCAGTTCTTTGTTTTGTATCCAGTAGATTAGCGCGAACAATAAGTAGGCGCCGAGGCACACTGCAAAGATGTAAATGGGTGTATTGACATACCAGCCAAACCACTGGGAAAACTGCTTAAAAACCACGAGAGGAGAGTCTCCCGGGCCTACGAAGAACATATTCATACTCTCCCCCAGACCAAACTGCACAAAACAGTTCAGACCGAATGCAATGCCGCACAGGGCGATAAATGTCCAGGTAGCGCCCACATAATCCGACTTTCGGTCGCCTCCCCGCTTGGAGAAGCAGATAAACAGGCCGATAAACACCAGCAGCATATGCCATACGCAGGCGTGGACCGTCAAAAACCAACGATCCAGCAGCAGTCCCGACGGCTCTGCAAAGGAGATCGCGCCGCCCAACAGGTTATACAGCACCATAAAACTGTACATTCCCCGTTGAAGTTTTCCCGGTTTCAGCCAAGGGGCGATCACGCAGAGATACATTGGGATACTGCACAGTTGGAAAGGAAAATCTCCCCAAGAGTACCGGTTATCCATAATAGCGAAGTAATAAAACAGTTGTTTACACACTTCCGAGAGGATCAGCACTGCGCCTACAGAGAATAAAATCCAGCGGGCGGCTCTGTCGCTGACTTTCCGCAGTTTCCAGGCGGTAATGCCACAGACCGCGAAGCCGATCAGGGTATAGAGAATGTGGAATGCGCCGTAAGATGGAAATGGCTCCATTGGCCAGGCAATGGACTCAAAAAAACTATCCAATTTCTCTGTCATGGTATTTGTCTCCTTTTCTTTCTCTATCGGGCAGTGCCATCATAGCACATTTTCTTTTCTATATCAAATACTTTTCACAAAAAACCCCTGCCGATCTATATCGGCAGGGGTTGCTGGTCAATTGGGTTTACTGGGCTTGCTCAGTTTCTTTCTTCTTTTTTCCCAGAAGGAGAACGGTCAGGACACCGCCGCCGCTGATCGCCAGCAACGAACACCAGATCCACAGATTGGTGTTATCACCTGTCTGGGGAGAGGTGGGGTCTACCGTAGGCTTGGGAACGGAGACCTCGTTGGTGACCTGGTTGGTGGTATAGGTGTTATCACCTTCCAGTACAGTAGCCTCGTTCTTAACCGTTACTGCGCCTGTATTGGCGTTGACAGTCACCTTAAAGGCTACGGTCACAGTGGACCAAGCGGGAACATTCTCAATATTCCACTCCAACTGGCCGTTTTCATACACACCGCCGTTATCGGCAGAGCCGTCTACATAAGTGGTGTGCTTGGATAGCCGGTCGGTGATGGTAATATCCACTGCTTCACCGGAGGTATTGGTGTAAGAGATGGCATAGACCAGTTCCTGGCCCGCAGAGACCTTCTGGCCGTCAATGCTGGTGGTAACATCCGTTGCTGCCAATACATCTTTCTTCGCCTCGTCTTCCACGGTGTGGTTGACTACCTTGTTGGTGGAGTAGGTATTGATACCGTCCCGAATCACAGCAGTGTTTGCCAGGATCTCGTCGGTTTCGTTTACCTTCACATCAAAGGAGACCGTTACGCTTTCACCCTTGTTTACATTTAGGATCCAGTTGATATGATTGCCTGCATAGGTACCGTTGTGGGAAGCAGAACTCTCCACATAGGATGTGTGGTTGGGGATCACATCCATAATGTCCACCACAACATTTTCCCCGGTATAGTTGGTGTAAGTGATGAAATAAGTCAGAATATCGCCGGCAGAGACTTTCTTACCGTCAATGTGGGTATCGGTGCTGCCCGCCAGGTAAACTTCCTTTTCAACCGCCTTGTGGAAAGCAGCATTGGTAAAGGTAACCTCTGCACTTACAGACACAGCCTCTGCTGCGGTTACATTGGTAGCCATGTTGGTGACCGCTGCTCTCAGTTGACCGTCGCCAACATCGTTCACCTGCACGGCAAACCGGTGCTGCGTGCCGTCATAGACCACATTTTCCAAGGTATCCACAGTAGCGTCTTCCACGATTACGAAGAAGTAAGTACCAGCGCTGCTGAGGGACTGCTTAGCGAAGGCAAATGCGCCGTCTGCATTCTTGGCAGTATCCAACAGTTGGGCTGTATCCTTTGTGATGTCGAAAGAGTTGTCGGTTTTGTAGAGCCGGAATGTAAAGGTGTTGTCAGCGAGGGTGTCGCCCTCCAATTTCTTAATGCCGGTGAAGGCAACTTCCGCTTCTGCTGCAGTATAGGTATTTTCAAACTTAATATCTGCATTCTTAATATCGGCGCTGGCACTGAGGACCGCGTTGGTGTCGGTCACTGTTACGGTTACGGTGATGGGGTGATCCACGCCGTCGTAAACTACGCCTGCAACATCGCCTTCCACTTCCTTAACGGTGTAGATGTAAGTTCCTGGCTTGTCGTAGGAAATGGCGTCAAAGGCAAAACTGCCGTCGGCCTTATTGGTCACTGTCTGGAGCAGGTCATCGCCTTCGTAGAGTTGGAAGGAGAATTCTCCAGATCTGGACGCCCGGCCGTGGAGGAGTTTCAGACCGCTGAGGGCATACTCTGTGGGTGTAGCCTTGTAGGTGTTTACGAACACCATATCGCTGGAAGTATCCCCGTTATGGCCGATCTTGTTCACATGTACATCGGTGACTGCCAAATACTCCGGATTGTTGCTGTCAACACCCACGGTTACGGTAATGTGATAGTGGGTGGTATCGTAGGTAACGCCCGGCAAGTTGCCCACTTGCTCCTTCACCACATAGTAGTGGGTGCCTACCCGGTCATAGGAAATGGCATTGAAAGAGAAGTCTTTGCCTGTATTGCTTACGGTCTGCTTAGCAGCGCCGTTTACTGTGAAGGTAGAACCGGTTTCGTACAGTTCAAAATGGAATTTGCCATCTTCCAAAGTCTTATCTTTCAAGACCTTGATACCGCTGACGGTGTGGGAAGTAGCGTTCAATTCATACCGGTTGCGGAACTGCACATCCACAGTATCGTCGCCGTTCAGGGCAGTGGCGTTCTCTACTTCCGCAACGGCTACCAACTGACCGGATTCCTTGGTAACGGTGATCACCACGGTATAAACAGTTGCATCGTAGGTCATACCGGGCATACCGCCGTTGATTTCGGAGAGTTTGTAGGTGTGTGTACCCTCTGCCAGATTGGGAACGCGAATAGTAGCCTTGCCGGATGCATCGGTTGTGGCAACATACTTTTCACCTGCATTGGCTGCATTGACCATTTCAAAATGGAAGATATCC
Organism: Faecousia sp.; assembly: GCA_045538595.1. Lineage (GTDB taxonomy): Bacteria > Bacillota > Clostridia > Oscillospirales > Oscillospiraceae > Faecousia. The sequence continues at coordinate 7,399 of JAZSRS010000015.1, read as the reverse complement.
AGAGGAATGTTCACACCGGTGCTGTTGGTCAGGATCTTTGTGATGTTCACATCTGCGTGGGTTCTCTCGATATCGTAGATGTTGGTAAAGTCCTTGGTAACGGTATTGCCGTTGATCACAGTATTGGCGTAGTTTTCAAGGGCGTATTCCAAAATGCCGTCGGCGTTGGTGTCGGTCACCTTCACTGCAAAAAGACCTCTGGTAGAATCGTAGGTCATACCGGCAGTGGTACCGCTCTGCTCGGTGATCCGGAAGTTGTACACGCCAATATCCAGCGGAATGTCCAGCACTTCCTGAAGACTAAACAGGTAAGTTTCGCCATTCTTCACAGTTTGGGTTGCCAAATGCACATAGCCGTCAGGATTCTGCTGGGATTCACCTGCAAAACGGCTCAGTTCAAACACAAAGCCTTCGTTGGCAGAATATGTATTATGGATATCCTTCACAGTCTTGGTGCCGGTGACATTGATCTCCGGCTTAATGGGGGTAACAGAATAGGTGTTGATAAAGTGGGCAAGGGTATCCTCGCCAGAAAGGACAGTGCCGGTAACTGTACCGGTAGTGTTTTCATAACCGGCAACTGCGCCTTCCTCGGTAACAGTGTAGGTCGTGCCTCCCGGCAGACCCAAAACGGTAATGGACTCATTATTCTTCAGTTTCACTGTGAAACTGCCATCGCTGCCCACGGTTACTTTTTCGCCGGCAAACAAAGAGGCATTGATCTTATCCACAGAAAGTTCCTTGCCTGCAAAGGAAACAGGAAGTTGCACCTTGAAGGTAAATTCTTTCTGATTCATACTGTTGGGTGTTTCGTCCAAATTGTGCTGAATATCCTTTGCCACGGTCAATTCGCCGTAGAGTGCGTTGGTAACAAAGGCCGGGGCAAACTGAACTGCACCGTTGAGGACTTCACTAATTAAGGGGACGGTAACTGCTTCTGTCCGGTCAAAAATGTAATACGCTGCCCCTGCGGGAATCTCTTCGCCAATGACACACTGGGTGCCTGTGGGAATGCCGCTGATATACACCGTCTCCCCTGCTTTCAGGTTCACGGTAAGCACATTATTCTGATATACAGAGATGCTTGCGGTTACATCCTTGCCGTGGGAATCCTTCACCACAGGTGTCGCTGCCACGCCGGCAGGAACAGTAACAGTCAGAGCGTAGGTGTCGGCTGCGTTGCCGATGGCCTGGGTCACATTCTTGGTGAGGGCAATACCCGTGTCAATATTCACGGTGATCTTGCCGTTATTACCCAGCCATACCACCACATCATTGCCATTGTGTGCATCGGCAGTTTCGTAGGTGTATTCCGGTGTGTAGCGGTTGACGGCAGTTTCCGTTATATTCGGATTCTTTTCAACAGTCATATTGTGCAGGCGGCTGGTACGCAGAGAGCCAACACCCAGCACTGCGTAAATATCCGCATTGGGATTATTCTGCCTATAAGCATTGATAATATGTGCCACCTTATCCGGTGCGATGGCAACACCCACATCGGCCAACGTGTATCCGTTTGCAGCATCGTAATTGACATATTTTCCGGTGTTATTGTCATAGAACGCCACGGATTCCTTCAGATAGCCCCAATCGGTATATACCAGATAGGTAACTTCCTCCGCTGCAGTGGCAGCATCGGTGATGCTGGGTGTGGGATGGTAGTAAGTAACATAGGTATAGACCTTGTCTGTATCCTGAGCTGCCTGATATTCTGCATAGGACATCCAAGTCAGGTCATATTTGGTTTCGTCCCAAACAATGCCGTACTCTTCATTTTCGGGAATGGTAACCGCACTTCCGTCAGACTTGTTGCTGATCTCGGTGAAAATACCCTGATTGGCTTGGTGATAATAGTATCTGTTTTCCGCAGAGGGCTTGAATCCCACATGGGAATCACCGTTGAGCACCACATTGGATCCGTCGGCGTGGTTTACAACACCAAACTGACCGCCGTAGAACGACACGGTTCCTTCTGCGTCGTCGATATTGGTATAACCCTGAATTTTGGTAACATCCAGTTCGCCATTGGGAAGCAGAATTTCAGAGGACAATCCTACAGTGTAGTACACACGCAGAGGACCATAGGAAAACTGGGTAATGGTGGAACTGGTTACATTACCCACGGTCTCGGAAACAACCTGCTCCAAAAGAATGGGGAGAATCTCCTGATTGATCTTGATTTCCAGTTTCTGGATACCGTCTGCCTGTTTCGTCACGGAAATCAGGATATCTTCAGCAGTATTCCACACCTCGTTGGTGGTGGGATTTGTGCCGGTGGCCAATTCCACAGTATAGGTTCCGTCGGCGTTCCCTACCACATCGTAGGACGCGCCAAACAGAGTTACAGACTGGATCTCCTTGATTTCCATATGCTGACCGATGTAATCCACATAGATCAGAGGTGTATTGTCCACCCCGGTAGCGCCTTCCACGGTGGTGCTGGTGGAAATGGGGTTAAAGACACCGGAGGAAAGTTCCACATAAATCTGGTCGAAGGTCTCTGCCAGATCTGCGCTGGTAACATCATAGTAGGAATCCACATAATTGATGTTGGCAGCAATCTTTGCGTCGGTGATCGCGCCGTTGCGTGTGGGATAGTTATGATTGAATGTCCAGCCATTATTGGTAACGGTCTGACCTGCAGCCCATTTCTGGAAATCACTGTAAGCATTTTGTACATCTCTGGAAGAGTGGCTTGCATTGAATCCGTTCCGGGCATCGCCGGGGTTCATAAGCAATTGCGCTGTGGTATTCTGACCCAGGTCCACGCCGATGCCGTAGACCTTTTGCTCTTTGCCGTAATGAGCCTCCACTTTAGTCTTGCTGTAGGCAGCATTCAGGAGTGTACTCACATACAGATTCCTGCCGGAAGCGGAGGTGCCGTCTTTATCCTGGGCGTTGATCACATCGTAAAACCGCTCTTGGGTGGCACGGTTTGCCTGACCGTCGGTGAGCACGATGGCAACGGGAACGCGGCCTTCCACATCTGTAGCATTTGTCAAAATACCAAAACCTCTGTCAATACCGGACTGTAGGTTGGTACCGGAAGTATAGCCGCTGTCCTTGCCTAATACTCTGCGGTCATTGTCGTATGCGGTTACCACGCCTGCGCCTGCCCGTCCATTGTTATAATAATTGGTAACTACCAGATCAATACCATTATTGTAGACTGCCAGCGGGATCACAGTCTCGCTGTCTGCGTTATATGTAACAATGGCGATCCGTACATTCTGTATGGTCAGCAGATCGTCGATCAGCGTATTGGCTGCTTCGATCACCCGCTGCAGGCGGGTTACGCCGCCAACAGTATCGTCCATAGAGGTGGAAGTATCCAAAATCAAAACCACATCCATAGGACCGGTAGTTGTAGTGGAACTGGTATGGTTCATTGTAGAACCCAGAGCGGAGAAGATCACCTGGAAGGCTTCGTCATCCTGAAGGGAAACCCTAAAGGAAGAACCGCTGTTATTCTGGTTGTTCAGTATGACGGTATCTCCGTCCTTGTAGAGGGACTTATCTACCCAGACACGGCCGGCATAACGGTTGCCGTCTGTATCTGTTCCCAACATAGTCTCCCAAGAATCCGCTGTACCAGTGTCTGTAACAATATTGTCAATGACGGAAGCCGCCACAGGCACCGCCACCGCGGATAGCGGAATATACGCCAATAAAAGAGCAACGCTCATAAGGACGCTCAGAATTCTTTTGGAAAGTCTTGTCTTGATCATAATAAAATCCTCCTATATTTGGATATGTATTTACAAATTGTGTTGATTGCTTTGGGTTGTGGTTTTCTCCTGAGTGATCTATTCATTCGCCACACACTCCCTTTCCTGCTGGGGTTGTCGGTTTTTTGGACAACTGCACAATCCAAACAATTCCTCACTTTTATGGAAGTAGATACAGTCAACACAACTGTCGCCTTCGGGTTTTCCACTGTAATACCGGCAGATATTTTGCATAGCCGTTACCAGTGGGATCCCCTCCTCGGTGAAATGGGGTTCCTTAATAAAATCAGGGTAAATGGGCATTGGTTCATTATGCCGACTTTCCCGTTCAAAGTCCTCGTAGTATCCGTAGACCAGCCGGAAATTCTTTCCGCCCACGATCACCTCTTTATAAAGGTCTCCTTCTTTTGGTGGGGCGGTGGACACTGCATGGTGCGTAAAGAAGTTTGAAAACATGCTTGCTCCTTTCTGTCTTGCGGCAAAAAGAAAAATCCGCTATACCATTTGATGGAAATAGTATAGCAGATATTCCTTCACCGCAATATATCCGGAAACCGGTTTTTGTGGCCATATTTTATTGGAAAATTTTGTCCTTTTTTTATCAAAATCGGCTATGCTTTTTTACAGGATCGCAGCAAATTCCTCTCTGGGCATTCCCGTTTTATTGGAAACATTGTTGATAGCCTGCTTCACCGCAGACACGGACATATACAGAGAACTGGCGATCTCACTGTTTTTCATGCCGAAGGCCGCCAATTTGGCAACCTCCCGTTCTCTGGGTGTCAAAGTAGTGGCAATATGCTTACCACGGACAGAACCGCTGAGTCTGGACCAACCTTCGTTATAGACACGATACAGGGATTTGACCTCTGCCCACACGGATTCATCTATTTCCTTCAGCCTCTGCTCCAAAAGCGCGCCTACTGTACGGCAATACTCGGCCAGCAGGCCGTAAAGTTTATCCGGCAATGCCAGCGCAATGGCCCGGTCAATGTGATAAATTGCCTGTTCGCTGTTACCGCTGGTATAGTATGTTACGGCGCAGGTCATACGCAGATAGATCTCCGTAACCACGGAATTATCCGCCATAGCCTGAGAGATCATAGGCTCAATGGCGGCTGGCAGCATCGCCATCAGGGACAGACCCTGCATACCATCCAACGTATGTTGTTTGGTGGCAACTGCATAGGCGGCAGCATACAGATATTTGGCGTAAAAGACCTTGGCTGCTGGAAGCGCATCCTTATGGAGCAATTCAAAACGGCCTATCTTAAACCACTCCGGGAAGTCAGACACATTATATAGCACGCTGTCAATGGCAGTGATGGAAAAGGCGATAATATCCCGATCTGTGTCATTTTTGGCAGGCGCTTCTGCCATATGAATCTTGGCCTGCCGCCACATATTTAAGTCTCCCCGCCAAATAGCGCACAGGGCCATCATCATACCGGCAGACAGCATTGCATAAAATCCGGAATGTTTATAGAGCAGGTAATGGGCGCTTTCGTAGGCTTTATCGATCTGTCCCCGACTGTAGGCGATCTGCGCCCGCAGTAGGGCCTGGGCCTCGGGATTCCCTTCCAGCAGGTCCACACAGGCATCTGCATGACCGGGAGAGTGATACAAGTCTGTCATATGTAAAAACGGGGTTTTCCGGGGCATCGCCATTGGCGCCTGTACTGTCTGTACCAGACGACCTGCTTTCGTTCTGCCATCCACAGGCTTTGCCGCATTTTGGGGAATCATCCAATCCCGCCCAAAGCGGGCAGCGCCTTCGATTTTCCCGGCGGCACACAGAGCCTGTACCCGACGGGGAGTAACATTCCAAAGTTTTGCCGCTTCCTCTATTTTGATGTAGTCCTGAAACCATTCCATACCATCGCTCCCATCTATGCAAGGCGCAAAATTTATAATCATTCGCATAACGAAGGATATTTATTCGTTATGCGAAGTTTATTGCATTGTTCGTTTTGCGTATAAATATTATTCGTTAGCCGAAATATATTATATACCTTCTTCTACTTTGTTGCAAGGACTCTTTAGAAAAACTTTCAAGGCAATCTTCGGCTCAAAGATAACTGACCAGTTGGGACATATCTTTTCGCTTTTTCTCACGCAGTACATCGTCCTGTTTGGGATAACCGATGACAATTACCAATCTGACCGTACCGTCCAGTTTGCAGATATCTTGAATCTTCTCCGGGTTCAACCAGCCCAAGATACAAGTGCCCAATCCCTGGGCAGTGGCTTCTGCGGTGATGTAAGCAGTGGCAATACCGATATCTATAGACCGGTAGTCCGTGCGTTTCACCTTGGCGCCCAACGCGGCAGTTTTGTTATAAGGCTCTTCGGAGATCACCAGCGCCACCGGTACATCTGCAGCAAATTTGTTCATTCCCATTCCCATACAGGCCTTGGTAACTTCCCTTGCCGCCTCACCCCGGCACACTGTAAAATGATAGGGCTGACTGTTACAGGCAGAGGGAGAAAGCCGGGCTGACTCCAAAATGGCGGCAATTTTCTCTTCTTCCACCGGTCTGGTGGCGTCGTAGGCACGGCAGGACTGCCGCATTTTGGCAATTTCGTAAAAATTCATACTATTTCCTCCTTATATCGTGCTTCGCATAGATTTAATAACCCGTTCCACAAACTCCCACACAGGAGGCGAAAGCCAGCGGTCGTAGACGATGCAGGAATACAGCGCCTGATGGCGGTTTTCCAAAGGTATGTAGCGGATTCCCTCTATAGGCGCAATACACTCTCCGGGAACGATGGTAATGCCCAGCCCCGCAGAAACCAAACTTAATGCCCCGCTGACAGTATTCACCTGGCAGATAAAGTGCTGCTTTACATCCGGGTGGCTTGCCCAGTCCTCAAAATTCTTATCCATACTGTGACTGAATCCGATCTGGGGGTAACCGGACAAATCCCCTACCTGCACGCTGGATTTCGCCGTCAGGGGATGGTCTGCTTGCACAGCCACATAGAAGTTCCTTTGCCGCAGTTTTCGGAAATGCAAACTTCTGTCCCGGGAGGTAACATCCACAATAGCCATATCCAATTTCTCCTGATGGAGCAGATCCATCAGATCTTTGGCAGACCCTTCGGTGATATGGAAGCGGTATCGGTCGGACTTATCCGCAAAACCTGCCATTTCCTCTGCCATCGCACCGTCCAGAGAACCGGATACAAATCCCAGCCGGATCACCACCGGCGCATTGTCCCGACTGGAGAGCAATGTTTCTGTGGCCGCAGAGAGTTCATCCATAGCGAGGGTTACCTTTTTATAGAAAAAACGTCCTTCCTCTGTCAGCCGGATGTTCCGTCCTACTTTCTCAAAGAGTTTCACGCCCAAATCGTTCTCAAGACTGCGAATGGCGCTGCTCAAAGACGGCTGGGATATTTCCAACCGCGCCGCGGCCAAAGTATAATGCTCCAGTTCCGCCAATACGGAGAAATAACGCAGATAATTGTAATTCATAGATTCTCTCCAATCTATAGTTTCTGTCTATATATAAAATATCATAAACTTATTTATTTCGTCAAGAGAAAATACTATAATGCACTGCGTAATACATAAGCGCTAAGCGCAATTCAAGGAGGAAACACACTATGGCAATCGTATTTGACGAAAATGGCAAGTATGTGGACGAAAAGGGTATTGTAAAACT
>JAZSRS010000082.1:0-29855 GCA_045538595.1 Faecousia sp. | reverse complement strand
GCCTTGCATAACGCAAAGCAGGGGTTTCTCGACGGTCTGTAACGGGTGTCCTTTGGACACCCGTTGTATATGCGATTAGATTTCGATCTGCGCGATAACTTCCTTCAGTTTATTTGCGCTGGCATGAAGTTTTGCCACTTCCGCGTCGGTCAGTTTATTGAGGATCTTACCACGGACGCCCTTGCGGTCAACCAGTGCCAAAGTAGACAGGCAAACATCATCCACACCGTACTCACCGTGCATCATAGTAGAAACGGTCAAAGCAGTACCTGCGCCGGCGTAAATGCACTTGCAGATATGGCACACGGACATAGCAACTGCATAGAAGGTTGCGCCCTTATTCTCAATAATGATACCGCCGGACTTCTTAACAAAAATCTCTACCTCTTCGTAGTCCCGATTCCAGTTGATGCGGTCCTTATCGGGAGAATTCTCCTTATAGACATCTACATGGTTATTGGCAATGGTAGCCAAGGACCAAGGCACAAAGGAACTGTCGCCATGCTCGCCGTATACATGGGCGTGGACATTCTTGGGGCTGATGCAGAACCGCTTAGCCAGTTCGGACTGGAGACGGCTGGTATCCAGAATGGTACCGGAACCGATAATCTGATTCTCAGGCAGACCGGAAATCTTATGGAACACATAGGTCAGCACATCAACAGGATTGGAAACGATCACATAGACCGCATTGGGAGCATACTGCACCACACTCTTGGCAACATCCTTCAAAATGTTCACATTGATCTGAGCCAAGTCCAAACGGGACATACCGGGTTTTCTTGCCACACCGCAGGTAATCACAACAATATCAGAACCGACCGTATCGGAATAATCACCGGAACGCACAATAGCAGGAGAATGGAACGGAGCGCCCTGATAAATATCCAGCGCCTCACCAACTGCTTTTTTAACATTTACATCTACCAAAACGATCTCGGATGCAACGCCCTGAACCATCAAATCGTTAGCAACGGTTGCGCCAACGCTACCTGCGCCGATTACGCTAATCTTGCCCATATATGTACGCTCCTCAAATCAGAATAAAATCCAATGGCGATACTGCCTTGGTATTGGTACTATTATACCGATAAAGCCGTACTCTGTCAAGAAATATCCCCATATTTGCCATTTCCATCTTATACAAAGAAAAGCCCGCTTGGGCGATGCACCATAGTGATAGATTGCCTAAAAAGGCGCTGATTTCCCTGATATTGCGTCAAAAATCCTCGTAATCCACAAAGGATTCCTGCGGTTTTTTCCTTATCTCAGAAAAATCCCCATCCTTTTTAGGTGCTATGCAGTTTTGAAGTCGCAACTTTTTTGATTAACAAATAACAAAATTCCCGGAATGCTGACGCATTTCGGGAATTTTTTGTGAAGTTAAGCGGGAAAGGGGCGGTTCAAAACCAATTTATCACTATGGCGCACCGCCCTTACGCGGGCTTTTCTTACAGACTTGTCAGCACTTCCACCAGCAAGCGGGTGCACAATTCCATATCCTCCACAGGGATATATTCAAAGCGTCCGTGGAAGTTTTCTCCTCCGGTACAAAGGTTGGGACAAGGAAGTCCTTCAAAGGAAAGTCTGGCACCGTCTGTACCGCCGCGAATCGGCACGATCTGAGGGGCTATGCCCACCGCTTCCATTGCCTTTACAGCCCGCTCTACAACATACATACATGGCTCGATCTTTTCCCGCATATTGTAGTAACTGTCCTGCAGGGTCAGTTCCGCAGTACCTGCGCCGTACTTGCTGTTGATAAAAGCCACAGACGCTTCCATAAGTGCCTTCTCCTGCTGGAATTTTTCCATATTGTGATCCCGGATAATGTAGCGCAGGTTAGACTGCTCCACAGTGCCTTCCATATCCGTCAGATGGATAAATCCCTCGTAACCTTCGGTATGTTCCGGACGCTGATCGGCAGGGAGCATACCGTGGAATTCCATGGCGATCTGCTGGGAGTTCTTCATCATATTCTTGGCGCTGCCGGGGTGGATATTCCGACCGGATAATACTACTTTCGCGCCGGCGGCATTAAAGTTCTCATACTCAATCTCCCCGATGGGGCCACCGTCCACAGTATAAGCATAGTCTGCAGCAAAACCCTTGACATTGAACTTATCCGCACCGCGGCCGATCTCCTCGTCGGGAGTAAAGCCGATCTTCAAGGTGGCGTGGTTCATTTTGGTGGTGAGCAAAACCTCCGCAGCGGTCAAGATCTCGGCGATACCGGCTTTATCATCTGCGCCCAGCAGGGTCGTTCCGTCGGTTACCACCAGATGTTTGCCGTGGTGGTTTTTAAGGTTCGGGAACTCACTTTCCCGCATATAAATCCCCTGCTGCGCGTTCAACAGGATATCTCCGCCACTATATTCCACCACACGGGTCTTGATGTTCTCACCGCTGGCATCGGGAGAGGTATCCATATGGGCGATCAGACCGATTACCGGCAGGTTTGGGTCGCCGGGAACAGTACCGTAAACATAGCCGTCTTCATCCATATAGGCGTCTTTTATGCCCATTTCCCACATTTCTGCAACCAGGGCTTCTCCCAAATGTTTTTGCCGGGCAGTAGAAGGGCAAGTATCGGAATCTTCGTCCGAGGTGGTATGGAAACTTACATAACGCAAAAAGCGATCTAATACACTTGTCATAATTCCTCCAAAGAAAAGGAGGCGGTTCTCCGCCTCCTTTTGTTTTAATTTAGGCCTTGACCAACTCGGCGGTATCCTGAGCGATCATCAGTTCTTCGTTGGTGGGAACGACCCATACTTCCACACAGGAGTCGGGAGTGGAGATCTTCATTTCCTTGCCCCGCTTGCTGTTCAGTTCGGGATCGATCTTAACGCCCATAAAGCCCAAGTATTCACAGACGGCAGCGCGGACAGCGCAGTCGTTCTCACCTACGCCGGCGGTGAAGGTCAGCACGTCGATACCGTTCAGGGCAGCGGCGTATGCGCCAACATACTTGGCAACTTCGTAGCAGAACTTATCGCGGGCCAGGGCGCAATTCTCATCGCCGTTCTTAGCGCCGTCTTCCAGATCACGGAAGTCGGAGGACACACCGGACAGAGCCAGCATACCGGACTTCTTGTTCAACATATTCAGGCAATCGTCTACGCTCATTCCGTACTTGTTGCAGATGAACTGCACCACGCAGGCGTCGATATCACCGGAGCGAGTACCCATAGGCACGCCGGCCAAGGGGGACAGACCCATGGTGGTATCCTGGCACTTGCCGTCCTTGATGGCAGCCATAGAAGAGCCGTTGCCCAGGTGGCAGTTGACCATCTTGAATTCCTTCTTGCCAACCAGTTCAGCGGTACGGCGAGCAACATACTTATGGCTAGTGCCGTGGAAGCCGTAGCGACGGATAGAATCGTTCTCATAATACTCGGTGGGAATGGCGTAACGGTATGCCTTGGGAGGCATAGTCATATGGAAAGCGGTGTCAAACACGGCGACCTGGGGAGTCTTGGGCATAACAGCCTGGCAAGCCTCGATACCCATCAGGTTAGCGGGGTTGTGAAGGGGTCCCAGAGGGATACACTTCTTGATGGCAGCGATCACATCGTCGTTGATCACACAGGATGCGAAGAATTCCATACCGCCGTGGAGCACACGGTGGCCAACAGCGTCGATCTCGTCTACGCTCTTGATCACACCAACTTCAGGATCCTGCAGGATCTCCAGCGTGGCTGCAATGGCTTCGGAGTGAGTGGGCATCGGGATATCCTTCACGATCTTCTCGTCGCCTACCTTATGGTTCAGACGACCATCAATGCCGATACGCTCGCACAGACCCTTAGCGGATACATCGCCGGTATCGGGATTCATCAGTTGGTACTTCAGAGAAGAACTACCAGCGTTAATAATCAAAATGTTCATGGAAAATGCCTCCTAAAAATAATGATTTTCTTTTCTCACAATATGTGGTAATATAACCATAACACAGACTATTCTATAATATATTTACGATTTTCTCAACCCCTAGATTGAAATTTTTTTGAAAAGGAGGGATATTTTGGAGGCAATCGGTATTATATGCGAGTATAATCCTCTACATTTGGGTCATAAAAAGCAAATTGACCACATTCGTGCCATTCATCCCCATAGCGGTATTGTGTGTCTGATGAGCGGAAATTATGTGCAGCGGGGCGCGCCGGCGCTTCTGGATAAATCCCTCCGTGCCCAGGCGGCTATCCTCTCCGGGGCAGATCTGGTGTTGGAACTGCCGGTGACCGCCTCTCTTTCCTCTGCGGAAGGCTTCGCCCGGGAGAGTGTGAGAATTTTAGGTTCCTTCTGTGATGGGCTTTGCTTTGGCGCAGAAAGCGCTGATCTTGACGCACTTCAGGATACTGCCAAGGCTTTACTGAGTCCTCAATTCCCAGAACTGCTGCGGGCAGAACTTAGTAAGGGTGTCTCTTTTCCTGCTGCCCGGCATGCCGCTCTGCAGGCTATGGGATTACAGAAAGACACGCTCACCCACCCCAACGACATTCTTGCCACAGAATACTGCAAGGCGATCCTGCAACTGGGCGTTAAAATGACGCCCATGCCCATCCAGCGGCAGGGCAATTATCACGATGCCGCGCCGGACAGGGAAAACCCCTCTGCTACCGCGTTACGGAGCATTATGCTTTCCGGCGGAGACTGGGAAGCCTATGTTCCAGAAAAGGCGAATGACTTGTTTGCATCGGCCACCTTGCACACCACCGATGCCGCTCAAAAAGCGATCCTCTATAAACTTAGAATTATGACCGACGAAGAGTTTGAAACGCTCCCCTATGGCAGCGAGGGGTTATGGCGGAAACTGATGCACAACGCCAGAACGCTCTCCACCTTGGAAGAAATCATCACTGCCACCAAGTCCAAGCGGTACACCCGTACCCGGCTGGACCGTATGGTGATGTGCGCTTTCTTGGGAATTACCGAGGCTGACATTGCCTCCCCTGCTCCCTACGCCCGGGTGCTTGCGCTGAATAATAAGGGCCGGGAATTGCTGAAATCCGCCCGGAAAACCGGTCTATTCCCTAACGCTGGCGAATCGGTGGAACACCCCTATCGGGAACTGGAATACCGTGCAAACGCCTTATACAGTTTGTTTGCATTGACAGAGGAATCCCTCTGTCTGGAGCAAAACCGACGCATTTTCTACAAAGACAATCTCGCCGGAGGTAACACCTATGAAACAGAAGATTAAACTGATCGGACTGGCCGTTTTTATTGTGGCCGTATTGGTTTTCGCAATTTGGATTATGCCTATGTTTATGAATCCTGTGGGATATGACCGGGAAGGCTTTGTGATGGACATTAAGTCCGCAGGAGAAAACACTGTGATCACGGTGCTGGACGCAAACGGGCAGCAGGAATTTACCATTACCCCCTATACAGAAAAGGCATATCACAAAACCTTAAATGTACAGGCCATTGAGAAGGGCGATTTTGTACTTCTCCATACCGACGAGGGTGACCCGGATGATGTGAAGAAGGTTTCTGTATTCAACGGCTACTGTACCGAAGGTACGCTGGTGAATATCGAGGGTGTGGACACGCCCTGTATTCTCACCACTGACTACAATACCGATGAGCCGGTGATTTACAAACTGACTTCTACCAAGAGCAAGATCAATCCTGTGCAAACCGGCTGCAAGGTCAAAATCTATCACCAGTTTTTGGTGCCTTTAGACAGTGACACCCTTATGCTGGATATCTTACAGACAGACGGCGTTGCAAACGCCTTAACGGAAGAACAACTGACATTCCTCTCCAACAAGGGACTCACCCCGGCTGAATAACAAAAAACAAGCGGAATACCACCCGGGTGGTATTCCGCTTAATTTATTTCAGTTCCCACAGTTTGATCTGGCTGGATTTTTCATACAGGCGCAGATAACTGTCGTACCGGGTCTTTTCAATCTCACCTTTTTCCACCGCTGTGCGAATGTCGCAGTCCGGCTCTGCCCGATGGGAGCAGTCATGGAACTGGCATTTTCCTAGGTGGGGTGCAAAGTCCGGGAATGCATACTGGAGGTTTTCTTTCAGGATCACATCCATTTGCTCCGTATCAAAAGAGGAAAATCCCGGCGTATCCGCCACATAGGTATTTTCTCCCAATTTGTAAAGTTCCACATGGCGGGTGGTATGACGACCGCGACCCAGTTTTTCCGACACCTCACCGGTGGCCAGTTGAAGGCAGGGACACAGCGCGTTCAAAATACTGCTCTTTCCCACACCGGTATTGCCTGTGAAGGCGGTAAACTTGCCGGCGATCAACTGCCGTAGTTCCTCTACTCCATCTCCGGTAACCGCGCTGGTCTGGATCACAGAAAAACCTGCATTGCGGTAGATCTTCACCAGATCAGTGGCCGGGTCAAGGTCGCATTTGTTGACGCAGATATGGACCGCCACCCCTTGGTCACCCGCAATCGCCGCCACCCGGTCGATCAGGTAAGGCTCTGTGATAGGGTTGACATTGGATGCAAAGATCACCAGCGCGTCCATATTGGCGACTGCAGGCCGGATAAAACGGTTTTTCCGGGGCAGAATTTTTTCCACCATTCCCTTTCCCTGCTCTATGGATATTTCCACCATATCGCCGGTCAAAGGGGACGTATTGCCTTTCCGCAGGTGTCCACGGCCTCTGCAGGTAACCAAACCTCGGTCGGTCTGTACATCGTAAAATCCGCTGAGGGAACGCAGGATCCGTCCTACTGTCCTATCACGCATCGGCAGTAAATTCCTCCGTTACTTCCCAACCGTCTGTTTCATTGATGATCACCGTGTACTTGGCAGAGCCAACTGCGGTCTGATCCGGCAGGGTTACGGACACTGTTCCCTTGGGTACTCTGCCGGAATACAGGACAACATTGTCTCTGCTGATGGAAACATGGCATTCGCCGGTTAGGGCGCTGTTGCGCAGATCCAAGGTAACATCTTTGGTTACAGGGGCTTTGGAGCCGTTGGACACTGTCAGGGTGATATCCGCAATGATCTGGTGTTCCACTTCCTTCTCAGGAGTCTGCTCCAGCACCGTGTCCTTGGGTTGATCGCTGTCCACATAGATAATTTCCGGTTCTTTCAGGCCTAAGGATTTCAGCATACTCTTTGCATCATCCAGATCCATATCCACCAAGTCAGGCATTTTCTTGGTCTCAATGCCCTTGCTGACTGTCAGCGTGACGGTCTGGCCGGTTTTCAGTTTTTCACCACGGCCCGGCTCGCTATTCATCACTATGCCTGCGGGAATATTCATATCAAATACTTCGTTCAGGACGATATTCAGGTTCAATTCCTGACTTTCCAGTCTCTTGATGGCCTCTTCCTTATCCATATCCAGCACTTCCGGCATGCCGCCGAACTGGACCTTCTTGCCTTCACTGATATACAGGGTGATGTTCTGACCCTTGGTCAGGTCAGCGCCTTCCTTAGGCTCTGTACGGATCACATAGCCGTATTCAATGGTATCGTTATGCTCCCACTGGATGTGTACATTCAAGTCCAATGCCTGACCGTTCAGGAAAGATTCCGCCCATTGCTTGGTCTTGCCTTCCATATTCACCATCTTCACCAGTTGGGGAACAGGGCCAAGGCTGACTTCCACCACCACGGTGGAATCTTTAGGTACTTCTGTGCCGGCGTTGGGTTTTTGACTGATCACCACACCCGGCGCGATGTCATCGTGGTACACTTCATTCTTTCGGATGCTGAGTCCATCATAGTCCGGCAAGTTGGCGTAGGCTTTTCCGGTCAGGGAAGGTACTTCCACCGTCTTTGGCTTGGAACTGCCGCCCAATGTAATGGCCAGAACGATACCGATGGCGATCACCGCCACGATGGAACACACGATAATGGCAATGGTGGTGATGCGGCTTTGCTTTTCATCTTGGGATTCCTGCGACCGCTGGGTCTCTTTACGACGGCGAGCCTCCTGCCGCCGTTCTTCCGGCGTGGGAGCGGGTCGTCTGCGAGGTGTCTGGGATTCCACTACCTTGCCGGCAATATTATCCGTAGGCGGTTGCAACACCAAATTGGGATTCTGCACCCGCATAGCCGCATCCAGGGGCAGGCCTGTATAATCAAATAGGATCGTGGGGTCTTTCCGGAATTCGTCCATATCTGCCAGCATACGGGTGGCAGAGGGATACCGGTCAGATACATTATGGGCCATTGCCTTCATAATGATCTGCTCAAGACCACCGGGAATATTGGGATTCAGCACCGACGGCAGGGCTGCGCCGCCGTTGATATGCTGGATTGCCACCGCCACGGGAGATTCCCCGTCATAGGGAGGACGGCCGGCCATCATTTCATACATCACGACGCCCAGGGAATAGATGTCGGAACGGTCATCTACACGACCACCACGGGCCTGCTCAGGAGAGATGTAATGGACAGAGCCCAGCGCCTCCTTGGTAAGGGTATTGCCCCGGGAGATCATTCTGGCAATGCCAAAATCCATCACCTTCACAGAGCCGTTCTTCAGCACCATCACATTGTGGGGCTTAATATCCCGGTGGACGATGCCTTTGCTATGGGCGTGTTCCAAGGCTTTGGCGATCTGCATAGCAAAATGGAGGGTCTCCTTCCAGTTCAGGACGCCTTTCTTTTCCATATACTGCTTCAAGGTAATGCCCTCGATCAGTTCCATGACGATATAGTCTGCCATCACAGAGGTAGAAACATCGTACACAGACACGATATTGGGGTGACTGAGCATAGCAACCGCCTGGCTCTCCGCGTGGAAACGGCGGCGGAAATCCTCATCGTCCAAATTATCGTCTTTCAAGATTTTTACTGCAACCAACCGATTCAGCCGGTGGCAACGAGCTTTATATACCACTGCCATTCCGCCGGTACCGATCACTTCCAAAATTTCGTATCGGTTATCCAGCAAACGACCTATGTATTTATCATGATCCATACTTAATACTCCTTTCCGGCCCAATCAAAGGGTTACCAGCACAGCCGTCACATTGTCCGGCGCGCCCCGTTTTTTGACAATGTCCAATAGCCTCTCGCAGCACTGGGATTTGTCCTGACCGTAAACCACTTCAAAAAGGATTTCCTGATCGTCCATCAGGTTGGACAAACCGTCTGTGCAAAGCAAGAAGCAAGCGCCCTTTTCCACTTTGCGGTGGAAGATATCACAGGCGACTTGGGGCTCTGTACCAATGGCCCGGGTGATCAGATTCTTACCGGGATAGTGCTTTGCCTTTTCCGGTGTCAGTTCTTTTCTGGCGATCATCATCTGCACCAAAGAATGATCGGTGGTGACCTGTTTGATGCCGTCGCCGTCAATGAGGTAGGCTCTGCTATCACCTACATTGACGATGGTCGCCTTTTTGCCCTGAATCAGCAACGCCACCAAGGTGGTACCCATACCGTCGAATTCTTCAAACTGCCGTGCCTGATCATAGACTGTAAAGTTTGCCAGTTTTACTGCGCCGTTGAGCATTTGGTCCAACTGCTCGGGATCCATATCCGGCGTCCAACTGTCCTTCACCTGCTGGGTAAACACATCCAACGCCAGGGTACTTGCCACATTGCCGGATTTTGCACCGCCCATACCGTCACACACCACGCAGAGTAAGGTGTTCTTGTCCAAAGACATAATCTGGTAGGCGTCTTGGTTTTGACTCCGGACTGCGCCCGGATCTGTCAATGCCCAATATTGCATAAAACTTCACTTCCTTTGCTCAATGATTTTCTGTCTGCCGGGTGTATTTCCGACGAAGTTGACCGCAGGAGGCATCGATATCACTGCCCAAGGTGCGTCGCACCGTAGCAGTCACACCGCCCTTTTCCAGTGCTTTCTGGAATGCGGCCACCGCAGCCTTACTGCTGGGTTTCAAGGGACTTTCCTCCACATGGTTCAGAGGGATCAGGTTCACATGGGCCGGGAGTCCCTTTAATAATTGCAACAGCGCTTCCGCATTCTGCAAACTGTCGTTTACACCGTCGATCATAGCATACTCAAAATGAATACGCCGGGAAGTCTTCTCATAGTACCGCCGGCAAGCCGGCAGCAATTCTTCCAAGGGGTATGCCTTATTCACCGGCATGATCCGGTTGCGGATCTCATTGGTAGGCCCGTGAAGGGAGATGGCAAGGCTGATCTGCAGTTTTTGATCTCCCAACTCGTCTATTTTCGGCACAAGGCCGCAAGTGGACAGGCTGATATGCCGCATAGAGATATTCATACCGTCGGGACTGTTCACCAGTTCCAAAAAACGCAGAACATTGGGCAAATTATCCAGCGGCTCTCCGATGCCCATGAGTACAATATGCGAAACAGGCAGTCCTGATTCCAACTGGGTAAACAGCACCTGATCCAGCATTTCATAAGGTTCTAAGGGTCGCACCAGTCCGCCCAAAGTGGATGCGCAGAAGGCACATCCCATCCGGCAGCCAACTTCGGTGGAAATGCAGACGGTATTGCCGTAGTGGTAACGCATCAGCACAGTTTCCACGCAGTTGCCGTCGGCCAGTTTCCACAGGAATTTCATCGTGCCGTCTTTTTGCGATTCCTGTCTCCGTACCGCTTCCGGTATAGGAAGGGGAAAACGCTGGGCCAAAGTATCTCGCAAAGACTTCGGGAGATTGGTCATCGCCTCATAATCCTTTGCACCCTTATGTAGCCAAGAGAATATCTGCTTGGCGCGAAAGCCAGGCTGGTTTAATTCCTTCAGCAGTTCTCCGATCTCCGGAATGGTCATTGATTTTAAATGGTTCATAGTTTTCTCCGCAGGCGGCAGATGAAAAAGCCGTCTGTGTCATATTCTCCCGGTACCAAAGTCAGCATACCGCTTTCATTTTTAGGAAAGGGTGCCGGCAGCGGCAGGGGTTCTGTGGTAAAATCCGGATGCTTTTGCAGGAAAGATTCCACCATATCTTCATTCTCTGCCCGCACCAAGGTGCAGGTAGAGTATAGCAGTAGCCCGCCGGGTTTTACATATTGGGCCACATTTTCCAAAATTGCGTTCTGCAAGGCAGGGAGTTCTGCCATAGCAGAAAGATTTTTATACCGAATGTCCGGTTTTTTCCGGATGATGCCGAAACCGGAGTAAGGCACATCGGCGATCACCGTATCAAGCTTGGCTTCCCATTGGGGGCAAAATACGGTGGCGTCCTGCTGGGTTGCGGTGATAATACCTATATTCAGTCGCTGCGCGCCGCGGGCGATCAGGTCTATCTTATGGCTGTGGACATCACAGGAGGTGATGCTTCCCTGCCCTTCCATGGCCATAGCCGCGGCGAAACTTTTACCGCCGGGGGCAGCGCAGCAGTCCAGCACCTGACTGTTCGGCTGGATTTCTGCGCACAGGACACTGAGTTTGGCTGCCGGGTCTTGGACATAGAACAGACCTTCCCGGAAACTGGGAAGTTGTTCCAAATTCCCAGTACCGGATAGCACAAGGCAATCCGTCAGCCACCGGTGGGGTGTTGCGGTAACACCTTCTAATTCCAGTCTTTTTTGTAACTGTTCGGTGGTAGTCAGCATGGTGTTGGTCTGCACCGTCATAGGGGCAATGGCATTATTGGTCTGTAGCATCGGCTCCAGCCGCTCTTTGCCCACATAGCCTTTCAGCAAGTTGATCAGGTCGCCGGGGTGGCTGTACTTATCCTCCCAAGAGATAGGCTCTCGCAGCGAATCCTTTGTGCGAACTGCATTGCGCAGCACCGCGTTCACCAAACCGGAGGCATTGTTTTGCTTGCGGCAGTACTTTTTTGCCAGTTCCACCGATTCATTCACCGCCGCGGATTCCGGGATCCGGTCCATAAAACGGATCTGGTACAGTCCTAAGTGGAGAATATCCCGCACCATAGGGTGCAAGTTTTTCACCTTGCCTGTCAGCAGTTGCTGCAGGTAAAAATCCAACAAATTGCGGTTTTGCAGTACACCGTAGCAGAGTCTGGCCGCTAAGGCGCTGTCCCGACTGTCCAAATGGGCAGACGCGGTATATTCTTTCAGCACACCGTTAGACCAACCGCCCTCTTTCCGGCAGGCGCAAAGCACATTCAGCGCGGTCTCTCTGGCGCTCATATCAGACCTCCAAAGGGTGTCCCCGGAAATAGTCCGGCGCAGCCATTCGTTTGCCGCCCTCTGCCTGCAGAACACGGATCTCCACCGCGCCTTCGCCGCAGGCGATCTGCAGGCCGGTTTTTGTCAGACCCAAAATCGTACCCGCAGGGGCATTGGTGGGGTTATCCACAATGGCGGTGGTATACACCTTAAAGCATTTTCCGCCAATGTTTGCGATGGCCACCGGCCAAGGGTTCAAGCCCCGCACGTGGTTATGCACCTGCTGGGCGGTTTTGGTAAAGTCAATGGGACACATGGTCTTGTCCAGCATCGGGGCGTAGGACACCTGACTGCTATCCTGAGGCTTGCCAATCGCTGTGCCGTTTTCTACAGAGCAAAGCGTTTCACTCAGCAGATCAGCGCCCAGCACTGCCAGTCTGTCCAGCAGTTCACCGGCGGTCTCATCGGGGCCGATGGGGGTTTTGGCGCAGGCAATCATATCACCGGCGTCCATCTCCCGGGTCAGGTACATTGCGGTCACACCAGTTTCTGTCAGGCCGTCCAGCACTGCCCACTGGTAAGGAGCAGAGCCGCGGTACTTAGGAAGTAGACTGGCGTGGATATTGATAAAGCCCTTGGGGGCAATGTCCAGCACCTTTTGAGGCAAGATTCGGCCGTAAGCCACCACCGCCACCACATCAGGGTGCAAAGCCGCTAACTGCTCCACCGTCTCTTCCTCCCGGAAATTTTCCGGCTGGAACACGGGAATATCGTGGGCCAGCGCCACCTCTTTTACGGGAGAAAATACCATTTTCATTCCCCGTCCCTTAGGTCTGTCGGGCTGGGTATAGACACCGACCACTTCAAAATTGTCGGCCAATATTTTCTTCAAACAGGTTGCCGCGATGTCCGGCGTACCCATAAATACCACCCGCATAGGCGCCTCCTAATGTTTTACTCCTGAAGAGCCATCAATTCCTCTTCGGTCAGCAGGCGTTCCATCACCTGCGTATAAATGATGCCGTTCAAGTGATCCAGTTCGTGGCAGAAGCAACGGGCGGTCAGTTCCTCACCCTCTGCTTCAAACCAGTTACCGTTCCGATCCTGGGCACGGACTTTGGCATAGTAGGGCCGTTTCACAAGGCCGTACTTGCCCTCTACACTCAGGCACCCCTCCGGGCCTTCCTGCTCACCGTCTGTTTCCAAGAGAACAGGGTTGATCAGTTCCAGAATCTCTTCGCCGGTATCCACCAGCACCACCCGGCGCAAAATACCTACCTGGGGCGCTGCCAGACCTACACCGCCGGAGTCCAGCAAGGTCTCCCGCATATCGTCCAGCAAGCGAAACAGTTTATTGTCAAAGTTTTCCACCGGCTTGCAAATTTTATGCAATGCCGGGTTTTTATCACTTAAAATTCTACGAAGGGCCATAATCTTTCCTCTCTATTCAAATCCGTTCACATCAATGAATGCCGACACGCCCCGGTTCTCTCTGTCCTGAGAGAACTGCCGCAACAGGTGTGCCAATAATAGCCGCAAGGGTCTACTCATTCTGCACCGCAGGGTCAATCGGTAACGGAAATTATAGTTGATCTTAGGTACGGGACAGGGCGCTGGACCAAGGACGCTGCAGGTTTCCTGTCTGTATTTCGGCTGCTGCAGCAGTTGCTGCAGGCTGGTCTTCAGTTTGGACGCACCGTGAAGCACACGGGCCTCGTCCTGACCTGTCAGGGTGATCACCGCCAAATCTCCAAAAGGAGGACATTGCAGGTGCTTCCGCAGGTCGATCTCCAGATCGTAGAAACCGTCATAATCCTGCTTGGCAGCCAAATTGATCACACTGTGTTCCGGTGTAAAAGTCTGGATCATCGCCTTTCCCGCGGTATCTCCCCGACCTGCACGACCCACCACTTGGGTGAGCATATTGAAGGTGGACTCCGCGGCGCGATAATGGTCTGCATACAGGCCTAGATCGCCGTCCAGCACGCCTACCAGCGTAACATCCGGCAGATTCAAACCTTTTGCCACCATTTGCGTACCAATCAGCACCGGAATATGTTCTTTCTGGAATTTCTCCAGAATCATTTCGTGGGTATTGGTAGCGGATACGGTATCCGTATCCATACGCATCACCGGAATATCCCCGAATCGCGCCTGCAGTTCCTGCTGCACCTTTTGGGTGCCGGTACCCATTCGCTTCATAGGACCGCCGCAGGCAGGACACCGGTTGGGAGCGGGTATGGAGTGGCCGCAGTAATGGCACATCAGCCGTTCGTTGGCGCTGTGATAAGTTAGCCTTGCGCTGCACCGGGGACATTCCAAAGATTCCCAACAGTCCACACACAACAAGGCGCGACTATTGCCCCGCCGGTTTAGGAACAGGATCGCTTGCTTGCCAGATTGCTCCGTATCCCGAATGGCGTTTTGCAGAGGGTAACTCAAACTCAGGTCATTGCCCAGTTTGACTTCCTGCTTCATATCCACGATCTCCACCTTCGGCAGAGCCCGTCCGCCGAATCGGTGTTGCAGATGGTACAAGCGGTACACACCGCTTTTGGCATAGTACATAGACTCTACACTGGGGGTGGCAGAGCCGAACAGCACCAGCGCCTTTTCTTTTAGACCACGCCATAATGCAATATCCCGGGCGTGGTAGCGGGGAGAATTTTCCGATTTATAAGAGTGTTCCTGTTCCTCATCCAAGATAATCAGTCCCAGATCGGAACAGGGGGCAAAAATAGCGGAGCGAGTGCCGATCACCAGTTTCGCTTCGCCGCTGCGAATCCGCTTCCACTGGTCATACCGCTCGGTAGCCGGCAGGCTACTGTGGAGCACCGCCACATTTTCACCGAAATAGGCCGCCATTAACCCCAAAAGTTGAGGGGTCAGGGCGATCTCCGGCACAAGCAAAATAGCCTGCTGATTACGGTCAATACACGCCTGAATCAGTTTGATATACACAGAGGTTTTTCCCGAGCCGGTAACACCGTAGAGCAGCGCCGGGCCGGGTTCCGGGGATTCCATTTGGGAATTAAGACCGGAAAATGCGGACTGTTGTTCTTCGTTCAGCACTAGAGGGCCAACGAGTTCTGCCGGACGGATTTCCCGGCAGCGGAGCACTTCCTTTTCTGTTAGTTCCACATAGCCAAGTTCTGCCAGCCGTCGAACGGTTGCAGATTTGGCGCCGGTAAAATAGCAGATCTCCTTCACCGGGGCAGAGCCTACGGTACACAGAAGTTCCAGCACATTCCGCTGCATAAGAGCAGATTTGGAACGGGTGGACGCAAATGCCAGCGCCTCCTCGGCAGAGACCACCAGTGTGGCGATCTGCTGGGTCTTATCGCCTGTACGGCGAAGAAAGTCCCGCTGGGCAGTAATCCATTTTTTGTTCAGCAGGTAGGCGACAGTCTTTTCAAATTTGTCTTCGTCCGGTACTGCTTGGCGCAGTACATCGCCGTCGGCAGAGCCGCCGCAGGCGGCAAGTTGTTCCAAAATCTGTTTCGCCTCCGGCTGACGAAGGGTCTTTTCCTGCCAGGACAGATCAGTCGTCAGAGCATAGGTGTCCTTGCTCTGAAACCACATACCTGCCGGCAGCATCACCCGAATGGCATCGAAAAAGGTACAGAAATACCGCTCCCGCATAAATGCCGCAAGCCGGAGCATGGTATCCGACAGCATGGGACTTTCGTCCAGCAGGCGAAAGATGGGCTTCAGACCGTCCGTTTCCCCTGCTTCCACCGCCAGCACCACCCCTTCTGTATGGCGGTTACTGCGGCCAAAGGGAACCATCACCCGCATACCGGGCAATACTTTCATTCCTTCCGGAATGCAGTAGGAATAGGGTTTATCAATGGCAAAATTTGCCGCAGACACAGCAATTTTGGCAATCATACAAACCCCTCCTTACCACTTTTCCTTTGTTTTTAGTTCATATACTCGTCTTTCAGGCTGGCGGTCAGAGCGCCTTCTGCTACCTCGCGAATGGCCAAAGTAACCGGCTTTTCGGTCAGTTCCTCCTGCTGCTCGGCTGCGTCGGCAGCGATCTGTCTTGCTCGGTTAGCAACCACGTTCACCAGCAGGTAACGGCTATCTACATTCTTCAGCAAATCTGCTACAGGGGGGTACAACATAATTTTTTCCTCCAATAATTCAATCCGCTTCATCAGCGATAATTTTTAAGATTTTATCCGCGCAAACATCTACCTTGTCATTG
Organism: Faecousia sp.; assembly: GCA_045538595.1. Taxonomy (GTDB): domain Bacteria; phylum Bacillota; class Clostridia; order Oscillospirales; family Oscillospiraceae; genus Faecousia. The sequence goes on along the minus strand of JAZSRS010000082.1, from coordinate 13,614 downwards.
ACCACAACATAGTGATATTGCTTGCTCTGTTCCATTTCCCAAGCCACTCTGGCTTGACGCACCTGAATTTGCTCCTCAGAGGTATCCCCTCTGCCCCGGAGTCGGCTTTCCAATTCTGCCAAAGACGGGGGTGCGATGAAGATCAGCACGGCGTCTTCCCGCACATTGCGCACATTGAATGCGCCGTTGGGCTCAATATCCAAGATCACATTGCCCTTTTGCAGTTTTTCCTCCAACTGGGCAATGGGTGTGCCGTAAAAGTTATCCATATGGGCATCGTATTCCAGAAATTCACGGTTTTCGATCATGCTAAGGAACTTGTCCTTGGTGACAAAATAATAGTCTTTGCCGTCAGTCTCGCCAGGGCGAGGCGAACGGGTGGTGGCTGAGACGGAGAAACTTAAGTCTTTTCTCCCTGCCATCACACGGGCCAGTACTGTACTTTTGCCCACACCGGATGCACCGGAGATCACAAACAGTTTACCCATTTTCCTGCACCTCCTGCTTGTCCTCCCATCGGGCGGACAGGACATCTGTGGTGAGGGCCGACAGGATCACATGGTCGGTATCCATCAGGATCACCGCCTTGGTCTTACGGCCGTAGGAGGCGTCGATCAGCATACCTCTGTCCCGGGCTTCCTGCACCACACGCTTGATGGGCGCAGAATCCGGATCCACAATGGCCAGCACCCGCTGGGCAGCAATCATACTGCCAAATCCAATTCCAATCAGTTTCATGGTCGCCTCACTCAATGTTCTGGGTCTGTTCCCGGATCTTTTCCAGTTCTGCCTTGATATCTACCACGATACGGGTCAGTTTCACATCGGTACACTTGGAGCCGATGGTATTGGCTTCCCGGTTCATTTCCTGCAGCAGGAAGTCCAGTTTTCTGCCCACGGCGCCGCCGCCGTCCAGCATGGTATTCATCTGCGTCAAGTGGCTGCGCAAGCGAACGGTTTCCTCGTCTACCGCCACTTTGTCCGCAAAGATGGCAGCTTCGGTGAGGATGCGGCTCTCGTCGATGGCAATATTGTTCAGCACTTCTTTCAGTTTACTTTCCAGCCGGGCGCGATAGTCGATCACGGTCTGGACATTACCCTTCTCCACCTGGGCCACCAGCGCCAAAATGGTATCGCCACGGCTGCGCAGGTCTTTATCCAAAGCTTCGCCTTCGGTGGTACGCATTGCATCGTAACCCTCCAAGGCTTTTCCCACTACTTTCATCAGGTCTGTCAGCAGTTGCTCTTCATCCAACTGAGGTTTCTCAAGGCTAAATACCTCCGGCATACGGGAAAGGGAAGACACGCTGATATCGTCGGTAATGGCGTATTCCGCCACCATCTGACGCATTGCCTCCAGATAATTTTCCAGTACAGATTTATTCAGGGTGACCTGCACATCGTCGCCACCCTCGCTGCGGACGGAGACGAATACATCTACCTTACCCCGGGAGACGGAATTCTTCACTGCTTGCTTGATGGCTTCCTCCGCAAAAGTGAGGATTCTGGGCAGCCGCACGGAACAATCCAAGTAACGGTTGTTCACCGAGCGCAGTTCCACAGTATATTCCCGGCCGTTTACCGTCTCTACGGCGCGGCCGTAACCGGTCATACTTTTAATCAAAATCTTTTCCTCTTTTCCTATGCCCGGCTGTTTACGCCGGGCTTTTTCTTATCAATCCCGGAGATTTGCAGATACGGGATAAGTACCCATGGCGCCCACGCCGGGGAACTCGGGACTGAGCACCACTTCACCCTTCATCGTAACCGTACCGGCCTGCGCTTCCGACAGATTGACGATCACAGAGATATCCGTTGCTTTCATATCGTCGATCAGTTTGGCAGGGCCGCGGACAGTTACCTGCAGAGCCTTGGTGATAATATCCACTTGCAAGCCTGTGGGAACATTGACTGCGGAAATAGAAGTTACCTTGAATGTCCGCATTTTCAGATCAGGCAACTGGATATCCACAGTCACCTGCTCCACACCGGTCTGGTTGGTAACGCCTTCAGGCAGTTCAATGGGGAATGTGATGGTTTGATTCTCTTCAATTTCACCCAAGTTGATCACACCCAAAGTCAGGGAATCCAGACCCTCCAGAATGGCTTCGCTGCCGGAGATCTGAATTTGGGTGGTATCCAAGGTGATGGTGCAGTTATCTTTGCTGACGCCGCCACCGCTGATAATATCCACATTCAGAGTAATTTCCTTCACCTTTTCCACCTTCACCAACAAGTTGATCACATCGGTATTGGTGGTAATCAGGTTCTTCGTATCTACGGGGTTATCCTGATCATCGCACAGGGTGTACTGGTACTCTCCCACAATACTCTTGGTCTGGCCGGTCAAGTCTACGGAAATAATAGCCTTCTCGATATTATCCATAATCGAGCCGGGGCCAATCACTTCAATGCCGGTATTGTTCAGTTGGGCATTTTCAATGTCGGCGATATAGCCATCCGGTACGGAAGTCTCACCGTAATCCAGTACCACAGGAATCACCTTTCTGACACGGTTTTCCACCTTCAGGGTGATCATATCCGTACTACTGCTCTGCACCGCCACTTCAGTGGGGTTCACATTGCCGGGATAGGAAATGTTGTAACTCAAATTATGGGTGCCGGGCTGCTCAATATTGGCAAGGTTTATCAGCACATTGATATTGGATTCGTTCAGATCGTTCAATGTAGCGCGATCACTCTTCAACGTTAGCGTCACATTGGGGTCTTCGCTGACCACCATCAGGCCACGCTCTGTGAGAATATCCTTATTCTGCATCACAACAGGAATGTCATAGTAAGTCTTTTCCGATTCGGGGCTGACCACTGTGATCACATACAGCCAAAGGCCGATGGCCACAAGTGCGGAAAGGAGGATCTTCAATGCTTTATTTTTCATCTGCATTTCCCCCTTTGTCCTTCTTTTGCAATTTCTGGTAGAGTTTGATTGCCCTATCTGCGATGCTAGCCGGTTGGGCGTCTTCATCGGGACACAGTTCATTCCGCAGCAGCCGCTCCAGCGTCTGGGGGGCAAGGTGGCGTTTCAGCACACCGCCAACTGCAACGGAGATCGCGCCGGTCTCCTCGGAGACCACCACCACCACCGCATCGGACAGTTCACTCATACCCACAGCTGCCCGGTGACGGGTGCCCAAATCCAAACTCAGCCGATCACTGTCAGACAGGGGCAGCACACAGCCGGCAGCGGTGATCAGGCCATCCCGGATGATCATTGCGCCGTCGTGGAGCGCAGCCTTGGGGAAGAAGATATTCCGGATCAGTTGCTCGGAGACCTTACCCTCGATCATAGTGCCGGTTTTGAAATACTCGTCCAACCGGTTATCCCGGGCAAACACGATCAGCGCGCCAACCCGCTCCCGGCTCATCACCTCACAGGCGTGTACGGTCTGGGCAATCATCAGCACCGCCTCCTGCTGGGGCTTCTGCGTACCGATCAGATTTTTCAGTTTCACATTACTCAGGTGGTCCAGCATGCGGCGAAGTTCCGGCTGGAACAAAACCACCAATGCCAGCAAACCGACTGTCAGCACCTGTGAGAACAGATAACTCAAGGTGTGGAGTTCCAGAGCATCGGTGAGCCAAGCCATGACGATAATGACACCTGCTACCCAAGCGATCCGGGCCGTTCCCGTAGAGCGGAACATGGGCAATAACTTATAAATCAGGAAGGCGACCAAAATAATATCCAAATAATCCGACCAGCGCATTTCCTGAATTTGCACCCAAATCGATTCCAACATTCCCATCAACGCCCCTCTTTCTTTCCTTTTTTCTATCGGACTATGCCGCCTGTTTTCCATTTGCGGCATAGTCTGCCTATTATCTATTCTATTATAGCGGATTGGCCTGATGATAGCAAGAGTTATTCACAATTTTTTTACGATTGACCGATCAATTTCTCCGCCCCAAGAAGAAGTTCCCCTGTCTGCCAAGGCGCGGCATCGTGGCCGAAACTGACACGGACTGTGCCGGACTCCAGTGTGCCGGCACTCTCGTGGGCAAGAGGGGCGCAATGCAACCCTGCCCGTACCGCAATTCTGTTTCTTCCCAGTATTTCCGCGGCTTCTTCACAGTCCATATTAGGCACAAAGGAAACTGTTCCTCCCTGATGCTCTCCCATAAACACCCGGAATCCCAATTTTTCCAGTCCCCTGCCGCAACGAATCATCTCCCGGTGTTCTGCGGCAAAAATATCCTCCATACCCCGGCGTTTGATATAGGTCATACCGGCTGCTAGCCCGGCGATACCCGGCACATTCAGTGTCCCCGCCTCTAACCTATCTGGTAGAAAGTCCGGCATCTCCTTGCTGATGGACATGCTGCCCGTTCCTCCCTGCAGCAGCGGTAACGGCTCTCGAGCGCACAGCAACAAACCGGTTCCCTGAGGACCCAGCAGACCTTTGTGTCCCGGCATTGCGATAAAGTCTGCGCCCAGCGCTTCCATAGAAACAGGCAGCGACCCGGCAGACTGGGCTGCATCTATAATAAATGGCACACCGTATTGTCTGCACAGGCCGCTGATCTCATGGATCGGCAGAATATAACCAAAAACATTGGATGCGTGAGTAAACACTGCTGCGTCTGCACCTTTCCGCAGAGCGCCTTCAAACTGCTCCAAAGTATCCGTCCAGTCGAATAATTTTCTCCCGGCTACCCTGACTTTGGCCTGCCGGGCATACAAGGGTCTGGTCACTGCGTTGTGTTCAAAACCGGAGATCACTACCCTGCTCCCCGGTTTTACCAAGGTATTGATGGCAATATTCAGGCCGTGGGTGCAATTTGCCGTCATAATCACCTGCTCCGGTTGACACTGAAACAGTTCTGCGGCACACTCCCGGCATCGCAGTACCGTTTTGGCCGCAGTCATGGCGGCAGTATAGCCGCCACGACCGGGATTGGCGCAGTTTTCCATTGCGCAGCGTACTGCCCGGTACACGCTCTCCGGTTTGTGAAAAGATGTGGCACCGTTATCCAAGTAAGTCATAACCGCAGTTCCTCCGGCGAACCGTTATCCCCAATGGCATAGGCTTTCCGAAAAGAAATACCCGCCTGTCGCAGTAGCGCCGACGCCGCCAAAATCTCTCCGCAATCCAGCCGCAGGCTATAGCCGCAACCTTTTTCTTCCATCCATTTGGGAGTCCTCTGCAGGGTACAATCCACTCCCGAGCGGCGCAAAACCTCCTCTGCCCGTTGGGCGGGAGTGACCGATCGGAAGGTAAACATACATTTTTTCATAGCGAAACCCTCCTGACACAATTTATGTGCAGGAGGGTTGTTTTGTGTTGTATTTTAGATTGATCAGCGGCGCTCCAACAGGCACACCGCGTGGCAAGACATACCGCTGCCGTCACCGGTAAAACCCAAGTGTTCTTCGGTGGTGGCCTTGATATTTACCTGTGCGGTCTCCACCCCAAGGGAGATAGCAATGTTTTGTTGCATTTGGGGAATGTGATCCTTCAGTTTCGGCTTTTGGGCGATCATCGTCACATCCACATTCTCCACCCGGTAACCGGCAATGCTGATCTTCTCCGCCACCACTGCCAGCAATTTCAGGGAATCTGCGTCCTTATAGGCAGGGTCTGTATCAGGAAAGTCTCTGCCAATATCCCCAAGACCCGCTGCGCCCAGCAGGGCATCGGAAACTGCGTGGAGCAGCACATCTGCATCGGAGTGGCCGAGTAAACCCTTTTCATAAGGTATTTTTACGCCGCCCAGTATGAGATCCCGGCCTTCCACCAGCCGGTGCACATCGTATCCGTGTCCGATTCTCATTGCATTTCCTCCAGTAGTAATGCCGCGATTTTTAAGTCCATAGGGGTGGTGATTTTGATATTCCGCTCGTCCCCTTCCACGATTTTCACAGACATTCCTATGCGCTCCACCGCAGAGCAATCGTCTGTGATGGTGGCATTGTCCTTCTTTGCCTTCTCCAACGCAACTTTCAACAGGTCAATGTCAAACACCTGCGGCGTCTGAATGGCCCGAAGTTGCTCTCTGTCCGGGGTGGTACTGACCACACCCCGCTGCACGATCTTCACTGTATCCTTTACGGGAATGCCGGGTGCTGCGGCCTTATAGGTATGGGCTGCCCGGACCGTTCTGTCGATCACCTGGCCGGTGATCAGCGGTCTTGCACCGTCCTGAATGGCTGCCAGTTTTACCTTTTTAGACAGGGCGTTCAGGCCGTTTCTCACCGACTGGGGACGGTCTGCGCCCCCGGCAACAACGGCTTTTACCTTAGGATAATCCGAGCATAGGCGGGTGATTTCTTCGATCAGGTCCTCCCGGGTAACCACTACGATTTCCTTAATAGCATCGCAGGTATCAAAGGCACGGACTGTCCGGACGATCATAGGCTCGCCTTTCAAATCTGCCAAGACCTTGTCGATGCCGCCCATACGGGAAGCCGTTCCTGCCGCCACGATCACCGCGCCGCAGTACTGCAGAGGTAATATTTTTCGGATTCCGTTGGCAATAGCGGAAATGTTCATATTACAACTCCTTAATCAGTTTCTTAAAGTATTCTCCCCTGACCATAAAATTCTTAAATTGGTCAAAGGCAGCCGAAGCAGGACTCATCAGCACCACATCTCCGGGCATAGCATCTGCTGCCGCGGCTTTTACTGCCGCAGTAAAATCACCGCAATCTATGATCTCCGGGTTGCCCGGGGTGTAGTTTGGTGCATTTCCCACTGCCCGGCGGATCTGGTCGGCGGTATCGCCGTTGAGGTACAATCTTTTCACTGACTTGCAGATCTCCGGCCCCAATACATCGTAGGGAATGTGCTTATCATAGCCGCCGGCAATCAGCAGCACTTTTTCATCAAAACTCCGCAGGCCTGCTATGGTACGGCTGGGAGAGGATGCGATGGAATCATTATAGAACCGTACACCATCTTTGATCCGCACCAGTTCGATTCGGTGTTCCACACCGCCAAATTCCCGGGCCACCTTACGAATCGTTTCGTCATCCACAAAGCCTTCCACCGCCGCAATGGCGGCCATATAATTTTCAATATTATGCACGCCGGGAATGAGGATCTCCCGGGTGTCCAGCACGGGCACGCCGTCCCGGCAGATCATATTGCCATGGAGAGATACCCCCTCCTGAGTAGCATTCTGACGGGAGAAAAAGCAGGTCTTGCCGTTGCCTTGGAAGACGGCAGTAATGGCATTGTCCAGATTCAGCACCAGTGTATCTTCAGCGCCTTGGAAGCGGAATACATTTTTCTTTGCCTCCACATATTCGTCCATATCCTTGTGGACATCCAAATGGTTGGGCGCCAGATTGGTCACCACCGCCACATGGGCGCTGCGGCGCATATCCATTAGTTGGAAAGAACTGAGTTCCACCACGGCGAAATCCGCAGGCTGCATTTGGTCTGCCAATGGCAGCAGCGGTGTACCAATGTTTCCGCCCAGCCACACGGTTTTACCGGCGGTGTGGAGCATTTCGGCAATCAAAGTGGTGGTAGTGGTCTTGCCGTCAGAGCCGGTCACTGCCAAAACTGTACAGGGACACAGTTCAAAGAACACTTCCATCTCACTGGTAATTTCCGCACCTGTTTCACGCAGGGCATTCAGAGCCGGATTATCCGGGTGCATACCGGGAGTGCGGAACACCACATCTCCGGTCAAATTTTCCAGATAGGTATCCCCCACCTGCAATTTACAACCGGCTTTTTCCAAAAGCAGGACTTCTTCGTCCAGTTTATCATAGGGCGTTTTGTCGCAGCCGACCACGCAGCAACCGTACTGCAAAAGCAGCCGCACCAAGGGTCTGTTACTGACACCAAGACCCATTACAACGATATTTTTTCCTCGCAGGGAAGTAAAATAATCCTTCAATATGCTTGCCACGGCTGTCCCTCCGTTCGGTATGGTTTCTTTGTGATATAGTATAGCCGTTCTTTCGGAAATTTGCAACATATTTGACATTCCGGCAACTTTGGGTTACAATATTTCAGCGACCGGGTCGGACAGCCGCGGCTGCAAGCCGAAAGGCTGCAGGTGAGGAAAGTCCGGGCTCCACAGGGCAAGGATAACGGGTAACGCCCGCCGGGGGTAACCCCAGGACAAGTGCAACAGAGATATACCGCTGTGACACGCAGTGTCGCAGCAAGGGTGAAAAGGTGGGGTAAGAGCCCACCCGGCCTATGGAGACATAGGTTTTACGATGTAAACTCTATCCGGAGCAACGCCGTGGAGGAACATACGGTTTGCCCGACCGTTCCAAGGAGGCGGCTTGATTCCGTGAGCAATTGCGGAACTAGATAGATGGCTGTCAAGACAGAACCCGGCTTACAGACCCGATCGCAGCAAAATAACACGCGTGCCGATAAAATTTATCGGCACGTTTTATTTTTTTGTTTCATTTTTCAACGCGGGGTGCTATAATAAAAGTACTTTCCAAGAAAGGTAGGATATCCCTATGAAAAAGAAATTATTTCTGACCCGCTGCATAGCCGTTTTTGTCCTTGTGGCAATGCTGTTTACCGCTTGCGGCAACAAGAAGCCTGCCAATACCGAGCCCAGTATTTCCACTTCGGTTTTGGAGAATTGTCAAGAGGTCTTGCAGGCATATTTAGCAGAAAATGCTGATGCTGAAGGACTGGTCGTTTATTCCGAGGGTACATACTTTGCCGTCGTCAACAAGCAGTTATATGCTGCTAAGACGGTAACTGCCCACACCTTTGAAGGGGCGGGCGAGACGATCCTGCCTGCCGTTGCCCAGTTCCGGGGTGTGCCTTATGTGGGAGACAAGGCCTGCAATTACGCCTTGGAAGCCGTTGCAGACGGCAAGACCTATCACATCAGTTTCTGCATAGAGGGCAATGTGGAATCCCCCGTCTTCCCTGCCGCGTACAACAAGGATGGCGTGCAGATCGCCAAGGGTGTTGTGGGGCAAATTACTGCCGCTCCCGTTCAGACATCTCCCGTCAAGAATATCATTTATATGATTGCTGATGGCGGCGGATATGACAACTTCACTCTTGCCGGCAAGGTAAAAGAAGAGATGCTGGACAGAGGTGTAAACAAACTCTCCGGAGCAAAAACGGAAGTAACCACCGATCTGCTGGCGGATATCGGCATTGCCTCCGCCAAAGGACTGTACCTGGATTCCCTGCTGGTGGGTTCTGCAAATACCTTGCTGGTAACCCCTCACGGCGATGCTGACGATTATAAGAGTTACATCACCGACTCCTCTGCGGCCGGCACGGCTTTGTCCTCAGGCTACAAGACCAGTTACAGTTACGCAGGCGTCACCTCTGACGGGGTTCCCCGGGCATCTCTGCCGGAACTGGCCCGTATGAACGGAATGTCTACCGGCCTTGTAACCAACAAGTCCTATGTGGACGCCACCCCTCTGGCTTTCTTTACCGCACACTCCATTGACAGAAAAGAGAACATCGACAACAGTATGCAAGCCTTGCTTAGCGGAATCGATGTGGTGATCGGTGAGGGTACGGAGTATGGCGATCTGAAGGGTATTGATGAATCCACGCATCCGGATCTTTCCGCTTCCAAAATGGGTTATGCCGTAGCCAGAAACAAGACTCAACTGCTGGCTCAGGCAAAGACCGCAACCAAACTTTGGGCGCCGATCTTAGGCGTGGATAACACTCTGAAAGAACTGAAAGATTTTGATTACGACAACACCACAGATCACATTTCCTACGATGTGGATGCTGCCCAGTCCTCTGAGCAGCCCTCCCTCTTGGATATGACCAAGGCAGCATTGCAGGTGCTGGGAGACAACATCGACGACCCTGAAGGGTTCTTCCTGATGATTGAAGGCGGTGCATTGGATAACGCCGCTGAGGGCGGCAATCTGCGGCCTGCCATCGGTGAGTACCTTGCATTTGACGAGGCATTCGGCTACTGTGTGAACTGGGCCGCCAAGCGAGGCGACACCATTGTCATTGCCGTTCCCGACCACGACTCCGGCGGATTTTCCGGCATTGAGTCCTGCGAAGATATGCTGATTGACGGCATTATTACAGGCAGCATTGGCGGCGAGGAACTCCACAATATGCTGAGTTTTGAAGAATTGAAGTTTATTCTGGACGCCGCAGGCGGTCATACCAGCAATATGCAACTGCTGAACGGACACACCGACATGGCCGTTCCCATTTCCCTATATGCGCCGGAAGGAATTCGGCAGGAAGTTTTAACCAACCTCACATTGCCCACCGTTGCGGGTAATGTACGCACCGGCAGTAATGAATACTATGTTCCCAACGAAAGCGGCAGTTTCACATGGTACGCCTCCTCTGCCCTGAATAAGGACTATGTGATTGAAAACACCAAGATTGCACCGGCTCTGGTCAAAACACTGAATTTAGGTTCCTTGGAGGACGCCACCCAGATCTTGTTTAACAAAGCGCCTTACTCGGCTGGCACTATTGTCTCTCTTTCTGAGCCCTATTCCAATTCCTTCGGTGATTTCTATCCGGCAACCTACACCAGCGGTTCTCTGTCGGTTGAGAGAAACTCCCACAGTTACACTTTGAACGGTCAAAAGCAGGACATTCCCAAAATCGGCAATCAACAGCCAATGTCCGTCTATGTGATAGACTCTCAAGAAACGCCTGATAAAGGCACTTTCTACATGCCGGTAACTGTTTTGGCACACGCCCGATCAGGTTGGACTGCAACCGTCTCCTGTGAACAATTCGGATTTGACAAGGTGCTTTATGCCGAGGGCAATGGACCTATTACCCTGCCGGATGCTCCCGCAGGCATGCAGATCCTCTACACAGACGGTACCAATGTGTACAATGCCGGTGATGCGGTATCCTACACCAGCGGCAATATCGCACTGCAGGCTTATGTAAAACCTGCAGCCTAAGGATATAGCACAAAAGGCGGTGCATCAGCACCGCCTTTTCTTTACTATTCTGTTACCTCAGGGATCTTCACAAGACCCGCTGCATCGGATACTGGCAGAGAGAATGCGATTCCCTGCGCCTTTTTGTCCATACCCATACGGGTGTATAGAGCATTGAGTACATTGTCTCGGATATTTTTATCCACGACCATCATGAGAATTTCCTTCTCTGCATGGACTGTGATGCCGAAAAAGGTTGCTTCCTTTTCCCTGGCCACACCGCGAGCATTGATGATCGTGCCGCCACGGACACCCTGCTCCCGGGCCACATCCATGGCCTCTTCCCCAAAGCCGGAATTTACGATCACAAAAATCACTTCATAATTATCAGTTTTCACAGAAAATCCTCCTCTCTTACAGGTTATTGCTTAAGAAACGGTACATATTCACGCCGATCATACTGGAAAGCGGAACAGCAAAACTAATACCTTTGCCGTTTCGGATGGTGGTGAATTTCTCATCTAAGCATTTCATAATATCGTCCACCACATCCTCCCGGACGACGCTGACGATCACGGCCTTGTGGATATTCAATCCCAGCATATCCACCAGTTCGGAAGTGGCAGTCCCCTTTCCTGCAGTCACCAACTGAAGATTGGCATCGAACTGGCTGAGAACATCTAAGTAGAATTCTGCCTTGGGACGGTCCACTACGGTAAATAACAGTTTCAGTTTCTTAATTGCCGATTCATTGACAGTATTTGCCATATCTGTACCTCCCTATATAAAATTGATAATCTGCTGATCATCTGCATCCAAGATCCGCTTCATCGCCCGTTTCTCCTGAATGTGGTTATGGATTACCGCACGGAATCCCAGCAGTTGGATGGTGATCAGGGGGGCCATTGCCACCAGCGCCACCACGCCAAATGCATCCCGCAAAACAGCGCTTTCACCCTGAATACCCATACAGACACCAATGGCAAAGGGCAGAATAAATCCGGAGGTCATAGGACCGCTGGCCACGCCGCCGGAGTCAAAGGCAATGGCGGTATACACAGGGGGTACAAATAGGGAAAGTCCCAAGGAGATAAAGTAACCGGGGACAATATAGTAGGCCAAAGAGAAATCGCAGACGATTCGCACCATAGAAAGAGCAATCGCGCCGCCCACGCCGATACACAAACCAACCAGCATAGACCGTTTGGTAACATAGCCGCTGGTGACCTCTTCCACCTGACTGTTCAGCACATGAATAGCAGGTTCGGCCAAGACAACCAGTACACCCATGATAAGTCCCAAGCCGATCACAAGGTATCTGTTCATATCAGCCAGCGCTACACCCAGTTTGTAACCGATAGGCATAAAACCCACATTCACGCCGGTGAGGAACAGCACTAGGCCCAGGTAAGTCAAAATGACACCCATTCCGATACGGACCAGTTGCCGTTTCGGTAATTTCAGGACAAATATCTGACAAGCAAGGAAGAACACCACGATCATTCCCAGCGCCAGCCCCACTTCCTTACAGGTATGGGCTGCCGTATGTAAAAATGCGCCGGCAATATTGTCGCTCACGCTGAAATCAGGTACGGAATAACTGAGATCCGATGTGGAGAATACACCCAGCAGCAGCACTGCCAAGATAGGGCCTACCGAACAAAGGGCAACCATACCGAAACTGTTTTCCTGAGAGTGCCGGTCGCCCAACACACCGGAAATACCCACGCAAAGGGCCATAATAAAGGGCACAGTGATTGGGCCGGTGGTTACACCGCCGGAATCAAATGCCATAGGCATCAGCGCCAGGTTATCATTGATGGCCAGCAGCAGCGCCAAAGCAAACAGAAGCATATAGAAAAGCATCAGGATGGTCGCCAGCCGACGCCGGAACACAATTCGGAGAATGGCCACGATTAGAAACAGACCGACGCCTACGCCAACAGTTACGATCAGCATTGTTCCGTTCAGCACGGAACTGACCTGCTTGGCCAGGACTTGCAAGTCCGGCTCTGCCACGGTAATGAGCAATCCCATTACGAAGCATACGATCAGTAGCAGTTTCAGGCTACGTTGCCGGGAAAGGCCGGCGCCCATATGAGTACCCATAGGGGTCATGGCAAGATCGGCGCCCATATTGAACAGGCCGATGCCCAAAACCAGCAGCACCGCACCAATTGTAAACGAAATCAGTTCCGTAGAAGAAAAGTTAAACCAAGGAAGCAAGGAGATCAAATATACAATCAGTGTGATGGGCAATGCAGAGACCAGCGCCTCCAGAATCTTGGAACGAAGTTCCCTCAAACGAATCACACTCCTTAAAAGCCACTTGTATAGAGTATACTACAAAACGGCCTTTCAGTCCAGCAAAAAATCCCCCGATCCGAAGATCGGGGGATTCAATTCATCTAGGAATCAAGAGTTATTCGTAGATCTCGGTAACAACGCCGGAACCAACGGTACGGCCGCCTTCACGGATAGCGAAACGCAGGCCCTTCTCGATAGCGATGGGGGTGATCAGTTCAACGTTCATAACAACGTTGTCGCCAGGCATACACATCTCAACGCCTTCGGGCAGGCTGATGATGCCGGTAACGTCGGTGGTACGGAAGTAGAACTGGGGACGATAGTTGTTGAAGAAAGGAGTATGACGGCCGCCTTCCTCCTTGGACAGGACGTAAACCTGGCCAGCGAACTTGGTCAGAGGCTTGATGGAGCCGGGCTTGCAGAGAACCTGGCCTCTTTCAATTTCCTTCTTGTCA
>JAZSRS010000081.1:0-7649 GCA_045538595.1 Faecousia sp. | reverse complement strand
CTGAAAAAACTTGCAAAATGGAGATGGAAGGATATGCACAATTCTTTGATTTCGTGCATTATTTTCTTTATTTTTCCCCAATACATACCAAACCCCTGCCTTGCATAACGCAAAGCAGGGGTTTCTCGACGGTCTGAAGCGGGTGCTGCAAGCACCCGCTTTTGCATATGCAGTTTTACAGCCCGCCAAAAATCACCATAAAGATCAGAACACAGGGGATAAAAACAAAGTTAGACAGAGAGTTGGCGCAGGCCACCATAGCAGGATTGCCCCCGGCTTTAACAGTAAGGGCGGTGGTAACCATACTGATGGGGCAGAAGGACACGATCACCAAAGTCTGCCGCACCGCTAAGGGCAGGGGCAGCAGGAAATAGAAGCACAGGGCAGAGACCACCGCAGCGGCAAACCGCACGCCGATGATCCGCAGGACATCTTTGAGCATTGTTTTTTCAATGTGCAGATCCAGCATCATACCCACCATCAGCATAGCCAGGCACACGTTGGCGTTGGCCATCGGTGTGGCAAAGGTTACCAAGGCTTCCGGAATGGGAATGCGGCACAGGGTAATGACCAAAAAGACCACATAGGCCACAAATGACACAGAGTGTATAAGATTCTTGCCGATAGACTTTAGGTTCAGGCTACCGGAGCCGTCCATAATATTTGTGGAGAGGGCGTAAGTAGTGCCGTTGCACATCATAGCGTTACCGATGTCAAACAGACAGGCAACCACCAAACAGATGGGCGGCATTCCGCTCTGCAAAAAAGGCAACGCAAAGATGCCTACATTGTAACTGGGTATACAGTTGAGCCATACCGCCCGGATGGGTCGGGGATATTTCCGGCTGATGAGATATCCCACGCCCAGCATCAAAATGTTCATGCCAAGACCCAGCAGGATCACGATCAGAAGGGAAGAATCAATGGTGTAGGAGGCAAAACTCACCAAAACCGCACAGGGTAAAGTGAGGTTCAAGATAATTTTCATAGGAACACGATAATCCTCCGGACCGAAGAACCCTTTTCGCTTGAGAAGGTATCCAAAGGCGATCAAAAATAAAAACGCGGCAGGTTTCAGAAGCATAGACAAAGCAAAACACCTCTTTATTTCATAAAGCAAGGGTGTGCTTCCAACACACCCTTGCTTTATCTATTCAAATTTTTATGCCTCGTAAATAGCCTTGCAAGCCAGCATGGTCATATAGCAGTCCAGTTTGCTGACCACTTCCATAGGCGCGTGCATGCTGATCACAGGCACGCCGGCATCCACGGTAACGATGTTCCGGTTGGCCATATAAGCAGCCACAGTGCCGCCGCCACCCTGGTCGACTTTACCCAAAGTGCCGATCTGCCACATAACACCGGCATTATCCAGCGTGGTACGCACATGGCCCATAGCCTCGGCAGCGGCATCGGAAGAGCCACCCTTGCCACGGGAACCGGTGTACTTCATAATGGCCACGCCGTAGTTGACCTTGGCGTTGTTCCGACGGTCGGAGACCTCAGGGAAGTTGGGATCGAAGGCGTTGGTCACGTCTGCGGACAGACAGAAGGAATTGGCAAAGCACTGGGTCAGTTTCACGCCCTGTGCGTCGCACAGCATTTCCATAAAGTATTCAAAAGCCTGGCTCAGCATACCGGAAACGCCTACAGAGCCGATCTCTTCCTTGTCTGCCAGAATGCATACAGCGGTATGCTTGGGAGTACCCATAGTCAGCAGGGGCTCGATCTCTGCGTATGCGCAGACCCGGTCATCGTGGCCGTAAGCGCCCAGCAGACTTCTGTCCAGACCCACCTCACGGCACTTGCCGGCAGGCACCATGGTCAGTTCAGCAGAGAGGAAGTCCTCTTCAATGATGCCGTACTTCTCATTCAGCAGTTTCATAATGTGGAGTTTTACCAGATCAGCGCCTTCGCCGGTAAGCGGCTCGCTGCCCATGATCACATTCATCTGCTCGGCTTCAATGGCCTTGGCGGCAGTTTTCTGCATCTGGTCGGCAGCCAAGTGGGGGAGCAGGTCGGAAACATACAGAACGGGGTCAGAATCGTCTTCGCCGATGGAAACGGTAACCACGCTACCGTCCTTGCGATATACCACGCCGTGGAGCGCCAAAGCGATGGTGGCCCACTGATACTTCTTGATGCCGCCGTAGTAATGGGTCTTCAGGTAGGCGATCTCAGAGTCCTCATACAGAGGAATGGGCTTGATGTCCATACGGGGGGAGTCCACGTGGGCAGCGCAGATGTTTGCGCCCTTGTCCAGACGCTCGCTGCCGATCACGGCAAGAATAATGCTCTTGCCCCGGTTGTTGAAGTATACTTTATCACCGGGATTGATATCCATACCGGGAACCATAGCCTTGAAGCCGTTGGCTTCAGCGGTCTTTGCGGCCCAAGCGGTGGCTTCCCGCTCGGTTTTGCAGGCGTCCAGGAATGCGGCGTAGCGCTTGCAGTAATCTTCCATTTCCGTTCTTTGCTGGGCAGACAGGCTGGCATAACCATTCTTGGGGTTGCTCAGCAGACGGTTTCTCAGTTCTTCCATAGCATTTTCTCCTTTATTGGATTTCTTTTATTATAAACCTATCGCGAAAAAACACAAGACATTTCTCATAAAAATCTTCTTGTGTGTAAAAATTTTCTAGAATATAGTTGCATTTCTCCCGGAAATAACTTTCCGGCTTTTGGGCACGGATACGCATAAGGGCTTGCTCCCGGGAAATGCCGTCCCGTTGGGTTAGCCGCAGCACCCGGTCTTCTTCCTGGGCCACCACCGCAACGGTGGCATCGCACAGGGAGGCCAGTCCGCCGTCAAACAGTTCGATGGCGTCGATGGCGGCAAGGGCGGGACGGGGCGTCAAAAGGGAAAGTACCTTTTCCCGTACCGCGGTGTGGGTGATGGCATTCAAAGCAACCAGTTCTCCGGGGTCAGAAAATACAATGCCTGCCAATTTCTTCCGGTCCAAAAGACCACCGGCCACTGTGCCGGGAAACCGGTGGTTAATGGCGTTTAGTAAATCATTATCCGAGGCAAGCAGATCGTGATACACCTTGTCGCAGTCGATAATTATGCCGCCTAAGTCCCGAATGGCCTGCAGGGCGGTGGTTTTTCCGCAGCCTGTGCCGCCGGTAATGCCAATGATCATACTTCCACCTCCGCGTCTATAATGCGAAACGCGGCGGCTTTTTTCAGCCGATTCTGCACCGCATAAGCCACACCGCCCCCTTCAGGACACCGGGCATAGACCCTGCCGATGCCGGGGATATCCAACTCCCGCAGAGCCGCAAACAATCCTGCGGACAGGGTTTGAACATCCGCCTCCCGGCCATAGGCCAAGGGTCTACACCCGACATAGAGAGGCAGTTCTTCTTCAAAACACAGCACCCGATCATTGGGGGCAAAGTGGGATTGGATATAGGCGGCTGCTTTCTCCCGGCTGCCGGCTACGATCACCACCTCTGCCTGGGGGGCGTAGTGCTTGTACTTCATACCGGGGGCTTTTACCACCGCGTCCTTGTCGATCTGTGCAACCACGGCCTTGTCGATCACCAGATCACCTAAAACATCAATTAACTGCTCCGGGGTAATGCCACCGGGCCGCAATAGCCGGGGACGGTCTTCCGTCAGGTCTACGATGGTGGATTCCACGCCTACCCGGCAAGGGCCGCCGTCTACCACGGCGGCAATTTTTCCGTCGTGATCGTGAAGTACATGATCTGCGGTAGTGGTGGAGGGTTTGCCGGAGATGTTTGCAGAAGGAGCAGCCACCGGCACACCGGCCTGACGAATGATCTCCCGGGTAACCGGATTGTCGGGACATCGTACCGCAACAGTGGGGAGACCCGCCCGGGTTTCCGGCGGCACGCAGGCTTTAGCAGGCAAAACAAGGGTCAAAGGACCGGGCCAGAACTTTTCTGCCAAAAGGTATGCTGATTTGGGAATACTATGGCAGAATTTCTCCATATCAGCAGCATCCGCCACATGGAGAATCAGCGGATTGTCCTGGGGACGACCCTTGGCCACAAAGATCTTGGCTACGGCCTCCGGATTCAGCCCATCAGCACCCAAACCGTATACCGTCTCTGTGGGAATGGCCACCAATTCACCGCTTTTAATGATTTCTGCTGCTGCAAAAGGCGTAGTTGCGTCTTTTGCAGATAGATATAATGTGTTCACAGTTACGCCCCCCTCGGATAGAAATCAATTAAAAATTGAAAATGAAAAATTGAAAATTAAGGTGTCCGCTTTGCGGACTATTTTAATCTATTTTTTTAGAAAATACAATCATTTTCAACTTTTAATTCTCAATTTTTAATTCCATAAGCGAAAAATGTTGATTGGGCAGTTGCGTCAAGCAACTGCCCAATGGCTCGGTTTGTGATTAAACGGTGGGCTGGTTAGCAGCCTCAATGATCTGCACGAACTTCTCGGGAACCAGAGAAGCGCCGCCGATCAGACCGCCGTCGATGTCAGGCTGTGCCAACAGTTCGTAGGCATTCTTTTCGTTCATGCTGCCGCCGTACAGAATAGAGATAGCGCGAGCGTTCTTGGAAGAGTACAGTTTGCGGACCACTGCGCGAATATTTTCGCAAACTTCCTGCGCCTGCTCAGGGGTGGCGGTCAGGCCGGTGCCGATGGCCCAGATGGGCTCGTAGGCGATGATGACCTTGCGGATCTTGTCTTCGGGAACGTCTTTCAGACCCAACTTGATCTGCATAGCGATGTGCTCTTCGGTAACGCCATTCTGACGCTGTTCCAGAGTTTCACCGCAGCACATAATGGGGGTCAGACCGGCTTCCAGAGCGGCCAGCACCTTGGCGTTGACGGTGGCGTCGGTCTCACCGAACATCTCACGGCGCTCGGAGTGGCCAATGATGACATACTTACAGCCGGCATCTACCAGCATATCGGTGGCCAATTCACCGGTGAATGCGCCCTTAGCCTCGAAATGGCAGTTCTCAGCACCGATGCCTACACGGGTCTCGCGCATAGCGCGGACAGCGGCAGGAATGCAAATGGCGGGAACGCACAGGGCAACATCACACCAACGGCCCTTGGGCATAATAGCCTTCAGAGCGGTCATAAACTCCTTGGTCTGGGAGGGGGTCTTGTTCATTTTCCAGTTGCCGGCGATGACGGTCTTACGATACTTTCTGTTCATTTTCTCTTATCTCCTTAATTTATGTCCACAATTATTTGTCTTCCAGGCAAGCGATGCCGGGTAACTCTAGGCCTTCCAGGAATTCCAGGGAAGCGCCGCCGCCGGTGGAAATGTGGGTGATGGAACCTGCAAAGCCCAACTGCTCGCAAGCAGCGGCAGAGTCGCCACCGCCCACGATGGTCACGGCGTCGGAATCAGCCAGTGCCTGGGCAACAGCGATAGTACCCTTGTTGAGAACGGGATTTTCGAATACGCCCATAGGACCGTTCCAAACCACAGTCTTAGCGGCCTTGGCGGCAGCAGCGAATTCAGCGCAAGCCTTGGGGCCGATGTCCAGACCCATCTGGTCAGCGGGGATCGCGGTGCAGTCCACATAGTCCACAGCAATCTGGGCGTCAATGGGGGAAGGGAAAGCGGGGGAGATAGCAGTGTCCACAGGCAGCAGCAGTTTTACGCCCTTGCTTTCTGCCTTAGCCATCATTTCCTTGCAGTAGTCCAACTTCTCGTTGTCCACCAAGGACTTGCCAACGGTGTAACCCTGAGCAGCCAGGAAGGTGTAAGCCATACCGCCGCCGATGATCAGAGTGTCCACCTTCTCCAGCAGATTGTTGATCACATTCAGTTTGTCGGAAACCTTAGCGCCGCCCAAAATAGCAACGAAGGGACGCTCGGGATTGGCCAGAGCCTTACCCATAATGGAAACTTCCTTCTGCACCAGATAGCCGGAAACGGCAGGCAGATAGTCAGCAACACCGGCGGTGGAGGAGTGGGCGCGGTGGGCAGTACCGAAAGCGTCGTTGACAAAAATGTCAGCCATAGAGGCCAGATCCTTGCTCAGTTCAGGGTCGTTCTTGGTCTCACCCTTCATGTAACGGGTGTTCTCCAGCAGCATCACATCGCCGTCTTTCAAAGCGGCGGCCTTAGCCTTGGCGTCCTCACCGGCCACATCGGCGGCCATAATGACTTCTTTGCCCAGCAGTTCGCTGAGGCGGTCAGCAACCACCTTCAGGCTCAATTCGGGCTTCCACTCGCCCTTAGGCTTACCCATATGGGAGCACAGGATTACCTTAGCGCCCTTGTTAACCAGATATTCGATGGTGGGCAGAGCAGCCACGATCCGCTTGTCGGAAGTGATACGGCCTTCTTTGGTGGGAACATTGAAGTCGCAGCGGCACAGAACCCGCTTGCCGGCTACTTCAATATCTTCGATAGACTTCTTGTTGTAGTTCATAGTTATTTCCTCCATGTTTAGGTTATTTACGCATTTTTCCGAAGTCCTGCAGGTGGGGGAATTCCAGTTGCCGCAAGGCTTCAAATACGGTGATGGCCACCGCGTTGCTTAAGTTCAGACTGCGGGCTTCTTCCCGCATAGGGATCCGCACACAACTGTCATAGTGAGCGTCCAGAAAATCCTCTGGCAGACCCTTGGTTTCTTTGCCGAAAAATAAGTAGCAATCCTCCTGATAGTCTGCTTCTGTGTAACATTTGGGGGCCTTGGTGGATAAACACCACATTTGCCGGACATCATTCTTTTGGAAGAACTCTTCCATATTGGCGTAGTCCTGCACCTTGACCAAATTCCAGTAGTCCAGACCGGCCCGTTTGACAGCCTTTTCCGAGATGTCAAATCCCAGTGGGCGGATCAAATGCAGATTACAGCCGGTGGCAGCGCAGGTGCGGGCGATGTTGCCGCAGTTTTGGGGAATTTCCGGCTCTACCAGCACGATGTTCAGCATTTGTTTCACCTCGGGACATCTTTTTTAGATTGCCAAACTATTGTATGATAAAAGTACGGTAAAATCAATGAAAAAAATGTAAAAAAATATACTTTTTATGAAATTGACATAAAAAAAGTCTTCCCACATTGGAATTTGTGGAAAATGCGGAAGAGGGGAGTGGCTGTGCTGCCATTTTTCCGGGGAAATGCAACAGACGGATTGACATTTGGCCCGTTTTATGAGAAAATAAATCGATAAAATTAACCAGTAAGGGGATTTTGTATATGATGCAATCGAGAACCCATACCTGCGGAGAATTGCGCCTTGGCGATGCCGGCAAAAATGTTACCATTGTCGGCTGGATGGAAAATGTCCGGGAAGTGGGCGCTAATTTCGCATTTGTCGTGCTTCGGGACTTTTACGGCACCACCCAGGTGGTGATCGAGACCGAGGATATGATGAAGGCTATCAAGGGTCTGAACAAGGAGACCACCATTTCCGTAACCGGCGTGGTCCGGGAGCGGGAGAGCAAGAATCCCAAGCAGGCCACCGGTGAGATCGAAGTTGTGCCTACCGAGATCAAGGTACTTGGCAAATGTATCCACAACAGCCTGCCTTTTGAGATCAACAAGAGCCGGGACGCAGACGAAAATGTAAGACTGAAGTACCGCTATCTGGACCTGCGGAATCCCGCTGTCAAGCAGAATATCATTCTGCGTTGTCAGGTGGTTGCGGAGATCCGCCGACTGATGAAAGTCGGATCGTAGCCATG
>JAZSRS010000061.1:0-13437 GCA_045538595.1 Faecousia sp. | reverse complement strand
TTTTGGACTATATGAAACGGCTGATATTTGCTAACACGACCTGGATTAAAAAGTTTGAAATTTCACCCGGAATTTGTACTATCTGATACTGTTTGGAACGATTAATATTAGAAAAACGGGATAATCGTTTCTCCTAAGCGGAAGGTCGGAGGTTAGAGTCCTCTCTGGGGTGCCAACAACCGTCTCGTATGAGACGGTTGTTTTGTTTTTTTACACGATCACAAAAATATGTTATAATTTTTGTAACATTCTCCGGATTTTCCAATCTAATAGTTGAAAGGGCGGTGAAAATGTGACTGAATTCGAAAAATTTTTCAACGAAAATCAAGCATTCATTTTCAAATATCTGATAAAAATGACACGGGATATTTCACTATCTGAGGAGTTGACACAAGAAACCTTTTTTCGTGCATATATGAACTATGCTTCTCTTCGAAATAAAGAGAAAGCATCCGTGTGGCTTTGCCAAATTGCAAAGAATACATACTTTGCGTGGTATAACGAGCAAAAGAAAAAAGATTCTCTCGATGATCTCGAAACAGCAAGCAACGATGAAAGTATAGAAGATGCCTTTGTTCAAAAGGAACTTTCTCAAAAAGCTTTGTCTTGTTTACACGAATTAGAGGAGCCGTATAAGGAAGTATTTATGCTTTCGGTATTTGGCGGTTTTTCATTAAAGGATATTAGTTCAATCTTTGGAAAAAGCGAAAGTTGGGCACGGGTCACATTTTACCGTGCTAAACAAAAACTATTGGAAGGAATGAAATAATATATGAATTGTAACATCGTAAGAGATTTGATTCCGTTGTATATCGACGGATGCTGCAGTATAGAGAGCCGCAAATTGGTAGAAGATCACATAAAAGAATGTCGCCAGTGCCGCCTCATGCTGGAGGAAATGAATGCCCCGGCAGATGTAGTTTCTGTAAGCCCCGTTCCAGCGGTATTCCACAAGATTAAGGAATGGAAGGCATCGGTTTTGCAGTCGATCCTGTTGTTTTTTTCATTTGCATTGATTACACTGGGAGTAGCATTGGAGGCACGCACTCCGTCTGGCCTTTTGAATGGATTCTGGGCATCCAATCTTGTGATTCCTGCAACCGGATTTATGCTTTCCTTGGCAAACTGGTATTTTATTAAAATTTACAAAACCCGAAATATATTCTCTAACTGTTCTTTGCTTACTACCCTTGCCATTACCCTATCTGCTTACATCTGGGCAGTATTACATTACGAAGTAGATTTTGTAGATCTGTTTGCAGGCAGAGGTTTTCTTGAAATTTCACATATCCTTCGATCCTCGTTTTATTTAAATGGAATCGGCATATCGCTAACCATAGTTTTTTGCTCCCTATCCAAGATTCTTTCCAACCAATACGCAAAGATGTTGGGAAAGGAATAAGGTATCCAATAGAATACCGCAAAACTTTCATTACATTAACAATCCCCTGCTGGCAAGGGGATTGTTTTTGCATTATGAGAGTTTATTGTTTTTATTGACATATCGAATACTTCGTGTTATGATGTATTACACAGAAGGAGGTATGCTATGGATATCCAGTTAAAACGGGGACTTCTGGATGTTTGCGTGTTAGCGGCCATTAAAAATGAAGATTCCTACGGCTACAAGATCATTAAGGATATGAAACCCTATATAGAACTTTCCGAATCCACCCTGTATACCATTCTAAAACGCTTGGAAACGGCAAATATGCTCACCGTACGCACCGCAGAACACGGCGGG
The DNA here is from genome assembly GCA_045538595.1 of Faecousia sp. GTDB lineage: Bacteria > Bacillota > Clostridia > Oscillospirales > Oscillospiraceae > Faecousia. The sequence continues at coordinate 11,693 of JAZSRS010000061.1, read as the reverse complement.
AGACTGCGAAAGTATTACCACATCACAGAGGAAGGGCTTCGTCGGATCGAGGATTTTAAGAACGAATGGACAGAAATGCTGTCCATATACCATTTTGTAACCAAGGAGGATCGTGCAGATGACTAAACTCCAATTTCTCCTGTCTCTCAGCGACAGGCTATCCGGTTTACCTAAGAATGTTGTAGAGGAACATTTGAATTTTTATAGTGAGATCATCGAAGACCGGGTGGAAGAGGGCCTTTCGGAAGAGGAAGCGGTTTTGGCTGTTGGATCTGTTGAGGAAATCGCCGCGCAGATCGTAAATAACATTCCCACGGATAAACTGCTGAAAAAACAGCGCCGGTTTAAGGCATGGGAGATCGTTCTTTTGGCCGTTGGTTCCCCTATCTGGATTTCCTTGTTAGTGAGTGCATTTGCCGTGTTCATCTCCCTTTATGTATCCCTGTGGACGGTGATCATCTCCCTGTGGGCGGTCTTTGTTTCCTTGGGTGCATGTTCTTTCAGCGGCATTGCAGCAGGCATCTATCTCGCTTGCACCGGCAACGGCACTTCAGGTCTTTTCATGATGGCTGCGGGGTTTCTCTGCGGAGGGCTTGCCATTTTTCTATTCTACGGCTGCAAAGCCGCAACCAAAGGTACATCGGTACTTACAAAGAAGATGTTTTGTATTATTAAAAACCGTTTTATGAAGAAGGAGGTATTGCAATGAATGTATGGCTGATTGCAGCAACCGTACTTGTGGTCGTCGGAGCGCTCCTGTTTGTAGGTGTTATGATGGTCTGCAACTGGGATTTTACACGGCTCAGCACCGTCAAATACGAAACCACCGACTTTGAAGCCGACCAGAATTTCAGTAACATATCCATCAATACCGACACCGCTGACATTATCTTCTTGCCCTCTGCGGACAATGTATGCAGAGTGTTCTGCTATGAGCAGGAGAACCGGAAGCATTCCGTGTCCATTGAAAATGATACGCTGACTGTCAATCTGGTTGACGGACGGAAATGGTATGAATACATCGGAATTTCTTTTGGCACTCCCAAAATCACCGTATATTTGTCCAAGGGTCAGTATTATACCCTGTCCGTTCAGGAAAGCACCGGTGATGTTGAAATTCCGGTAGACCTAAAGTTTGAAAATATAGATATCCAAACCAGCACAGGCAATGTAACAAACCTGGCTTATGCGTCGGGATCAGTAAATATTAAGGCCAGCACGGGGGATATTTGTGTCAAAAATGCAAATGCAGAAAACATGGATCTTTCAGTCTCTACAGGTAGGATCACCGCGGAAAATATTGCTTGCAAAGAGAATGTTAAGATTACCGTTTCCACAGGCAAGGCAAACTTAAGCGATATAACTTGCAAAAATATTTTCTCCGAAGGAAACACCGGCAACTTATCTCTAAAGAATGTAGTTGCCACAGATTTCTTATCTGTTGAAAGAACTACCGGTGATATCAAGTTTGACGGCTGCGATGCCGGCAAAATCTATATCAAAACTGACACCGGTGATGTTACCGGCAGTTTTCTGACCGGCAAGGTATTTGTCACCCACACCGACACCGGTAAGGTGGATACTCCCAACACTACCACCGGTGGCACATGTGAGATTTATACCTCCACCGGTGATATCAAAATCTCATTGGATTGGTAGTCTGATCATTGTTTTAGAGGCACCGCAGAAAACGCGGTGCCTTTTTATTTTAAGGGGATGCAGAATGTAAAATATCGGTGTTTCTTTTGTAAATATTCTCAAAATTCCGTACCGTCTTTTGGCAATTATTACCTATGGATTTTCCTTGGAAATTGTTGACATTTCTGCCCCCTGTATGCTATGCTTAGACCGTATTGAAACTTAGGTTTTTGAGTGCTTTTTACCATTGAAAACTTAGCAAAAACAAAGCCTGTTTCAAAGAAAAATCAGAACAGGAGAGAGGCTATATGAATCCCAATACCCACTATACCCCCACCAAGGACGGGTATGCGATCAGCGGAAGCCTGGAGTTGTTTAACAAACTGCTCTACGGTTCTCACCAAAACGACGATAAAGAAGCCAGATATTCCACCTTTGCTGGCGATCTGCCCATGGTTATGGGTGCAGCAACCGACTGGACCGTCTACGACTGGTGCGACTTCGGTAAGCGCGGCGTACTAACCAGCGGTCTCGCCCTGACACCCGGTCATCGCAGAGACGGCGCTAATGACAGCAAAGAAACCGGTTCCAAATGGTTCCACGAAGCCAATGATGTCATTTCTGAAACAAAGGATGGCTGGATCGAGTACACCCTCTCTGATATGACCAATTACTTCCCCGATGTTATGGTGAAGATGGAAGTATATCCCCTACTTCCTGACGACGGCTATCTGGTGCATTACAAGATCACCACCGACCAGCGGGTTGTTTTCACCGCAGGCTTTGGCGGTCTGACCGAGTATTTCGGCCGCTTTGAAAGTCCCGGCAGCCCCCGTCGTCTTTTTGGCGCAATCGACTGCAAGGGTAATACCGTGGAAATTGGTAATAACCGTGCCTGTGTGAAGCACACCGACGGGACCACTATGTGGATCGGCACCAGTTTCCCTGCCGACTTTGCCGTAGGATCTGCAAAGGCTATGGAAACCGTCTGCCCCAGCCTGTTCTTGGGCAGCACTCCTGAAAACGAAGACGATCAGGTTGTAAAGATCTCCTCTGTGATCAATCAGGGAACTGTACTGGACGGCTTCTTCGTAGCCATTCATAATAGCGACGAGGCAACTTTGGACAAGTGGCTTGCTATGAAGGATCCTATGTCCTATGTCAAGCAACAGATCATTGCCAAGCACGCCTGCATCAATGTGAACACCCCTGAGAATCCCCTGAACCTGACCATCGCCCCCACTGTGGTCGCGCTGGACGCATCCTACCACAGAAACTCCTTCCATCACGGCACTTTCGCATACCACTCCCCTTTCCTGGGTTGGAGAGCATGGTATGCGCCCACCGCACTGGGTTGGAATGACCGGGTGCAGGCTGCTATGATTGCCCATCTGGACGAGATCGTACATACAGCGGAAGGAGAAGAGCGGGTTTGGTTTGACGGCACACAACCCCGCGAAGGCGACGGTCCTTCTCCCTACCACTGCATCGAAAATACTTACGGCTATATGCCTTACTATCTTGGTCTCACCCTGCCCTACTACAACATGCAGGAATGCGGCTTCGATATGATGATGCACCACTTCGAGTGGAGCGGCAATCTGGATGTTCCCCGGAAGTATTTTGACGATCTGTCCACTCTGCTGGATTATGAAGACCGTATTTTTGACCCCGACAACGATGGATTGTATCAGAACTTCCTAAATACCTGGATATCCGACGGACACTCTTACAACGGTGCCGGCTGCGCCCAGTCCAGTGCCTATAACTATCGGCATAATATGGTCATGGCAAAGATCGCCCGTAAGTTGGGTCTGTCCGACGAAAAGTTTGTTAAGCGGGCAGAAAAGATCCGCAAGGCCATCAACGAAAAACTGTGGATCCCCGCAAGCGGTGTCATTGCAGAATCCCTGGACACTATGGGCAACTGCATGCTCCACCCCTCCCCCGAACTGAATACCACATACCTGGCAATCGACTGCGAGGCTGTAGATAACTTCCGGGCATACACCATGCTGAAGTACACAGAGAACTACATTGAGAGCGTCAAGACACAAGGTCAGGGCGGCCGTATGTCCTTCTCCTCCAACTGGGGTCCCAGAAAGTACTCCACCCGTGGTTTGTTCCCCTCTGAGAACGCCTGTCTTGCTTTGGCATATTATCAGTTGGGTCTGAAGGAAAAGGGCAAGGAAATTCTGGACGGCATCGTAGACTGCTACTTCACCGGCAGAAACCCCGGTATGGCAAGCCATGCGCAGAGCAATCTGGGCGGCGACACCGGCGACTGGGACTTCACCGACACTACCAGCACCTATCTGCGTCTGATTGTGGAGGGCCTGTATGGTATCCGCTTCAACTCTCTTGACGATATCGTTACCATTGCTCCCAACTTCCCCGATGATTGGGATCATGCAAGCCTGACTTTGAAGGACATTTCTTTGACCTACACCCGCAAGGGTATGCAGGAAGTCTTCGACATTTACTCCGACAGAGCCGAGAAGAAGATCATCAAGTTGCCTATGCTGGCCACCACCGTGGAAATGGTTATGTTGGACGGTCAGATCGTTCCTTACGCCATTCAGGCCGGTCAGAACAACTCCTTTATCATCATTGAGACCGAAAAGGTCGGCCGTTTCCAACTCCGTGTAGTACACGGCAAGGAAAGCCATCCCACCCTGAACTACACCGCCAAGGCTTTGGCCGGCAATCAGGTAATGTTTGAAGTAGAGAACGGTAAATTTGTCGATTATATGGACATCACCGAAACTCTGGAAGACATCGAAGTTGTAGGCAACAAGGTTTACGCCAAGGTCAAGGACGCTAAGGGTCATCACACACTGTTCATCCGCGTCAAAGCAGATGAATATGATGCATGGCTGGCAGCAGACTACGAGATCCTTGTAAAGGATACCAAGGTAGAACCCCTGCAGGAGAAGCCTTTTGTTCCGGTGGATATTTCCAAGTTCTTCAACTGCAAACTTACCGAGATCCACCAGCAAGAATACCTGAGCCCCCGTCCCGATGCCTACTCCATTGGCGTATTTGCCAACGGCCGTTACGCTTGGGAATGGAATCACTACGGACACAACGGCCTGTTTGTAGACGACAGTATGCTGCGTAATGCTGGTGGCCTGATCCACACCAATTCCGGTATTCCTTTCCTGACCCCTGCCGACAATGAGAATGTGGCCTGCGTCACTCTGTGGGATAACTTCCCCACCCAGATCACTATTCCCTTGGAAGGCTCCGGTCAGGAACTGGCGCTCCTCTTTGCATCTACCACCAACGAGATGCAGACCGCTGTTGAGAATGCCCGAATCACCGTGGAATACACCGATGGCACCAAGGAAGAAAAGAGTCTGGTCTTCCCCCTCAACATTGATGACTGGCTGGTACCTGCTCTGCAGACTGAAAGTGAGAGTTTCTACTTCAGCAAGTTCAACCACGCTACCGTTCAGAGAATTCGTCTGGACCCCTCCAAGACCCTTGCCAATGTACAAGTGGAGGCAGTGGCCAACGAAGTCATTATGGGCGTTATGGGCGTAAGTATCAGCAGATAAATTCCAATATAGCAGAAAAACGCGATGCCAAATGGCATCGCGTTTTTTATCACAAGAAAGTAAAAAAATCTGTATGGAGCGCAGCAAAATCAGACAGTTCTTTCTGAGAGATCAGCATGGCGCCCAGTTGTCGTAGTTCTGTTGCTGCAGGACTACCATCATTGAAGCAAAACACAGGGCTCCACCCCTTTTTCAGGTTTTTCACTGTGCCGTCCCATGTACCGCCAGTTCCAAAGTCGCTTTGCGCCACCAAGGTAAGGTATCCCAGGGTATGAATCACCCGGTTTCGGCTTAAGGCACGGGCAGAGGTAAACGGAAGATCAAAACTGTCCTCACTTAGGTAAAGTGTATTGTCTCCGGGGGAACAATTGGTCAGTTCATCTGCCACAACGCTAATCACATTGCCGCCTTCTGCAAGACAGGCATCCTGCGCGATCCTGTCTGCGCCTCTGGCGTTCCCGGATACCAGTGTGATTCCCTGACGGGCCGCTTCCTTACCTGCTTTTTCTGCGAATCGGCAATTCTCATTAGAAATCTCCCGGCAGCCCACCAAAGAAATTGTTTGGGTCCGCAAAAGGTCTATATTTCCCCTTGCCCACAGGCAACCGGGAGCATCCAATCCCAGCCGCTTATGCACCGCCAAAGGATAGTATTCGCTGATGCGGCTGATAGGGATGCACCCATGCTGATCGCCGGTCTTTAGGTATTGATCCAATCTCTGCGTATCGTCTAAGAGAGATAGGATTCGGCAGGCCATTGTATGATCGTATCCCAAAGATATCAGGTCTTTTTCCGTCAACTCCCGCATATCTCCGGGATCTGTCCCTTGGCTGGCACGCTTAGCAAGGGCGCGAAATTGGGCGACTGTCAATGGTTTTCGCTCAGGATTTCCCAACTGGCTTGTCAGCAGGAGAAATCCCCGTTCTTTAACATTCATCGAAACCGCTTCCTTACCACAGGTGTCTTAATTTCTTCCTCTTGCAATGTGCCGTCTACGCCCAGCACCATAGGCCGAATGGTATAAGCAGAGTATTTGGCAATCTCGTCCAGTTTTGCCTTCTCCGGGAAATTACCGATAATGGACCATGCCACGCCTTTCCGCTTGGCGCGACCGGTTCTGCCGATCCGGTGGACATAATACTCATTTTCCTCCGGCACATCGAAATTGATCACACAATCCACATCGTCTACATCGATGCCACGGGAGGCTACATCCGTTGCGATCAGAATGGCAAGTTTTCCGTCCCGATACCGTTGCATAGTCTTCTCCCGCTGGCTTTGGCGGATATCTCCGTGAATACAGTCACAATCCGCGCCGGCTCGCTGGAAATCATCAGTAAGCCGCTGGCACATATGCTTGGTATTGCAGAAGATCATCACTCTCTCATATGCCTGAGAGCGGATCAGTCGCAGAGTGGTCTCTGCCTTTTCCAAAGGAGACACAGTAATGGAATACTGGTCAATATTCGGTCGGTCTTCCCGCTTGGGCTCTACTGTGATCTCCACCTCGTCCCGCTGGTACATCCAAAAGACAGTCATAACCTCCTGAGAGATGGTGGCAGAGAACAGGCCTAAGTTCTTGCGGTTTTTCACTTTTTCGATGATCTTGGTCACATCTTTGAAAAATCCCATATCCAGCATCCGGTCCGCTTCGTCCAACACCACAGTTTGGATCTTATCCAGCCGGATATTCTTGCGGTTATAGTGATCCATCAGACGGCCGGGAGTTGCAACCACGATCTGGGGTTTCTTTTCCAGTTGCTTGGCCTGGCCTACGATACCGGCGCCGCCATACAGCACCGCTACGCGAATGCCTTGATAATAGGTCAGCAGACCACGGAGTTCGTCTCCGATCTGGATGGCCAATTCCCGGGTGGGCGCCAAAATCAGACCCTGCACCTCCGAGCAGTTTATATCCACATGCTCGATCATCGGAATACCAAACGCAAAGGTTTTACCTGTGCCGGTTGGCGCTTTGGCAATTACATCTTTCCATTGCATAAATTCCGGGATTGCCTTGGCCTGAATGGTGGTAGGATAGCCATAGCCTTTTTTCTCCAAGGCTCTCAGCATAGCATCTGACAGGCCTAAATCCCGAAATGTCAAAGTTTCCTCCATATCTTCTACGTCCTTTACTTCTCGTTTAACCATTGTATTTTAGCAGATTTCCTATACTTTTGCAACCTCCCCCACCCCAATTTCCCAGTATGTGGTAATTTTTCAGATTTCCGTGGACAAATCCAGTTCAGTATGTTATATTATAAGTTGATATTTTATAGTTAAAAAACAGCAAAGGAGTTTGCGAAAAATGGGCAAACTAATTGTAATTGAAGGTACTGACGGTTCCGGAAAATCCACCCAGTTTCGTCTCATGTCCGAACATCTGACGCAAGACAATGTTGCATTTAAGCGTTTGGTCTTTCCCCGTTACAGCGAAGAGAGTTCTGCGCTGATCCGTATGTATCTGGGCGGCGAATTTGGCTCTAAACCCTCCGATGTGAATGCGTATGCCGCGTCCTCTTTCTACGCGGTAGACCGGTACGCTTCCTACAAAATGGACTGGGGCAACTGGTATGAAGACGGAGGTCTGGTTCTGTCCGACCGCTACACTACCTCTAATGCCGTTCATCAGGCTTCTAAGGAATCCGGAGAGAAAAAAGAACAGTTTTTGCAATGGCTCTATGATTTCGAGTATGGCAAACTGGGTCTCCCGAAGCCGGACCTGGTGATCTATTTGGATGTGCCCACTGATTTCACAGAGAAATTGCTCCGTCATCGGGAAGCCGACACCAACACCAAGGCAGATATTCACGAGCAGGATATGCAGTATCTCTCTACCTGCCGGGAAAGCGGTCGCGCTGCCGCCAAATACTATGGCTGGACTGTTATCAACTGTGTCAAAGATGGTGCGATGCGGTCTATGGAAGACATTCATCAGGAGATTTACAGCCATATCACCAAGTGCCTGGAGGATTAAACTATGGTATATGTATTATTGGGAACCGGTTTTGAAGAAGTAGAGGCCATTACGCCCATTGACTTGATGCGTCGGGCAGGAATTCCTGTTTTAAGCGTCGGTGTAACCGGCAAAACTGTATATGGCGGACACAACATTGGTATTGAAGCAGACATTACGCTGGAAGAGATGGATCTGACCAATATGGATATGATCGTACTCCCCGGCGGGCTTGGCGGTGTTGCCTCTGCCAGGGCCAGCGATGCCGCTTTGAATGCTCTGCGGTTTGCTTGGGAAAACAACAAGTTTGTTGCTGCTATCTGTGCAGGACCCACTGTGCTGGCCGATCTGCATATCACAGACGGAAAGAACGTCACTTGCTTCCCTGGATGTGAGAGCGCCATGGGACAGGCTTCTATGGTGTCCGAGGTCGCCTGCGTGCGAGACGGCAATCTGATCACCGGTACATCTGCAGGCTGCGCCATTCCCTTTGGTCTTGCGCTGATTGAAGCATTGAAAGGACCTGACGCCGCCAAGGCAATCGCGGAGCAAATTGTGATCCGCTGACAGGAGGTTAACACATGGATAAAAACGAATATGATCGTTTGTCGGCAGAGAATCAGAAATGGTTGGACGATTTGCTGAATGACCCGGATTATCAGTCTGTCAGCGCCAACGATCTGGCTGCCCAATATACAAAACCGGAAGAGGAAACGGAAACCATTCTACCAGCAGAGGAAATTCCGTCTGAGCCGGAAGCAGAAACGGAATTGGATCTAGAGGAACTAAAACTTTATACCGCTACTGAAGGTGACGAGCAGGCTTCTGAGATTGACGATACCGAACTAGAAAAACTGCTCTCTGAAGGCTGGCTTGATGTTACAGAGCAAGAGGAATCCCCGGAAGAAACACCTTCGGAAGACTCTGCTTTGGAGGAGATTCCGGCAACACAGGCACAACGCAAACCCCGGCGTTTTCGACCTGCCATTGAGAAAAAGGCCCGTCCCAAGAAAAAGGACGAATACGGCCTTGCCGGTATTCCCCATATCATTTCCACTGCCATTTGGCTGGCACTGATCCTTGCCATCGGCATTTCTTTGGGACATCTGTTTTGGGTTTGCTGCGCCGATGTAATGGCCTTTGGAAAACCCCCTCAGAAGGTGACCATCACCATCACAGAAGACGATACCATCGATACCATTTCTCAAAAACTGGGGAATGCAAATCTTGTGCGGTATCCCGGTCTATTTAAATTCTTCGCAACGGTTACCGGTAAGGACGAAGATATCTGCGTAGGTACTTTCACCCTCAACTCTCAACTGGACTACAATGCGATGATCAACGCTATGTATACCTACGGCGCAAGCCGTGAAGTTGTGGACATTATGTTCCCGGAGGGCTACAACTGCGCCCAGATCTTCAAACTGCTGGAAACCAAAAAGGTATGCACAGTCGCTGAACTGGAAGAATATGCCGCCAACGGCGAACTAAGCGATTACTGGTTCTTGGAAGGCGTTCCTCGTGGCAGCAAATACTGTCTGGAAGGCTATATGGCACCGGATACCTACTCTTTCTACACCAACGACAGTCCCCGTCGCGTGATTGAAAAGTTCCTGGACGAATTTGGCAGCCGTTTCACCGACAAGATGAAGGAAGATTTTGAAACAATGCAGCAGCGGTATGCTGACCGTTTGAGAGCCAACGGCTTTGGCGCTTCCTATATTCAGGAACACACCCTGACCTTGCATCAGGTGGTTACGCTGGCCTCTGTGGTCCAGAAGGAGACCTCTTCCGATAGCGAGTGCTACGACATCTCCTCTGTATTTTATAACCGTTTGGTGAATCCCAGTATCCTGTCTTTGGGCGCAGATGCAACTGTGTACTATGCCATTGGCGACTACTTCGGCGAAATCGACGAGTTGACCGCTGCCCATTTGGATGTAGACAGTCCTTACAACACCAGAAAAAATCAGGGCATCCCTCCCGGACCGATTTGCAATATGGGCGTTCAGGCTCTGTACGCCACATTGGAGCCTAACGAGACAAGATACCATTACTTTGTATATGACAGCAAAGCAGGTGCGCACCGGTTTGCCGTTACACAGAGTGAGCATTTTAATAACGTGAATGAATTGACGGGTGGCTAATGAAAAAAATGGAATTACTCTCTCCTGCCGGAGATATGGAGAGACTTAAAATGTCTGTTCTGTACGGCGCAGACGCTGTATATCTGGCAGGTACTGCTTTCGGAATGCGTTCCTTCGCGGGAAATTTCACCCCGGAGGAACTGCCTAAGGCTGTGGAATTTGCTCACAGCCACGGGGTCAAAGTCCACGTTACCGTGAACACTATGCCCCGGAACGAAGAAATCGCCTCACTTCCTCCCTATTTGGAGCAACTGCAGGACGCAGGTGTAGACGCCTTGATTGTGGCAGATATGGGTGCTTTTACCTTGGCCGGGAAGTACGCACCCAAGTGTCAGCGCCATATCTCCACCCAGCAGTCCGTAGCCAATTACGAATGCGCTCAGGCGTGGTATGACTTAGGTGCAAAGCGGGTAGTGCTGGCCAGAGAACTGAATTTGGACGAAATCCGTACCATTCGGCAGAAAACTTCTAAGGAATTGGAAATCGAGACCTTTGGCCACGGTGCTATGTGCGTCAGTTACTCCGGCAGGTGCTTACTCAGCAACTATATGACCGGACGGGACTCCAACCGAGGTGCTTGCGCCCAACCCTGCCGGTATCAGTATGCTCTGGTGGAAGAAAAGCGTCCCGGGGAATACTTCCCTGTTTTTGAAGACGAAAAAGGCACATATATTATGAATTCCAGAGATATGTGTACCATTGACCATCTATCCGATCTGACAGATGCCGGAATCGACTGCATCAAAATTGAGGGCAGAGCCAAATCTGCTTACTATGCCGCTATTGTTACCGGCGCTTATCGACACGCCATCGACGATTTGGCTGCCGGAAAACCCATCGACCCGATTTGGCGGGACGAAGTGGAGCACGTCAGCCATCGGTACTACTCCACCGGATTCTACTACGGCTACCCCGGGCAGTACACCGACCACTCCCGGTACATACGGGAATGGCAGGTCTGCGCGATCGTAGAAAGTTGTGACGAAAACGGATTGGCGCTCTGCAGCCTGCGAAACAAATTTACCGCCGGTGATGAATTAGAGATCGTAGGACCGGATCTGCGTCCCTTCTCCTTTACCGTTTGTGATATGAAGGACATAGATGGTCAGCCTTTGGAATCTCCCAAGACACCGCAGATGCCGTTCTACATCCAATTGCCCCGGCATGTACCGGCTATGAGCATCCTCCGCAGAAAAGTGGAACTTTCCGGAAAGTAAAAGTCATATCCTCCGGCTTAGCCGGAGGCATGATTAAGCCCTAGAAGGGCATTTTACAGACTATTGCCCCTAAAGGGGCCCCGAATGGTTTGCCGACCGCATTTCATTCACGGGCCGCCCCTTAAGGGGCTTTTTCTATGCCTACTTGTTCTCGCGACCCGTAAACGGGTCCACA
>JAZSRS010000060.1:0-3161 GCA_045538595.1 Faecousia sp. | reverse complement strand
CCTTTCGGATGCTACGGAAACTATTTTGGTCAGCGCAGGCATTATGAAAAGTACTGCCGGCGTGTATGGCATACTTGCAATAACCGCCGTTTGCATAAGTCCTTTTTTACATATTGGCATACAATACATTTTGTTAAAAGTGTCCGGAGCAATCTGCAATATGTTCGGTTCTAAGGCCATTGTAAAGCTTGTAGAGGATTTTGGTACGGGAATGGGTTTTGCTCTGGCTGTAACCGGATCGGTTTGTATCATGCTTCTGATAAGTCTTGTGTGCTTTTTACGGGGGATTGGCGTATGAAAAAATATATCATCAGCATAATTGTCGCAGGAATCATATGCGCCATCACTGATTTATTGCTGGATAAAAAAACAGCAACCGGGAAAATTGCAAAAATTCTTACGGGTATCTTAATGTGTGTCACAATTTTATCTCCTCTGACAAACATATCTTTCAAATATATAACGAATTACTTTGATTCTTTATCTGTTCAAGCGGATAATTATGTGGAAGATGGGATGACCTCTGCACAAATCAGCATATGTGGAATCATAAAGTCACAGACAGAAGCATATATCTTGGACAAAGCCAATCTTATGGGTTTAAGGATTGCCGTGGAGGTGGAACTGAATGACAGTAACAATTCGGTCCCCAGTAATGTAACGATACAGGGAGATATATCACCTTACGCCAAAGAGATACTAAGTTCCTACATTGAAAGCAACCTTGCCATACCAAAGGAGAATCAAAAATGGTTGTAAAGGAAACGGCTGAGAAGATAAAAAATGCAATTCGTAAATATAAATATGCGCTCATAATTCTATGCATCGGCTTGGCGCTTCTATTGTTACCGGAAAGAAAAACGGTAACGGAGCAAAAAATAGAAGAAGTTGTGCAGGAAACCAATATGGTTGAACAAGACGAATTGTCAAAGATACTTCAATCCATTGAAGGTGCCGGACAGGTACAGGTGATGCTGTCAGTTGCGGCAGGGGAGAAGACGGTCTATCAGACAAACAGTGACACTTCAACCTCCGGCGATGGCGGCAGTGAAAAGGTCGATACAGTCATACTTACGGATTCCCAAAGAAACGAAAACGGTTTGATCAACCAGGTCAATCCACCTGTATATTTAGGGGCCATCGTTGTGTGTCAGGGAGCAAATAACCCATCGGTAAAACTAGCCATAACCCAAGCCGTGGCCAAAATAACCGGCTTGAGGACGGATAATATCTGCGTGTTGAAAATGAAATAAATGGGAGGCATTGTAATATGAAAATATGGAAGAAAAACCTAGTCGCGGCAGCTATCTTATTGACGGTATGCGGCGGAATATATGCAAACTGGGCCTACAGTCAGAAACAGGCCGTGTCTGATATAACGGATACTCTGGACGAAAACCTGATCATGTCAGACGACAAACTGGTTATGGCGGATGGCAGTCTTGTCTCCGATGATAATACTACTATGACCGATTACTTTGCTGCCGTACGTTTATCTCGGCAAGAAGCAAGAGACAGCGCCGTAAATCTATTGCAGGAAACTATGGCCTACGGCGGGGAATATTCAACAGAATCCTCCGCTGAGTTGGAAGAACTGGTAAATCTTGCGTTGTGCGAAGCGCAAATCGAAAGTCTTGTGATTGCCAAAGGCTATACAGACTGTGTCGCCTACATTTCCGATAAATCCATCTCAATTGCCGTTGCTGCGCCGGAAGGCGGTTTGCAGCAACCGGATGTGGCTGTAATTTCAGACATTATTGTGACACAGTCCGATTTTTCAATGGACCAGATCTATGTGGTAGAAGTGAAATAACAGATTCCCCCAGAAATTTACCTCTGGGGGATTTTTTGTATGTAAGAAAAGTATTGTTTTTTTTATTATTTGTGGTACAATATACAAAAGAATATCATACACCTGTGTGATGAAGTTTTAGGAGGTATATCCATGGCAGAGAACAAGCAATATATTACTCAACCGCAGGATGATGGTTCTGTGCTGGTTTCTGAGGATGTCATTGCAGCAATTGTTGCCCACGCTGCCGGTGAGGTAGAAGGGGTTGTGGGTTTGAATAACAAACCCGGTTCTGACATTGCTGAACTGATCGGCAAAAAGAACAAGGGAATTAAAATTACTGTTTTAGAAAACAACACCCTTGTTGTTGACTGCAACCTGACTGTCAGTTACGGCCAAAATGTCGTAGATGTAGCAAAAACTGCCCAGGATGCTATTATCAATGCCCTGGACGCTATGGCCGGTATTCAAAATCCCGAAGTCAATGTGAACATCTGTGGCATCGTTCGCCAATGAGGTGCACTAAATGACTAGAGGCAATGCCAGAGAACTGGCAGTACATTTGATTTACGCAAGGGAATTCACAGGGGATGAACCCCAAATGGTGGTGGCTACCCGTTTGGAAAAGGAGTATTATAACAATCTTTCCAATGAACATCCCTTGTATGAAGAACGCCCAAGCCGCGTCCAAAGAGCATATATTGACTCTGTGGTTGCCGGTGTAGCCAACAGAATCGATCAGTTGAACGAAACCATCAGCCAATACTCCATTGGTTGGGATATTTCCCGTATCTCCAAACTGACCAGAGTGATCTTGCAGTTGGCGATTTTTGAAACATTATATATTGACGATGTTCCCACCAATGTAGCCATCTCTGAAGCAGTCCGAATCGTAAAACTCTACGATGGGGAAGAGGCTGCCAGTTTTGTCAACGGCATTCTTGGCAGTTTCGCCAGAAGTCTTACATCCGAGGTAGAAGCATGAGCGTTATTGGCTTTGATACCAGTAATTACACCACATCTATTGCCTTTTTTGACGGCCAGAGCGGTGTAAACTGTTCCCAACTCCTTCCTGTTGCCCAAGGTGAGTTAGGTTTACGCCAAAGCGATGCTGTATTTCATCATACTAAAAGCCTGCCGGTGCTTTCCGGCAGGCTATTTTCCGATGTAGCAGTTAAGGACATAACCGCAGTAGGTGTCAGTACCCGTCCACGGGCCGTAGCAGGCAGTTATATGCCATGCTTTATGGTTGGATATTCTCACGCAAAACTATTGTCAGACACCCTTGGTGTGCCTCTCATTGAATGCTCACACCAGCAGGGTCATATTGCTGCTTCTTTGTGGAGTGCCGGGCGGCTGGATCTGATGG
>JAZSRS010000126.1:0-6757 GCA_045538595.1 Faecousia sp. | reverse complement strand
AGCGGCGCCACTCCTGTTTTCGTTTGGATACGCTCATTGTTGTAAAAGTAAATATAATCATCAATCATGCGCTGTGCGTCAGAAAAAGTTCTCGGTTTGTATCTGTAAATGCACTCTGTTTTTAGAATGGAGAAGAAATTTTCTGCCATTGCATTGTCATAAGGATTTCCTTTCCTTGACATTGACGGCGTTATCCCGTAAGATTGAGTTAGCTTAAAATATGCTTGCGAGGTATATTGAAAGCCTTGGTCGCTGTGGAACTGCAACTCCGCAGCGACTCTCTTTTTCTCCTTTTTCATTGCCAGCCGGATCGTGTCCAGAACAAGATTGACAGTTTGCTGTGGGGCTGTCTTATATGCTACAATACTGTTATCATACAGATCCCGAATCATAGACAGGTACAGCACCCCTTCTTTGGTTTGGATATAAGAAATATCTGTAACCCACTTACTGTTTGGTTTGTCTGCAAAGAACTGTCTGTTGAGTAGATTTCTGTATCTGCGGATCTGCTGACCAAGGTTGCCTGTATTGCCGGCAGCAATTCCTTGATATGTGTGTAATTTCGTTTAGACATAACGACACCCCCTAATGTAGTTATCATCCTACATTAGGGGGTGTTTTGTCTATTGTCCGTTTTTACTGGTTCAGTTCAGTTTTTGGGGGTATCCGTAATTTTTATACCGGCACTTTTGCCATTTGCTTTTTCTGGTTGATCATATACACCACCCAATAGAACAGCGCAATATAAATCAAAAACAGCGCTACCACCAGTATGGGGTAGAAGGTCCTGCTGCCGTTTACCAGATTGTACAGAATGTCATAAGGTGTGCCATCACCGGCCATCAGGAACATATAATTATAATCCACGGTAATATTGGTGATGTATGCCGCCACGCAGAAGGCCAGCAGAATGCCAAAGGTGATGCCGATGTTCTCCTTCTTCAGGCCAGCCATACCGGCGATCATAATATAGAGCGATGCAAAGCCGGAAATGCAGTGGGTAATGCCGGAGACTACATTGTCCATAGACAGCACCGGGTAGGCATTATAGTTCTGCCCTGCGCCGATGGTGCCGAACACTGCGCCTAAGATACCAAAGATACAGACGAAGTCCAAAGACGCTTCCCGCACTCTTCCCTTGGTAAAAGCGGCAAGGGGAATGGCGATGAGTTGAATGCTGCACAAAAACAGGGGTAAATTATAAAGGATCGCCTCTGTGCTGCCACTCCGCAGGCACAGGACGGTAATTTTCACCAGTTCAAAGCCGTCAATCAGCAACGCCGCTGCAATCAGAACACAGTTTTTCTCCCGGGCAGTCCGATTTTTATAATTCTTGCCCAACCAAACAGCCAGCAGCACCATGGCTGTCAGCAAAGATCCTACAAACAAAAGGTGTTGCCACGACAAAAAGCCCTCCGCGGGGCGGGTATAGCCACCGAATCCGAAAAACTCTTTCATAAAAATAACCTCTTTTTTGTTGTTTTTTTGATTGTAGCATATTCTGTCGAAAAATGGAATAGGGGGAATTTTTGGTAGGCTAAAATTAACGCCACATACTTGGCATTCTATGAATTGAAATACGCTGCGAAATGTGTTATAATATGGAAAAATTTGCAGGAGGAGAACTTATGGGCATTTTATTTTTTATTCTCGGCATTACTTCTTTGATCTTGGGTACTGTGTACGCCATTAAAAACAGACATAACACCCCTGCGTGTATTTCTGCCATCACTTTGGGTATTCTGTTTTCTACATTCTTTATGGTCATACCCACCGAATGGATCAAAGAGGGCAAGGAGGTATTCTGCGCTCCCCTGCACATAGCCCTCTCTTCCCTGCTTTACAGTCTCAAGGCGCTCAGCGGACGGCAGGATATTGCCCAGTTGCAGACGGTGGCGCTGTCCGGTTGGTTCAAGGACGCCTACATCATCGTCAATTATATTGCTTTTGAATTGGCGCCGATCCTGGCCTCCGGATTGATCCTGTCTTTTGTGGGCGACACCGGTGAGAGAATGCGGCTGATGGTGCGGTTTTCGCCTAAGTGTTATATATTCTCCGAGATCAACGAAAATTCCCTTGCCCTTGCCGCCGGCATTCAAAAGAAACCCGGCAAGAAGACCATGGTATTCTGCAACGGCAAAAATATCGACCACGACACCGTGGAAAAAGCCAAGAGTATGGGCGGCATCGTCCTGCACAAGCCATGTGACAACTTTAAGATCCGCAAGCGGTTCAAGGCCTATGAGTTCTGCCTGATCTCCACCAACGAGGACAAGAATATTCTGCTGGCAGAAACCATCGTCCACAAGCACGCCAACGACCGCAAGGCCAAAATCGTCATCAACGCCTTTGTGGAAAGCGGTACCAATGTGAATTTCCTGGAAAGCGCCGTCAAGAACGGAACAGGCAGCGCAGACATCGAACTGCGGTGCATTGACGAGATCGCCCTCTTCTGCAACCATTTGATTTTTAACCACCCCCTGTATCGCACCAAGGATATCAACAAGACCATCTCCGTGGCCATCATTGGCTGCGGCAGAACCGGTATGCGTATGCTGAAGACCGCCTACTGGGCCGGTCAGATCTACGACCATACGCTGAAGATTCGGGTATATGACAAAGATGCCGACGACCGGCAGTCAGAATTCTACCGGCAGTGTCCCGGTCTGAAGGAAGAAAAGGCCATCCGGTTCGTAAATGCAGATGTAAGCAAGGATACATTTAAGGATCATCTGCTGAACTCGAAAAACAGCGACGATGCAACCTATATCGTAGTGGCAATGGACAACGATCAAATGAATCTGTCCATCGCTGAGGAACTGTATCGGATCTACCGGCAGCATTTCAATTTCCAGGAGGACCGTATGCCGGAGATCTTCACCCGGGTACGATCTCAGGTCAAATCCGGCGCCTATGATCAGAATATGGCATTCCTGGAAAAGCGCCACATCCACCTGTTTGGCTCTACCGCGTCTGTATTCTCCGACAAAACACTCTTTGACACAGAACTGGAAAATCTGGCATTTGCGGTACATTTGGCTTATCAGGGCAAACTGCAACTGGATCCGAAATCCCCGGAATATGCTAAGATCCGCAAGGAATTCTGCACCAGCGAATATGACCGCCGTTCCTCTATGGCGGTAGCCCTGCACATTCCTGCCAAACTGTCCATCTGCAATATGATCCCTCAAACAGATGACCACATCCTGACGGCAGAGAATATTAAACTTTACATTGCAAATACTGTCCATAACCCTCTGCTGTGCCACCGGCTTGCGGTCAACGAACATAACCGCTGGAACGCCTTTATGCTCAGTGAGGGCTATCAGCCCGCTACCATACAGCAAATGCATCAATATGCCGAGGCGGTAGGCAGCCACAAGGACGATCTGTCTATGCTCCACCCCTGCATTACGGATTGGAAGACCTTGGACGAATTGGAAAAAGTTTACAACAAAACCTATGGCAAGAATAAAGAATTCAAGAAATACGACATTGAAATTGTGGAAAAGATTCCTGAGATCTGGGAAGTTGCCCAGAGAATGAATGGAGAGAATGGCTATGTATAAACCCAATCCCATTGACACATCGGATATCGTTCTGTCGGAGGATCTTTTGGTCCTGACGGAAAAAGTGGCAGAGAATGTCCACGAAGTATGGTCCGAAGGGCGAATCCAGGACGGCTGGACTTACGGCCCTGTGCGGGATGATGCTCGGAAAGAGACCCCCTGTCTTGTTCCCTATGACGATCTTCCGGAGCGGGAAAAGGATTTCGACCGGAACACCGCCATGGGAACGCTGAAACTGATCCTGAAACTGGGTTACCGGATCGAAAAGAATTAAAAAAGATTGGCTATCTTGGGATAGCCAATCTTTTTTATCGTTTTCAGGCAGGAAATAACTCATCTTCCAGCACCAACACATTGATCTGCTGACTATCAAATGTGCCGGCGTCCACCACGATCAGGCCGTTGCCGTAAAACAGATCGGCGCTGCCCCGTGGGCGGGTTTCATCTATGAGATTTGCGTAAAATGTGGGGGCGTGGCCGCACACAAGGGTCTTATCCCCAAGGGGACGGTCGCCTGTGTACTGCTGGACCCATTTGGTCCATCTTGCCTTTTCCCAAGCAGCGGCGGTGGCGGTTTTACGGGATTCTGCCGTTTCGGCATTTTCAGGAAGCCACCCGTGGACAAAGACATACCGCTCTGTCTCAAAATAGTCCACCGTCTCCTCGATGAACTGGCAAATTCTGTCCACCGTGCGGGTCTTGCCGGAAAAGTCGATGGTGTCTGTGGCCGGGTCTACGAAATACTTGCCAAAAAAATTCTCCAAAGTCTTCATCGTGCCGTTGACATAGTGATGGGGCAAGATTTTGCCGGTCTGCAACAGTTTCAGCAGCATATCCTCGTGATTGCCCCGGAGCAGCACCTTATTGCGCAGTTTTTCAAAGAATTTCAGTACCTCTGCATTTTCGTCACCCCGGTCAAAATAGTCTCCGCAGCAAATCAGCAGGTGGGTATCGTTATCTTTGTCAAACCCGGCCCTGTCCAACGCGTCTTTCAAAAGGGTATAGTGGCCGTGAATGTCAGATACCACAAAGATTTTTTCGTATTGCTTCATTGGATCACCCCTTGGGTTTTATTTTCGGCAGTTCAATTTTGTTGCCAAACTCCGACAGCAGCACAGCCAAATTGAAGAACTTGCAGATGGCGGCGTAGAAATTTTCCTGCTTGGCGGTCAGATAGATGTCCTTGCCGTCAAATTCTGCGCTAAAACGGGCAGCAAATTTGGCAATAAACTTGCTATAAGGGGCAATGTCCTCATGGTCCCAGTAGAACGCCTCAAAGATTTCCCCTTCCACATTTCCTTTTCGCCGGTCGCTGATGCGGATTTGGCCTTTATCCAATGTTTCCAGCAGAAAGGCTGCTCTGGTAGAGAATGTGGAATAGCGGGTATCCAGCCAATAGGAAAGACCCTCGTTTTCATCGTAACAAAAACCGATTCCCTTTTTCAGTTCATTTAATAGGGCGGCAATGTCCATGGGCTGGGCATTTTCAGGGCCTTGGTAAGGGATATTTTCATTCTTACGGTAGATTTGTTCGGAAAGTTTCGTATAGAACAGATCTGCGTGGGCAATGAAAATCAGGATTTGGAGATATTGTAAAAACCGAGATGCCGTCATAAAATCACCGGTAACACATCCGCTACGAATCCAGCCGGAATGACACACTTTTCTGCGTATGCGGTGGCATTTTTCCCTGTCTTGCACCTGTTTTGCCAAATGCCTAATGGCGCAGCCGTTGTCGTGGACAAAATAAACGCCGTCTACTTGATGGATAGACAATTTCAAGTCTGTTGCGCCGAAAAATCGAGGGAATCGAAGGGTTGCAATGTTGCCGGAAATCTCTGTTTGAATTTTATCAAAGAATGTGGATACCAAGTCCTCCGGCTCGGCAAATTTTGCCGCCGGTTTCCAGTCTCTCACCTTTGCCGCCGTATCGGCTTTTTTCCGCAGGGAATCGCAAATTTTCTCCAATTCTCCAATCACATAGTCATAAATATTGGCGTCGGTATCCTGCAAAATACCAAGAATCGCTTCATCGGATAAGGCGCTGCGAACAGTTGCGCTATAGGGCGCATCCAGCGCCTTCAATGCGCAGAGAAACACCACATCCGCCGATAGAATATCTGTCCCCCGCAAGGTGGCAATCTGCTCACACCCAGCAACATCAAAGGCTTCTTCCGTTACCCCTTCCCTTCTGTGCCGGGCAAGGCAAGTGCGGAAGTAAGATTTCAGTTTGATCTCTTTGGCAAATATGTACCGCAGCCGTTCTTCCTCAAAGCGAGAAGGCCGACAGGTAGTATCAGAGATAGAAAAGCCGGTATAAGCCGTCTGGCACAGGTCCACCACCGCCGCGGCAATATGGGAGGCGTAAAGATGCTTTCCGCCGAATTCTGTTTTAATATCGTCTGCTTTTTGGAGAATCTCCTTGAGCAACACTGTATGTGCCATAAAAACACCTCTTTGGGTTGTGTAGGTTATGCAAATTTGCGATAGCCGATGCTGTACAGCCGGAACGGGGCAACAAAACGCCCTGTCTCGTCCAGCAAAGAATACAGTTCCACGGATTCATAGTCCTCCCCGCCAAAACCCCAACTGTCCATCCAGAATCTGCCGTCGGGGCGGACAGTCCAGACCATACGGAACTGTCCGTTTTCTTGCTTTTCAAAAACAGCAGAAAACTTGACCACCGGAGGGATCTTTTCCACATTCATTTCATTGGCAAGGGCCTCGCAGGTTTCAATACCGGGAAAGTTGCAAATTGTACCGTTGCTCTCCACGACCTGTACCGTTGCCCCTTGGGCGTCGGTGAGGAACACACTGAAATCCGGATCGTACAGGCATTCGCTGTGGGATTGCCCGATATGATACTTATTCAAAATTACGCCGTTTTCCATAAGATCACCCCTTTGTCAAGTCTTTTCATTATGGTAGCACAGAATCCTGTCGGTGTCAAAGCCGTTGATCCAAGGAAGGCTTTCCGCCCTCCATCTGTTGTTCCACTTTTTTCAATTTTCCTACATCCTACATTGATTTCTGCTCACCGCCATAGGCTTTATTGAACCACGCGTCTAACGCGTGGTTTTCCTTACGCAAAAAGAGGAAGACCCAATGGTCTTCCTCCTGCATATTCGTCAACTGCGGACAGATTCGGTATTCATCAGATGCACCATTTGCTCAAAGGTGACAAACTC
>JAZSRS010000035.1:0-11445 GCA_045538595.1 Faecousia sp. | reverse complement strand
CGTTGCGGATGTCGCCGATGGTGTACAGAGAGCCGAAACACAGCACAACACCGTCTTTTCCGGCCAGTTCCAATGCTTTCCGGACACCGTCTCCCACTTCCTCGCAAGCAATGGCTTTTGCACCTTTCTGCTGCAGATGTTCTGCCAATTCCCGGGCCGGCAGGCGACGGGGATTGGGGGGTGTTACACAGACAAACTGGGAGATATAGGGCATAACAGGCTTGTACATATCGCCGTAATCCTTATCTGCCAGCACGCCGGTCAGGCCAATGACCCGACGGCCTGCAAGATAGTCCTGAATATTCTTTACCAGCGCTTCCAGACATTGGGGATTATGACCGCCGTCGATGATAAACAGAGGGTCTCGACACACAATGTCAAACCGGCCGGGCCAGGAAACATCCCGGATGCCGTCGTAGATATTCTCTTTAGAAATATTCCAGCCGATCTCCCGGAGGGTCTCCACTACTGCCAACACCACCGCGGCATTGTGCAGTTGGTGATCGCCCAGTAGAGGCAGGTGAATGTCCTTATATTCGCCACAGTCAAAGACTTGTTGAAACAAATTATGAGATGTTAACTGCAGACTGTCAAAATCTGCTTTTTTCAGGCTGACATTCCTTTCTGCGCAGGTCTTCTCAAATACGGCTTCCACAGAAGCAGCGCCCCGATAAATGACCGCGTGGCCACCCTCTTTGATGATACCGGCTTTGTTGGCGGCGATTTCTTCCAGGGTATTGCCCAGGACATCGGTGTGATCCAGGCCAATGTTGGTGATCACAGCCACCTCCGGGCAGGGAATCACATTGGTGGAGTCCAGCAGACCGCCCATACCCACTTCCAGTACAACGATGTCGCAGTTCTGCCGCTTGAAATACTCAAAGGCGATGCAACTGACCAGTTCAAATTCCGTGGGGGCATCCGTCATAGAATCGGCAAGGGGCTTGACATATTCGGTGATGGCCACCAGTTCCTCGTCGGAGATCATCTTGCCATCCACTTGCATCCGCTCGTGGAAAGTGTAGATATATGGGGAGGTGTACAGACCGGTGCGGTAACCGGCTTTCCGGAGAATGGAGGCGGTCATGGCAGCGGTACTGCCCTTGCCATTGGTGCCGGCGATGTGGATGTATTTTAGTTTCTTGTGGGGGTTACCCATCTTTTCCAGCAGGGTGTTGGTGCGGCTCAAGCCAGGCACAGAACCTTTCCAGTAGACAGAGTGGATATATTCAATGGCTTGCTGTGCATTCATTTTGCGGACTTCCTTTCGTAGTACTTGGGCCATACACCCAAACGGAAAAAAAGGTTGCTTCTCATCAGTATATAGACAATCAGGGTTTCCAGAACCATTACAATGGCAAACTGGATACTGCGTGTGCTCAAATAGTATAGGAGACTTTCGTAGAAGGGGCCCTTCGGAAAGGCATAGGACAGAGCAAAACTCTGACACAGGACAGAACCCACAACGGTGGGCAACAGGTAACTCAAAACCAAGCGGAAAGCGGAGAAGTTGTTCAGCAGGAAGCGGCGAAGCAATCCGCCGCACAGCCCGTACAGAATGGCAGGCAAACACAGAATCGGATTAAAACCGAACTGCATCAGACTTCCTGTGAAGTCCGCAACAAAGCCGGTAAGCGCTCCCATCACAGGTCCAAAAAACAGACCGGCAAGAAACAGGGGGAACTTGTCTAATGACCAACGGACACCGCCGGCCACAGAAAAAGAAAGAAACCGGGCCGCAACCACACTGATGGCAGCCAGCAGGGCGCTGTAAACAAGGGATTTTAGGGCGTTAGTGTTATTCTTTTGCATAAAAATACCTCCTTCATATGCAGGCGAAAGAATCGTTCCGGGTCATACCGATAAAAAATCCCAAACGCAAAACGTTTGGGGAGCGTTTTCAGCATGACCGATCGGGTAAGGATACCCGATTGAGTATCGTTGCTTACATATAAGGAGTGTTTCCTATATGGGCAGCGGGTGCGGAAGCCTCATCGCGGGCAATGCCCTTCGTCTGCCACTCAACTCCCCATTTTGGCAGCACTTCACGCGAGGTCTCCTACTCTGTTCCCGACTATCATACTATACAGGAAGAAAAATGTAAATCCCCAATTTGGGCCAACCCCCATAAATTTATGAAAATTCAATACATTCGCTCTGTTTTGGCGGGGAAAAAATCTTGCTTTTTGTGCAATATTGATTTATAATGGCTCTATAAAAGGGAAAGGAGGGGCATGCCTTGGGAGAATTGATCGCTGTCCTGTCCGGTAAGGGCGGAACGGGAAAGACCTCTGTGTGCGCCGGTATCGCGGAAGCATTGGCGCTGCAAGGGGAAAAGGTCCTGTGTATCGACTGCGATGTGGGCCTGCGGAATCTGGACATTGCTTTGGGCATCAGCCAGATCGGCGCCCTCTCTTTTCAGGATGTTTGCTCCGGACAGTATGGGTTGGAATCTGCCACCCGCCATCCGGTATACCCCACCATTTCTTTCCTCACCGCGCCGATTAACTGCCCGGTGGAGAAGGTGGATCCCGTTGCCTTTTCCCAAATGCTGGAAGTGGCTCGCAGCCGGTTTTCTTATGTGCTGATGGACGCCCCCGCCGGTATTGATGCCGGTTTCCGGCTGGCTGCCCAGTTTGCCGACCGGGTGATTCTAGTGGCCGGCGCTGACCCCGCCTCTCTGCGGGATGCCTCCCGGGCCGCCGATGTGCTGGAAGATATGGGCAAGACCAATGTGCGTATGATCATCAACCGGGTGAATCCCAAAATAATCGCGGCCATGGGCGTGACCGTGGACGATATGATGGATCAGTCCGGCCTGCCACTGCTTGGCATCGTGCCGGAGGACGAGAATGTGATCATGGCAGCCGTATCCCGCCAGCCCCTGCTGGGATACACCAAAAAGGGCGCTACCGCTGCCTGCCGCCGGATCGCCAAACGCATTCAGGGACAGAGTGTTCCTGTGAAGTTATGATAAAGGAGCAAAAAGTATGAATATTGCATTCCTGGCTCACGATAAAAAGAAAGAATTGATGGTCCAGTTCTGTACTGCCTATAAAAGTGTGCTGTCCAAGCACAATCTGTTTGCCACTGCCACCACCGGCCGGTTGATCGCAGACAATACCGGTCTGCCGGTAACGCTTCTGCTCTCCCATAAGCAGGGCGGTCATCAGCAGATCAATGCCCGGATCGCCTATAACGAGATCGACTTGGTGATCCTGTTCTCCGACCCCAACACCGTAGATCCCTGGGACGAAAGCCAGATGGTGGAGACCATTCGCCACTGCGACCGGAACAATGTGCCCTTTGCTTCCAACTTAGGCAGCGCGGAAATGTTCATTATGGGTCTGCAGCGGGGCGACTTGGATTGGCGGGAACTGTACCACAGCAAGTCCAAGTTCTAAAAAAGAAATAGTATTGTCATTGCCACACCAGTGGCTCGGCCACTGGTTCGCAATGACAATTTGCTTTATCATTGAAAGGAAGATTCCTATGGAAAAAATTACTCCCCGGACTTTGTCCGGTTTTATGGAACTGCTGCCTGCCAAACAGGCCAAACTGGAAAAAATGATGCAGGTTCTGCGGGACACCTATAGCCTTTACGGCTTTGCGGCGTTGGACACCCCGGTGATCGAGGACGCAAAGATTTTGCTGGCCAAGGGTGGCGGCGAGACGGAAAAGCAGATCTACCGCTTCCAGAAAGGCGACAGCGACTTGGCGCTCCGGTTTGACCTGACCGTGCCGCTGGCCAAGTATGTGACCCTGCACTACAATGACCTGTCTTTCCCCTTCCGCCGGTATCAGATCGGCAAGGTCTACCGGGGAGAGAGAGCCCAGCGGGGCAGATTTCGTGAGTTCTATCAGGCGGATATCGACATCATCGGCGACGGCAAACTGGACATCGCCAACGAAGCGGAGATCCCCGCCATTATCTACCGGGTGTTCCGGGGATTTGGCCTGACCCGCTTCCAGATTCGGGTGAACAACCGGAAGATCCTAAACGGCTTTTATGCTATGCTGGGTCTTAGCGAAAAAAGCGGTGATATTATGCGCACCGTGGATAAACTGGACAAGATCGGTAAGGAAAAAGTGCTGAAGATCCTAGTAGAGGACTGCGGTCTGTCTGCTGAGCAAGGCGAAGAAATTCTCCGGTTTATCGCCATCACCGGTACAAATGCGCAGGTACTTTCTGCTTTGGAAAATTACGCCGGCAAAAACGAAGTGTTCGACCTTGGTTTGGAAGAATTGAAGGCGGTAACCCAAAACCTGTCTGCTTTCGGTGTTCCTGAGGAGAATTTTGCGGTGGATCTGACCATCGCCAGAGGACTGGACTACTACACCGGCACAGTCTACGAGACCACCTTGCTGGATCACCCGGAGATCGGTTCTGTCTGTTCCGGTGGCCGGTATGATAACTTGGCAGAGTTCTATACCGATAAGCCGCTCCCCGGCGTGGGTATTTCCATCGGCCTGACCCGTCTGTTCTATGTGCTGGACGAGCAAGGCCTGCTGAACGATAACCTGTCCGGCGCGCCCTGCGATGCGCTGGTACTGCCTATGACCCAGGAACTTTCCCACAGCGTGGCGCTGGCGGAGACGCTTCGTTCTGCAGGTGTGCGGGTGCAACTGTACAGTGAGCAGAAGAAGTTTAAG
This sequence comes from Faecousia sp., assembly GCA_045538595.1. Taxonomy (GTDB): domain Bacteria; phylum Bacillota; class Clostridia; order Oscillospirales; family Oscillospiraceae; genus Faecousia. The sequence continues at coordinate 6,792 of JAZSRS010000035.1, read as the reverse complement.
CAGAAAATGAGTTATGCCGACAAACTGGGTGTACCTTATGTGGTACTGCTGGGTGAGGACGAGATCGCCGAGGGCGTCTGCTCCGTGAAAAATATGCAAAGCGGTGAGCAGGTGAAATGTACCCCTGCGCAGGCGGCAACCCACATTCTGGATGGCCTGAAAGCCAATGACGGCCCCCTGATTTTGGAAAAATAATATGGAGTTACGACACATTGCCGCCCATTCCGGGCGGCTGTCCTCCTTTTTGAGGGAAGAATTGAAAATGTCGGCAGGGCTTGTGAATCGGCTGAAATGGCAGGATCGGCTTTTTGTCAACGGCGTGGCAGTCCATACCGATTACCCGGTGGCGGTGGGGGATATCATTACTGTGCCGCTGGACGAGCCAACCCCGGAATATCCCGCAGAAACAGGGGATTTGACCATTCTGTACGAGGACGAACACCTGCTGGCGGTGGATAAGCCGGCGGGTATGCTGATCCACCCATCCCGCTCCCGGTTTACCGGCACGCTGGCCAATTTTGTGCTGGGGTACTACCGGCAGACCGGGCAAAACAGCGCATTTCACCCCCTGACCCGGCTGGATCGGGACACCTTCGGGGTGGTACTGCTGGCGAAAAATTCCCACATCCACAGTTTGCTGATGCAAGGGGATTGCCAAAAGACTTACCACGCCTTGGTCTACGGTGGCCCGGAGGAAGATTCAGGCGTCATCGACGCCCCTATCGCCCGGTTGCCCCTGCCCAGCCTGCTGCGGCAGGTATCTCCCGAGGGAAAGCCGTCGGTAACAGAATTTACTGTGCTGCAGCGGCAGGGAAATGTGAGCAAATTGGCGCTGCGACCCATCACCGGACGCACCCACCAACTGCGGGTGCATTGCGCCTATATGGGTTTCCCCATTTTGGGAGATCCCCAGTACGGCAGCGCCCCGTCGAAAGAATTTTCTGTGCAGTTGGGTCTCTCTACCCAGATGCTCTGCGCCAAACAGTTGCGGTTTACCCACCCCATCACCGGCGTGAAAATGGAGATCGTTTCCACCATGGATGTGTAAGTTTACGCCTTGCGTTTCTTCGGATTTTATGGTAAAATAGGGCGAAAAGCGCCAAAATACGCCGCTTTCAGGCGGGTTCGGATTTGTCGCTCTACCCTAGGGCAAAAAAATAAGATTTTAAGGAGGTGGCGGTATGCGAAAAGCCCTTGTGTTCATAACAGTCCTGTGCGTTGTATTTTCTCTGGCGGTCAGCGTCAATGCCGCTACCTATGCCAAAAATGTCAGCGCTTACGCCACCGTTGCCAATGACGGCAGCAGCCAGATTACTTTGAGTGCAACCATTCATCTGGATCAGGCGGTGGAGGATCTCCGATTCCCCCTGCCGGGTAAATCCAGCAATGTTACTGTCAACGGCTCCCATGTGGGCAGCCGTATGGAAAACGGCCTGCGAATGGTGAATCTGTCCGGCGTGGTAGGCAAGGCGGTGGGGGATATCACCCTGCATTTTACCTACTCTCTGCCCAATATGGTGGTCACCAACGAGGCGGGGCTGCTGGAATTGCAACTGCCCCTGCTGTCCGGTTTTGCCTACCCTGTGCAGGCTATGGAATTCTCTGTCACTCTGCCCGGTCAGGTCACGGCCAAACCGGCGTTTTCCAGCGGCTACCATCAGGCCAATATTGAAAAAGACCTGTATTGTACGGTTTCCGGCGCTACCATCACCGGCATCTCTCAGGTGGAACTGAAAGACCACGAGACCCTGATGATGACCCTGTTGGTGGCAGAAGAGATGTTCCCCCAGACTCGGATCGTTCTTCCGGATTTCAAGACGGTGAACATTCTGACCACCCTGTTTTTCCTGTTGGCGTTGGCCTACTGGGCGTTGTTTCTCCGGAACATTCCCACTTGGCCTTTCCGCAAACCCAGTCCACCGGAGGGGTTCACCGCCGGTGAATTGGGCAGTGTCCTGCACCTGAAGGGCGGAGACCTGAATATGATGGTATTCTCCTGGGCCAGTTTGGGTTACTTGCAGATCCGCTGGGAACAGGGAAAGGTCCGCCTGTACCGGCGGATGGATATGGGCAATGAGCGCAGCGCCTTTGAGCAGAAATGTTTCCGGCAGTTGTATGGCCGCCGGGAGTTTGTGGATGCCGGCTCGCCCCGGTATGGCGAAATCTATTGCGCGGTGGCAAAGTCCGTGCCCAATATGTCCTCTATGATCCACCCCAAGTCCGGTAACTTGAGGGTATTCCGGGGCTTGTTCGCGGTAGTGGGTATGTTCTACGGTGTCTCCCTTGGCATCGGTATGGGTTCCGGTTGGTTTTGGATGATCGTTTTGGGCGCCTTGGCGCTGGTCAGCAGTTGGTATATCCAGGTTTGGGCAGGTTACCTGCTGGCAGCAGACAGGAAAAAACTGTATCTTGCCCTGATCCTCTGCGGTGTTTGGCTGCTGCTGGGTCTGCTGGGAGGGATGTTCTCTGTGGGACTGAACTTGGCGCTGAGCCAACTGTTTGCCGGCCTCCTGCTGGCCTTAGGCGGCCGCCGTACCCCGGCAGGCAGACAGGCTATGGGACAGACCCTTGGCTTCCGGCGGTATTTGAAAACCGTATCCCGGGAGCAACTGCGCACCATTTGCGAAAGCAACCCGGACTACTTCCACCAGATGATGCCCTACGCATTTGCCTTGGGCATTGACCGCAGATTTGCCCGGCAGTTCGGTAAACTGTCTATCGGACCCTGTCCCTATATCACGATGGCAAACGCTATGCCCATGCGGGCCGACCAGTGGCGCAGCCTGATGCAGCGAATCTTGAAAGGAATGAACACCCGTGCCCCCAACAGTCGCGTCAATCGCCTGCTGGCGCTGATAAAAAGTTTCTTGCCCTGACGAAAACAGATACGCCCCATCTCCTTGGGAGATGGGGCGTATTGTCAGCGCTTATAGCATATACAGCGGCGCTACCGGGTCGTAGCGCTGGGGTTTGTAAGTCACCGAGCCGATGGGTTTGCCGTCCAGACCGTACTTGGCGTTGTAACCGAAGAGGTTTACATAACGCTCTAAATCCGCCTTTTCTTCCTCCATAGCCTTCATAACCTCCACCGTAGCCAGCACATCGTCCACCGCTCTGTGGGAGTTGACCACCTTGCCGGAAAGACCGTACACTTCAATGGCATTACACAGTTTGTGGGGGTAGGAATGGCGGTCTTTATACACCGTCAGCAGGTCCAGTTTATCCTTGCCTTTCAGAATGGTGGGATCGCCATCCCGCAGCAGTAAGTAAAACAGGAAACTTAAGTCAAAATGGGCGTTGTAGGCCAGCAGAAGGGTGTTACCGGCGATCATGCGGGCAATGTCGCAGCAGAGCCGGGTCTTGGGAATACCTCTGCTTCGGATGTCCTCGTTGGAAATGCCGGTGAGTTGCTGGATCAGCGGCGGCACGAATCCCCCGGGACTGAGGGTGATCAATTCGTCGTACTCCTGTATGACTTTCACTTCTCCGTCCTGTTTTTCTACCACCACCGCGGCAAACTCGATGATCTCATCTCGGCTGAATTGCAAGCCGGTGGTCTCTGTGTCAAACAGCACCAGCCGGTCGTATTTTTGGAATAATGTATCCAGCATATCATTCACCTTTATATAACCGGAAGGCCCGACTGAATTTGCTTTCCGTCTCCTCTTTTAGGAGAAACTCGCCGGCAACGCTCCACACGAACAGGTCAAAACTTTTTCGGTTACCGGATTTCAGTTCCAGTTCCAACTCGCATAAAGGCGCTTCCCGGTCACCGGCAAAGAGTTTTCCGTAGTCCAGCGCCATTTCCAGTTCGCCCTCGGTGATGGGAATGGTCTTGGCAAGGCGGGTAAATTTGGCGCCGCAGATGGGGGAAAGGCCCTCTTTCGCCAGTTCCTGCAATTCTGCCGGCGCGCCCTGGGCAATCAGTTGGGGTATGGCATTTTCCATAGAAGCATTTTCTGTTTCCCACTCGTTCCGGACTTCTCCAGCCGGTGTTTTCAAAGTGCAGACGGGTTTGCCGTTTTCCAGCCGCAGCCGGAGGGTATAATGGCGGGAAGACAATGCCCCGGAGGGGGAGTCATAGTAGGTAGTCTCCATTTGGATTTCTCTGGTTTCCTGGCCAAATGCCTCATCCAACGCCAGGAAAGTGGGGTAGGTTAACTTGAATTTGCGTTCGTATTCAATTCCCACGGCAATCACCTCCAAATTTTCTTTATTATACACCCTTCCGGGGCAGGACGCAAGAATCTTTCTTTGGTTATCCAATCCGACAGAAAAATTACCCGCCTCCGTGATAAGATGCTCCTATACGAAAGCAAGGAGCGTGTGGCTATGATAACGATTCAATCCTATGTGCGGCAGGGTCGCCATACTCTGCGGCGCTGGGCGCTGGACCCCCGGATCCATATGGTGGCCCGGGGCGGGGCGTACCTGCTGGCGGGGTTTGCCTTGAGCGCCGCCAGTTTGGGGCAGACGCTGCTGCCGCTGGGGCTGGCGCTGGTATGCGCATGCAGCGGTTGGCCGGCGGCATTGGCGGCTTTGGGCAGCGCATTGGGGTATCGGATTTTTTGGAATATGGGGCAGCAGCAACTGGTGTGGCTGGGTGCTGGATTGTGCGCCGCGGTGCTATTGGGAGACAAGCGGATCAGCCGGGATACGCCCTTACTGCTGCCTGCCATCGCAGGACTGATCGTGGCCTCTTCCGGGGTGCTGTTTCAGACCTTAAATATGGAGGATACGCCCATCGCCCTGTACCTGATTCGGGTGGGATTGGCCGCAGGGGTCACTTGGCTGTTCTCCCAACTGCGAAAAGGCCGCAATCCTATACTGGAATGGCTGGGTTGGGGTGTTGCGGTTTTGGCGCTGGTGCAGATCACGCCGATACGGTGGTTCAGTCTTGGCTTTTTTGCCGCCGGGGCGCTGACGGTGGTGGGAGCATTCCCTGCGGCAGCGGTTGCCGGGTTGGCGTTGGATCTGGCGCAAGTGACCCCGGTGCCTATGACGGCAGTGCTGGTGCTGGCATACTTCATTCGCTTGCTGCCCAAACCCCTCTCCTGGGCGGGGAGATTGGCGCCGGGCGTGGTGTACTTATTGGTAATGTGGTTGTGGAAAACCTGGGATATTTACCCTCTGCCGGCGTTGGTGGCGGGGGCGCTGGTAGGCGGCTTGCTGCCCTTGCCGGGGAAGGTGGCTCATCGGAGGGGAGAGACCGGCGTGGCCCAAGTGCGGCTGGAACTGGCGGCAGGGGTCTTGGCGCAAACACAAGAACTGCTGCTGGAGATCCCGGAAGTGCCGGTGGATGAGGATGCATTGGTCAGCCGGGCGGCGGAACGGGCTTGCCATACCTGTCCCAACCGAAAGGGGTGCAAGGACACCCAACGGATCGGTTTACTGCCGGGTCTGCTGCTCCACAAGCCGCTGCTGCAGCCAGAGGAACTGCCTATTGTGTGCCGGAAAAGCGGTCGGTTTTTAGCAGAACTCCATCGCTCTCAGGAGCAACTCCGGTCTATCCGGGCAGACCGGGAGCGGCAGAAGGAGTACCGGGCTGCCGTGGTGCAGCAGTACCAGTTTTTGTCTGAGTTTTTGCAGGACTTGTCTGACCGACTCTCCCGGCGGACAGAGCCCACGGCAGTATATTCCCCGCAGGTGGCGGTGTTCGGCAACCGGCCGGAGGAGGACAACGGCGACCGGTGTCTCCGGTTTATGGGCACGGAGGGCAGGTACTATGTGCTTCTGTGCGACGGTATGGGCACAGGACTTGGGGCAGTACAGGAGGGGCGTACCGCCGGGGCAATGCTGAAACGGCTGCTGTCTGCCGGATATCCGGCGGAGTATGCCCTCAGGAGCATCAACAGTCTGTGCGCCCTCCGGGACAGAGCCGGGGCGGTTACCATGGATTTAGCAGAAATTCGGTTGGATACCGGCAGGGTGAGTCTGTATAAGTGGGGGGCAGTTCCATCCTATCTCATCACCGCGTTGGGAGCGGAGAAGATCGGTACGGCCGGGCCGCCCCCGGGACTTTCTGTCACCGACTACCGGGAACGAACGGAACATCTGACCCTGCGGCGGGGTCAACTGCTGGTGATGGTCAGCGATGGCGTAGGGGAAGATTTGGCCCTGCGGTGCTGCGTGGCGGGAGTGGGGGATACCCCCGGAGAATTGGCTACGGCGCTGCTGACCGGGGCAGAGACGGAAGGCCAGGACGATGCCACCGTGGTGGTGATTTCCCTGGAACCTGCAGAAAATTGATAACAATAACGACCCTCCTTGCGGAGGGTCGTTTTAGTTATGAAATTAGGCCTTGCCGGCGCAGCCCAGAACGTTGACCAGTTTGTGGCGAACGATTTCCTTGATGTTGGCGCGGGCGGGCTTCAGGTACTCACGGGGGTCGAACTTAGAAGGCTCATCGTTGAAGAACTTACGGATGGTGCCGGTCATAGCAAGACGCAGGTCGGAGTCGATGTTGATCTTGCAGACGGACAGGGCAGCAGCCTTGCGCAGTTGCTCTTCGGGAACGCCGATGGCGTTGGGCATCTTGCCGCCGTTGGCGTTCACCATAGCAACATACTCCTGAGGAACGGAGGAAGAGCCGTGGAGAACGATGGGGAAGCCGGGCAGACGGCGGGTGACCTCTTCCAGCACGTCGAAGCGCAGAGCGGGGGGCACCAGGATGCCCTGCTCGTTGAGGGTGCACTGTTCGGGAGTGAACTTGTAAGCGCCGTGGGAAGTGCCGATGGCGATGGCGAGAGAGTCGCAGCCGGTACGGGTGACGAACTCTTCCACTTCTTCGGG
>JAZSRS010000141.1:0-2838 GCA_045538595.1 Faecousia sp. | reverse complement strand
AAAATACCCATAAGCTTATCCGGCATAAACTGGAACACCGCAACACCCAGCAGCATAATAATAAAATCCGTGATAAATGCGCATTTCAGCGTGCCGGTGATCCGCTTGGGCTGCCGGGCGCCATAGTTGTATGCGATAATGGAAATAGACGCATTGTTGATACTGAATAGGGGCATCAGCACGAAACTCTGGAGTTTGAAATAGATGCCGAACACACCGGCGGCAGTCTCGCCATAATTCTTGAATCCCAGCAGGATCTGGTTCATACCGAAGTTCATCACAGAGCCGATGGCCATCATAATGATGGAGGGGACGCCTACGGTGAGGATGGACTTCATAATGTCCCACCGGGGACGGATGTATTTCAGTTTCAGGGCTACATCGGGGTTGCAGGTGAAGTTGAAAATAATAGCCATAATGGCCGCCACCCACTGACCGATCACCGTGGCCACGGCTGCGCCGGCAATGCCCATAGGTGCAATGCCCAAAGGCTCAGAACCGAAGATAAATACCGGGTCGAGGATAATATTCAACACCGCGCCCAAGCCTTGGGTGAACAAAGTGAACACCGTGCGGCCGGAGGCTTGCAGCAGCCGTTCACCTAGAATTTCTACGAAGATGCCAAGGCAGAAGATCGAGCAGATGGAAACATAGGCCGTGCCGTTGTCCACAGTCTCTGCTACGCTGGATTGAATGGCGTAGTAGGGTCTTGCCCCTACGAAACCGAAGATAATAAACAGCACAGAGAAGCAAAGGGACAGGAAAATACCGTTGCCGGCGGTTTGGTTGGCTTTCTTATGATTGCCCTCGCCCAAGGATTTGCTTAGCAGGGCGTTCATACCCACACCTACGCCGGTGGCGCAGCCGATCATTAAGTTTTGAATGGGGAAAGCCAGACCCAGCGCGGTAACGGCGCTGTCGGAGACACGGGATACATAGAAACTGTCCACTACATTGTAAAATGCTTGTACCAGCATAGAAAGCGCCAAAGGCAGCGCCATGGTGAAGAGTAGTTTTCCTACGCCCATTTTGCCCATTTTGTTTTCGCCAAGGGCAGGGGCGGTTGCGTTCGACATAGTAAGACCTCAATTTCCTAAATTCAACCCTACCATTATAGTACATTATAGGGAAAAAGCAATAGAAAAAATAACCGCCTTTTCCAACGGGAAAAGGCGGGATTCTTAACTTTCCATCTGCTTGCCCAAAAAACCTGCAATGGTCTGGGTCAAGGTTTGATCGGCCTCGGTAACAGGGGCGCTGTCTTCCCCCATCAGCAGCATCACGCAGCCCATCAGATCTCCCTGAGAGAGAATGGGGGAGGCTACGCCCAATTTGTATTTTTCCGAACTGTCGGTGGGGTGGACGGGAGGATCGCCCGGCTTGTGGCGATACTGCGCCCGCTGCTGCATCAGCCGATCCAGTTCCGGGGAGTTGGGCTTGTCCATCAGTTCCCGTTGGGGGGCGCCGCACAGAGCGATGATGCTGCCCCGGTCCGATACCGCAGCGATCCGCCCGGTGCTTGCCCCAATGGAATCACAGATCTGGGCAGCGAAATCCTGCAGATCACTCATGGGGGAGTACTTGCGGAAGATCACCCCGCCGTCTTTTTCAGTATAGATCTCTAGGGGGTCCCCCTCACGGATTCTTAAAGTTCTCCGAATTTCCTTGGGAATGACGATTCTCCCCAAATCGTCCACTCTTCTGACAATTCCTGTTGCCTTCATATATCTTTCTCCTTTTACAGATATCTCGTAGGGGCGGCCATTGGCCGTCCGTACCGCACTTCAATTTTGTACAAGCGGACGAGCAATGCTCGCCCCTACAATAATTTTACAAATTACGCTGTTAGTATCTGTAAACAGGCGGAGATTATACCGCAAGATTTACTTTTTCAAATCGCTGTGTTATGATAAATAAAAAGGCGGTGAGATTGTGGAAATAAATAAACATCCTTTTAGAGTTTGGATAAATGAAGATAAAGAATTTGACATCAATTCTTCAAGTCGCAAGAAATATGATTACATATACAACCCTAATTATTACACCGATACAGAGTATATCAATACATTTTCCATAATCATAAAATATAGGAATAGTGAAACCAGGATTGCCCTGGTGGGAGATTTGCATTCTTCGGTAGAGGGATGTGCGATAATAACGGGGAATCAACTGTTCGTTTTGCAAAATGATACCCTTTCGGTTATTGATATAGAGACAGGACAGTTGCTCCGCTTTGTCGAAATTGAAACCTTCGGTTGCAATTTTTCCATTCATCCTATTGAAACAGGGTATATCATTTACGGAGAAATTGAAATTCTGAAGTTATCATTTGACCTTAATGTGGAATGGCGGTTTTCAGCAAGAGACATCTTTGTTTCAATACATAACAAGAAATCGTTTGAGTTATGCGAAAACCGTATAAACCTATACGATTTCCAAGACAATTACTATGAAATAGATTTTGATGGCAATTTGATATGTGATATACCAGCGGAGTGATTTCACTCCGCTGGTATTCTTTCCTCCACACTATGTATCGCCCAACAGAATTGGTCGAAAGATGTCAATGTTGTCAGCAAGGGCTCGTCCTCCCGAATGCGGAGAGTGCGTCTAATCTCTTTGGGAATCACCATTCTCCCTAAATCTTCCACCCGACGGACGATACCAGTTGCTTTCATATATCTATCTCCTTATTTTCCAAATACATCGTAGGGCGGGGGCTTGCTCCCGCCGTTTGGTGCGTTCTTGTATGCGGCGGGAGCAAGCCCCCGCCCCACAATAAATTTACAAAATACGCTGTTTGTATCTGTTAATGGGAGAAGATTATACTGGCTAAAA
>JAZSRS010000112.1:0-8016 GCA_045538595.1 Faecousia sp. | reverse complement strand
TGCTATCAACTTTAGTTATGGCGTTGCAGATGGCAATTATGACTATGAGATCCGTCTGAATCTGGTTGGTGAGAACACCATCACCTCCACCATTGGCTCTAACCTCGCTTGGAGTGCAACCGGCGGTATGACCATTACCGGTGAAGGCTCTTTGGCTATTACCTCCGTACACAGTTTCGCAGCGCTGGTAGCCAATGCCGGTGACCTGACCATTCAGGACACCACCCTGTCCATCACCAACCTGTCTGGTTATGACTATCACGGTATTGCTATGGTAAATGGCAATCTGATGATCGACAACTCCACCGTTACCATCATCACTGATGGCGCTCCCATCTTCTTCGGTTCCGATTACCGTACCAGATACGAAGGCACCGACAGAGGCGTTACCATCCAGAACGGTTCTAACGTTGTTCTGACCCATGCCAATGGCTTTGGCAATATGAACAATGCCGTTATTACTTGCTACGGTCCCATTGTGATCGACAGCAGTAATGTGGAACTGAATCATTTGGTAGGCGCAAGTGGCGCGGATAGCCCCGGCGCTCTGTACAAGGCTCCCACCATTCAGGGTGAAGTTACCGCCGAGTACAAACTGTATGAAGATGATCCTTGGGTACCTCTGGAGGCTGAGCCCGGTACCGATCTGGACCGATTCTACAGTTTCATCAAGGTTACCATCGGTGTCGATGAGCCCGGGCCCAGCGTACCTTCCGTAGATCCTGCTAATGCAGCCGCAAAGATCGGCGATACCTACTTCCAGACTCTGTTGGATGCATACAACGCAGCAGAAGACGGTGACACCATCGTTCTGACCAAGCAGTTCAACGGTGTTGGTTTCGACATCGAGAAGGAAATCACCATTGATCTGAACGGCTATAGATACTATGTAACCGCTCCTGCTGACGGTTCTACCGCATTCCGCGTATACGCTCCTGCTACCTTCACCAACGGTAGAATTTACATCCACACAAGTGCTACCTCTCAGATCGACACCATGATCGAGACCTACGCAAACCTGACCATCACTGATGTGCAGTTGCGCGGTGAAACTCTGCTGAAGAACGCAGAGACCACCAAAGAAGCTCGTGCTGTCTATGTTCGTTCCGGTACTGTTCTGATCGATGGTTCTACTACGCTGAATATGGCTGAAAGAACCCAGTACGCTCTGAGTACTGTTCAGGATACCAACTACAAAATGCCTAGAGTCACTCTGGATTCCGGTGTTACCGTCTACGGCGCTGTTGAACATAACAGAGGCTTGCTGACCGTCAGGTGTAACATCACCCGTGATCTGGTTTACACCAGAGGTACTGTGAATCTGGAAGGCAGCGGCTCTATTCCCGCACCTAAGAACTACCACTTCCTGAACAACACTCTGACCTTCTTGCAGCCTTTCCGCATTGATGATACCTACTACGAATCTTGGGATCTGGCTTATGCTGCTGCACAGGCTGGTGATACCATTGTAATGACCAAGGACTACACCGGCGCAGGTTGGATCATTGATAAGAGCATCAATCTGGATCTGAACGGTAGAATCTTCACCGTTAATGCACCTGCCCGCGGCTCTTCCGCATTCGTCTTCACCAAGGAAGCCGGCGCTGTATCCATCCAGTACGGCAGATTGCAGATTCATAGCGGTCAAACTGCAAAATTTGATGTGATGATTGAGAACTATGCCGATCTGACTGTAACCGGTCTGGCTGTTAAGGGCGACGCTCTGCACAAGAATGCCAACACCACCGGTTACTCCTGTGCTCTGCTGATCAAGTCCGGTACGGTAAACCTCGTCAGTAATGAGGCATTGGGTGTATCTGGTGAGACCAGACTGAGCCCCAGCACCAAGGGCGACTTGGCTTATGCATTCGGTACTGAAACAGAAGAAGGCTATGCTGCTCCCACCGTAACTATGACCGCTAAGGTAAAGGTATACGGCAATGTAACCATCAACGGTGGTACCATTATCTGTAAGACCAACATCTACAAGCCCACCACCTACACTGCCGGTACAGTAACCGTAGCAGAAGGCGGCAGCATGCGTGCAGCAGCCAAGTACGAGTTTGTTAACGGCGTGATGGTCAAGATCAAGGGCGCAACCATTGGCGATGAGATTTACGCTAATCTGGCAGATGCATATGCAGCCGCTAAGGCAGGCGACACCATCGTACTGTGGAAGAACTACACTGGCGCTGGTTTCTACATTGATAAGGACCTCACCATTGACTTCAATGGCTGTTACTTCGTCATCAACAGAGTTCCCTCCAGTTACTGCGGTATCCGTATTGCATCCGGTGTAGAAGTAACTCTGAAGAACTCCGGCGAACTGTGCAGAATTCAAATCCATGCCGACAAGGCAGCCGGCTATGAAGCCCTGATCAAGAACAACGGCACTCTGCATATTGAGAATCTGGACCTGAGAGCCCAGAATGTAGATAAGAACATTGGCACTACCAATGTATCCTATGTTATCTACAATACCGGCACTCTGACCACCGAAAATGTCGTGATCGTCAAGAACAACGACGGTGGCGAATTCGCTTACGGCATCTACGAGGCCTAATTCTCAACCCATTCCCCAGCATAACCTAAACGCGATTGCGGCCCGCCATTCGGTGGGCCGCAAATTTCTTTCATAATATTTAAAGAAAAACGGCATAGCCACTAAACTTGGCTATGCCGTTTTTCTTTTTCATATAGGATCAGGGTTTTTTGATACTGAAGTTCAAAACCAGCGCTGCCACCGACAGGGAAAGCAACAGCACAAAGGGGGCGGTATATCCGCCGCTGGAGGTAAGCAGTGCCGAGCAGGCCGTGGCGACAAAGGAAGCCGCCATCAGATTGAAATTGCTGATGCTGAGGTTTGTTGCAAAATACTTCTGTCCGTAAAATGCAGCGGTAAAAGCGGCCGAAATGGTAGGCGATGTTCCGTAGGATATGCCGGTCAGGCAAAGTCCGATCACCAACAGAACCAGCGAGTCCACTTTGACCGCTACAAGAGTCGTACACGCCGCAACAACTGTGAGGATGCTGGCAGATATCATTGTAAACTTTCTGCCCTTAGCATCGAACACAACGCCAGTGATCACCCGACCAAGGCCATTACAAACAGAAAGCACACCCACCAGTGTGGTGGCAAGGGCCGTCTCTGCTCCGACGGACAGAGCAAGATCCCGGGCAAAACTGATCACAGAACTGCCCACTGCCGTCAGACAGACCAGCGCCACGAAAGCACGCCAGAAGGTAAACCGTTTTACCATTTCACTGGGTTTATAATCCCGGATCTCAAAATCCTCACCCTTGGCAGAAACTATCTTTTTACTTTCCGGAAAAACGGTATTCGCGGGAGGCCCTTGGATCACAAAGGAAGCCAGCCCGATCACTACGCAGAGCGCAATACCGATTGCCGTATAAGTTCCCCGGAAGCCCAGTTCCGTGGCAAAAAGTTTATCCGACAGGTTGCCTAAAATCAGGGTGCTAGCACCGAAACCCATCATAAGAATACCGGAGGATAGGCCCTTTCTGTCGGGAAACCAAGCATTGACTGTGGATATGATCACAATGTAGGCCATTCCGATACCAAGTCCGGACATAAAGGCGTATGTAATATACAGGGCGATCGGCCCTGTGGCTCCCACCGCAGGAGAAAGCACAAATCCAAGACCAGCCAAAATCCCTGCGAACAATATGGTGAGCCTTGTGCCGATCCGGCGCACCAACCGGCTGGACAAAAATCCACCAATACAGAAGAAACTCATGGTGAGTGTGAAGTTAAGGGCCAAAACCGAAGACGCAAAACCCAGTTCTGCCGAAAACGGTGTTTTTAAGATAGACCAAGCGTAAATAATTCCCGCAAACAGCATGGTGCATACACCTGCGATCAGGATCGCCCACCTCTTTGCTGTATTTCTTTCTGTACGCATACAAATTCCCTCTTCCCTACCGCTTACGCGTGTATTTATGAACGCATTATAAAGCATTCAAACACAGAACGCAAGCCTTTTTATAGCAATCGCCCGGCAGTGATCCTAAATAACTGCCGGGCGATATTTTATGGAACTTTCTACGGTTAAGTGAGCAGGCCTTACTGGTTTTCATGCCCCAGCAGGATCTTTTCCCGCTGCTCGGGGGTTACTTCTTTATATCTTACTTTTGCAAAAACTGCAAAGATCAGGCAGAATACAAAATATCCCAAAACAAAGACCCATTCAATCAGTTTCAGGGCACTGGGGCCGCCGGGCAGGTACAGGTAGGCGAAGAATGCCGCCACCACGATTGCCAAAGCGCCGACCAGTTTGGCATTTTTGATCTTGTAGGGACGATGCAGGTCCGGGAAGCGCTTTCTCAGGAAAATGAAGGACAGCGCCACCATCAGGTACATAATCACCACACCGAAAGAACTGGCATTGACGAACCACTCCAGTGCGCCGTTACCCAGCAGGCAGGAGAAGGTGCAGATCAGGCCGCAGAAAATGATGGCCTTGTAAGGTGTCTTGTACTTCGGGTGAATATCTGCCAGGAAAGCCGGCAGCATTTTGGCTTTTGCCAGGGAGTACAGGCATCTTGCCGCGCCGTACAGAAATCCGTTCCAACTGGTGATGATGCCGCAAAGGGCGCCCACGATACAGACCTTGCCCCAAATGGGGTGTCCGAAGGCATAGGCCATAGAGTCAGCCACCGGAATAGTGCCGTTCAACCGCACATCCACAGGAGCGGACATACAGGTGGCGAAGATCATCAGCATATACCAAGAGGCGGCTGCACAAATGGACAGGAACAGCAGGCCGGGGATCTTCTTTAAGGGTACATCCATCTCTCCGGCGGACTGGGGAATCACATCGAATCCCACGAACATTGCCGGAACCATCAGCAGCACAGAAGTAAATCCGGAAGTGTTGGTAAACAGGGGTTTGGTGTAACTGACATCACCAAACAGGGCTGCGCCGCCCACGAAGATGATACCAACTACAATAATGCCCAAGGTGGCAACAGTCTGGAATACAGCAGTACCCTTTGCGCCACGAACATTGATGAACACCAAGATAACAGAAGTGATAATGGCAACGGCTGCCCAGGATGCATACACATCGTACCCCTGAATAGTCCACAGGTAGCCGATTTTGGGGATCTCAATAATGTAATCCACTGCGCTAGCCAGCGCCGGGCCTTCCCACGCGGCCACACCCAGGTAGGCAAAGGAAGTAGCAATGCCAGCAATCACGGCAGGCCAGTAACCCATAGATTTATAGGAGAACACCACGCTGCCGCCGGTACAGGGAATGGCAGGGGTCAGTTCCGCATAGGTCAAGCCGATAAATATGCAGAACACTGCGCCAACACAGTAAGCCAAGATCGCACCCAGCATACCTGCGCTGGTTGCCCAAGAGCCGGAGAGCATAATCCAGCCCCAGCCGATCATAGTGCCAAACGCCAGCGCCAGCACATCTTTTGTGCTAAAGGCCTTTTTCAGGCCAGTATTATTGCTCATAGCAAATCCGTCCTTTCCAGTCAGGCGGTGATCAATACAGACTCAGTTCGGTGCCAATCCCCTTTTCCTTGGCCAGTCTCAGGATTTCAAAGCCAAGGGCGATGTCCTGCAGGGCGATGCCCAAGTTGGAATTGACGATGATCTCCTTGTCGTTTTCACGACCGGCCTTAACACCGTTGATGATCTCACCCAACTGAGCATAGGGGGCTTCCAGATCCTCGGTATAATACTTGTTAGGACCGAACATATAACTGTGGTACTGATTCCAGTCGTCCACCACGAACTTGGATGCACTCTTGAAGAAGTCCAGCGTCCAGCCGTTGCAGTGGACAGGCAGGACCAGCGCGCCTTCCTTAACCCATGCTGCATCGTAAACGGGGTCCTTATGGGGCAGGGGTGCGGTGGTTACCACCACATCAGCGCCCACAATGACATCTTTGGCGGTTTCGCAAACTGTGAACTTAATATCGCTGCGGCCCACAAATTCGATCAGGCGGTCGATCATATTAGGATACAGATCGTAAAGTTTTACTTCCTTAATGGAGGGCAGCACATGCAGCAGCGCACGAATGGTGAAGCGACCCTGCTCACCGCAGCCCACCAGACCGATCACTTCAGAATCCTTTCTTGCCAGATACTTGGCGGAAACGCCAGAGGCATTTGCAGTTCTGATAGCTGTAACCAAACCGGCTTCCATCATAGCCACGGGATAACCGGTCTCTTCATCATTCAGCACCATCAGCGCAGATGTGGAGTTGACACCGTACTTGCTGGGGTTATGACCGTACACTGCAACCCACTTGATACCCACGGCGTGGGAATTGGGCAAGTATGCCGGCATTGCATGGTGGAACGCACCGGGACAGGTAAAGGGATGCACGCCGGGCTTGGGAGGCATTTCGTAGTTGCCCTTTGCGTGTTCGCTGTAAGTATTCTCAGAAATCTCCAAACTTTTGGCCAATGTAACGCCGCAGGCGTCCACTTCCGACCGGGTCAGATACAAAAATTTTCCACACTCCATGGGTATTCTCCTTTATGTTGAATATTTTTAGATTGTATGTTGCAAACTGGTATACCAGTTTGCAACTATTATCCCACATACCTGCCAAATTGTCAATAACTATTTTGCCAGGTATGATACAAGAAAAGCCACCCATAAATTATGCAATAGTAAAATAAAGGTAGACACATGGAAAACCACCATGTATCTACCTTTTTCTTATGCTAAAATATAACGGGAGGTATCAAAATGAAAAAAGGACAAAAGAAACGCGTATGGACTAAAGAACAAAAATTAGAAATCATTAGCAAACATTTAAATGAGCATATTTCAGCAGGTGCGCTCAGCAAAGAATACAATGCGGAAAAAGGCATGATCTGTCGCTGGATAAGAAATTACAGCAAATATGGAGAATCCGCATTTAATTCTAAATCACATAGAAAAGGTAATCCTTTTGCAGCACTGCACACTAGCAAAACATTAACAGAAACAGAAAGATTAAGATTGCAATTAGCTAAATTAGAAATTGAAAATGAACGATTAAAAAAAGGATACCAAGTGAAAGGAGTTGGTGCAAACAAGGTGTTCGTTTCTTTAAAAGATGCGAATACGAAACAATATACTCATTAAAAGATAAATACAGCGTTAAATTTCTATGTGAACTTATGTCAGTTAACCGTTCTGGATATTACAAATGGTTAGCAAGAAAAGATACACCAAATAGATATGAACGGGATAGAATAATACTTACGGAATTACTGTTAGAACAACATAATAAGCATAAAACAAAAGGTTATCATTATCTTGCAAACTTAATTCGTAATGAAACAGGTTGGGTATTCTCGGATAATTTGGCACATAAATGCTGTAAATTAGCAGGCATACGTTCTAAAACTAAACGAGGCAGGAAAATCGCAGGTAGAGAAAACATTAAATTCCCCAACACAGTTAGGGGGAATTGGAATGCCACAAAGCCTTTAGAAATTGTTGTATCAGATATGACCTGTATTAAACACAGAGGTGTTCGTTGGGAATGGACCTATCTCTTGGATGTATTTAATAACGAAATTATTGCAAGCTCGGTAACTAATAAAGTTGGTAGCAGTCTACCATATTATCATTGCTTAGAATATTTAATAGAGAAAAAGAAAGAGCAGACATACCCGGTCACCCTTCACACCGACCAAGGTAGTGTCTACTCATCAGCAGGCTTTTACCAAGCCCACAAAGATTATACTAATATTAAGCGCTCTATGTCAAGAGCCGGAACTCCAACAGATAATCCAATTATTGAATCCCTAAATGGTTGGATAAAAGAGGAATTGAGAATAGATTTTAATTTAAAATCCGCCGAGGGTATACCCTCGTTCATTGAAAACTATGTTCATTACTTTAATAACGAAAGATTATCTTACAAACTTAATTACAAAACCCCTGTTCAATACAGAATTGAACAAGGGTTTGAGTAATTGGTGTCTTTTACTGTCTACTTTTACTTGACAAGTTCACTTAGCCGGAGGTTTTGACT
>JAZSRS010000177.1:0-4072 GCA_045538595.1 Faecousia sp. | reverse complement strand
CCCCGCCGCCTGATGGCAGAGGAGCTAGCGAACCACCTGCAAAATGCGGGCGCAAAGGCTATGGCCTGTGAAACCATCCCCGAGGGCGTCAAAAAGGCTATGGAGCTGGCTGGCTCCGATGGCGTAGTACTGTGCTTCGGCTCTTTGTACACCATCGGCGACATCCGCAACGCTCTGCTGGAAGAAAAATCTCTTTGACATCCCCCGATTTTCCTACTATACTGAAAGAAAAAACAGTTAAGGAGAACTTTATGCATATTCATCACGATCATATTGCCGGTGGCGAGCACACCCATTCCCACGAACATTGCCATTCCCACGACCACGACCATCACCACAGCCACGACTGCGGCGGCGCCTGCGCCGGCTGCGGCTCCAAATGTGAGCACTCCCCTATGGAGGAACTGATGGCTCTGATGCAGTATATGGTGAATCACAACGCCGCCCACGCCAAGGAACTGGCAGATCTTGCCAACCAATTGGAGCAGGCCGGCAGCCACGCCGCATTTGAGCAGGTGATGGCCGCGGTGTCCGACTTTGAAAAGGGCAATCTGCGCCTGTCTGCCGTGCTGGCAAGTCTGAAATAAGAGGTAAGTGTTATGTGTCTTTCCACCGTTTATAAGAATACCCGCACCGAAGAGAATGTGGTGCTGAAAAATGTGATGCGCATCGAGTGCAAAGACGGCTACGTCATCTGCACCGACCTGATGGAGCGTTCCGTGGCCATCGAAGGCACTTTGGAAAGCGCCAATCTGGTTGACGGCTATGTAGTGGTCAAAGAAACCGTGGCTTAAACAGTAAGAAAACACCGAGGGAATTCCCTCGGTGTTTTGTTTCTTAGCAGTAGAAGTCCTTGATCTTCTTGGCGCGGCTGGGGTGGCGGAGTTTGCGGATTGCCTTGTTTTCGATCTGGCGGATCCGTTCTCTGGTCACGCCGAAGATCTGACCCACCTCTTCCAAGGTGTGGGTGCGGCCGTCGTACATACCGAACCGCATACGCAGCACATCGGCTTCCCGCTCGGTCAGGGAGTCCAAGATCTCCTTCAAGGCCTCTGCCAACATGGCATTGGAGGTGGCATCTGCCGGGCCGGGGGTACGCTCATCCTCCACGAAAGAGCCGATGGAGGTATCTTCTTCATCGCCCACAGGGGTGTCCAGACTCAAGGTATCGGCAGCGGTACGGTTTGCCTCGATGATCTTCTCCACCGGCAGACCCAACTCCGCTGCGATCTCCTCTACGGTAGGCTCACGGCCCAGTTCCTGCACCAGTTTCCGGTTGCACCGGGTGGCCTTGTTAATGACCTCCACCATATGCACTGGCACCCGGATGGTACGGGCCTGATCCGCAATGGCACGGGTAATGGCCTGCCGGATCCACCAAGTAGCATATGTAGAGAATTTATTTCCCTTTGTCCAGTCAAATTTGTCCACCGCACGAATCAGGCCGGTATTACCCTCCTGGATCAGGTCCAGAATGTGGAGGCCGCGGCCACTGTATTTCTTCGCAATGGAAACCACCAAACGGAGGTTTGCCTCGGTGAGTTTATTTTTGGCGTATTGGCTGCCCTCGGACACCATTTTCGCCAGTTCCACTTCTTCTTCCGCCGTCAGCAGTTTGATCTGACCGATCTCCTTCAGGTACATACGCACCGGATCGTCCAGATTATACTCCGCTGCCAGATCCATGGGGTCCACCAAGTCTTCCTCTGTGACATCTCCCAAGTCCAGATCGTCACCCAGACCGTCGCCCAGTTCCAGGATATCTCCCAAGTCCAGGTCCAGATCTTCGCTGACCACCTGAATGTTCATGGCGTCAAAACTGTCATAGATCTCTTCAATTTTTTCCGGAGTCAGATCCATCTCCTCCAGATGACTACGCAGTTCGGCATCCCGGATCATACCCTCTTTTTGACCCTGGGCGATGAGTTTCTGCAACCCCTGCTGCAATTCCTCAGGGCTTTTGGCAGGTTTTTTCACATTATTCATGCTTTTCCTCCCTCTTTTATCTTCTTTTTCCTTTGGTTCCGTTAGACTATACCCCGATTCTGAAATTCTGACAAGGGTTTTGCAAAAATTTTTTGAAAAAATCGCCTTTGGGCGGTTTTTGTCGCTGCAATATGCAGTATTCCCCGGCTTTTGCCAAAACATACTGTTTACATTCCCGGGAAAGTTCGTTATAATAGATTATACTGATAAAGTGGCGGAATTTGCGCTGCTGACATTTGATTTTTGAGGTAACAACTATGACAGACCTTTCCAAAATCCGCAATTTTTCCATCATTGCCCATATTGACCACGGCAAATCCACCTTGGCAGATCGGCTACTGGAGGAGTGTTCTGCCATTGACCAGCGGGAGATGGAAAATCAGATCCTGGACTCTATGGACTTGGAGCGGGAGCGGGGTATCACCATCAAAGCCACCGCTGTGCAACTGAATTACAAAGCCGACGACGGGGAAACCTACGCCCTGAATCTGATCGACACCCCGGGCCATGTGGACTTTAACTATGAAGTTTCCCGCAGTCTTGCCGCCTGTGAAGGTGCGGTGCTGGTGGTGGACGCATCCCAGGGTGTGGAGGCCCAGACTTTGGCCAATACCTTCCTGGCCACCGATGCGGGATTGGAGGTCTTGCCGGTGATCAACAAGATCGACCTGCCCTCTGCCCGTCCGCAGGAAGTGAAACAGGAGATCGAGGATATTATCTGCGTGCCTGCGGAAGACGCGCCGGAAATTTCCGCCAAAAACGGCATCAATATCCATTCCGTTCTGGAAATGATCGTCAAAGACGTTCCCGCTCCCACCGGCGACCGGAATGCCCCCTTGCAGGCGCTGATCTTTGACAGCCAGTACGACTCCTACCGGGGCGTCATCGTCTACACCCGTATCAAGGAGGGTACTGTCCGGGCGGGTATGGATATTAAGATGATGGCCACCGGCGCTACTTACAAGGTAGTGGAAGTGGGTACGATGAATCCCAAGGGCTTGACCCCCCGGGAGGCCTTGGGCGCAGGCGAGGTAGGTTACATCACCGCCTCCATTAAAACCGTGTCCGACACACAAGTGGGCGACACCATTACCGGTGTAGAGAATCCCGCGGCAGAGCCCCTGCCCGGCTACCGGCAGGTACAGCCTATGGTCTACTCCGGCGTGTATCCCGCCGACGGTGCCAAGTATCAGGATCTGCGGGACGCCTTGGAAAAACTGAAACTCAACGACGCATCCTTCGTCTACGAACTGGAAAGTTCCATCGCGCTGGGATTCGGATTCCGGTGCGGCTTCTTAGGTCTGCTCCATATGGAGATCATTCAGGAGCGGCTGGAGCGGGAGTACAATCTGGACCTGATCACCACCGCCCCCAACGTATCCTACCGGGTGACCACTTTGGACGGCACTACCCGTATGGTGGACAATCCCCTGGACTACCCCGACCCTATGGACATTCAGTTGGCGGAAGAGCCGTTTGTGAAGGTCAACCTGATGGCGCCCCAGGAATATGTGGGCAACATTATGGACTTGGCCACTTCCCGCCGTGGTGAATTCAAAGATATGGTTTACTTAGACGCCAAGCGGGTAGAACTGCACTACGATATGCCCCTGAACGAGATCATTTACGACTTCTTCGACGCTCTGAAATCCCGCACACGGGGTTACGGCTCACTAGACTACGAACTCATCGGCTACCGCCCCAGCAAACTGGTAAAACTGGACATTCTCCTTAACGGCGACATTGTGGACGCCCTGAGTTTCATTCTCTTTGCAGACAACGCCTATCCCCGGGCCAGAAAGATCTGCGAACGGCTGAAGGAGAACATTCCCCGCGCCCAGTTTGAAATTCCGGTGCAGGCTGCCATCGGCGGCAAGATTATCGCCCGGGAGACCATCAAGGCTCTCCGTAAGGATGTGCTGGCCAAGTGCTACGGCGGCGATATTACCCGAAAGAAAAAACTGTTGGAGAAGCAGAAAGAGGGCAAAAAGCGGATGCGTACCTTTGGTACGGTGTCTGTGCCCAGCGAAGCCTTTATGGCGGTCCTCAAATTGGACGAGGACTAAGCCTTCTCTTGAGAGAAGGC
>JAZSRS010000062.1:0-3917 GCA_045538595.1 Faecousia sp. | reverse complement strand
TCGTGGGAAGGGTCCGGGAAACCTACGAAACGTTTCCCGGCGGCTCTTTGCATACTTTCTCGCCGGTGAGAAAGTATGACGCCCTAAAAACCCCACCACTGCGTCCTGACAGCGAGAGATTTTTTCGTAAATGAAATGGCCTGCCCGAAGATGTACTTTGTGTACCTCGAGGGCAAGGCCGTGGGCAGTTACGGAAAAAGATCCGCTGTCAATATATGAAAAAACGCCCTCCGAGCAAGTCGGAAGGCGATATTTTCAGAGAACTCAGGCCAGTTTGTTCAACTTCAGAGTCATGCTGCTCTTCTTGCGGGCGGCGGTATTCTTGTTCAGGATACCCTTGTGGATACCCTTGTCCACAGCCTGCACTGCCTGCTTGTAAGCAACTTCTGCAGCAGCGCGGTCGCCGGACTCCAGAGCAGCCTCAAACTTCTTAACCACGGTCTTCAAAGCAGTCTTGTTCGCCTTATTCTTCTCGTAAGCAATCTTGGAAGAAATGACATCCTTCTTAGAGGACTTAATGTTGGGCATTGTTACACCTCCTGTTTCGTATTTGCTCATGCACTGTCCAATTATAGCGGCTAATTTCCATAAAATCAATACCTTTTTTGAAATTTCCCCCAGTTTTTTCCGTCAATTTTGAAAAAATACACAATTTGTGGTCAGGTTTTTGTTTATACACAATATATAGCGTTCCCAAAGACCGGCCAAATTTCCATGCATAAAAATTTCACCCTGTCAAGAGAAATTTTTCGCCTCCAAAAACCGGTGTTGTCAAAATGTCAAATTGGAAAATCGTCCAAAAAAGTCAATGGTTGTCGAAAGTGTTTATGTAAACCATTTTGTATGCACCCGGAGACTTCCCCCACCTGTGGAAAA
Source organism: Faecousia sp. (assembly GCA_045538595.1). GTDB lineage: Bacteria > Bacillota > Clostridia > Oscillospirales > Oscillospiraceae > Faecousia. The sequence goes on along the minus strand of JAZSRS010000062.1, from coordinate 3,041 downwards.
AACTGTGGACAATGGGGAAAACTCAAGAATTTACGCCCCCTTTTTCTTAATTTTCCCAGTTTTACCAGCCGCAACCTTGTGTATACCGGTCTGTATACCGGGTGAAAAAACACAAAAATTTTAGAATTATGTTGCCATTTGAACCCCCTGTTTTTACCCCCAAAAAAGGCCAAAAAGTTACCTCTTTTTTGGAGTCGTTTTGAGAAATCCCGATGCTTCCCATTCTTCGCCAAAAACTTTTGTGCGTTTTTCACAAAGTTGCTCTTCATGCTCTACCATTTTCCCAGACTACCGGCGGGTTCAAATATTGACAAAACGCCGCTGGAAAATTAAAATAGCCCCATAAAAAGAAAATGGAGGGCCATTATGAAAAGACAGTTGATCTGCATTCTTCTCGTTGCGGCACTGGTTTTGGCACTGACCGGCTGCAAAACTTCCCAATCGTCTCAGCCTACGAATCCCGGCGCGAGCCAACCTACCACCGATCTCATGAATCCCACTTCCTCCCAGACGGGTTCTCCCGAGGCTACTCAGCCCGGTGCCACCCAACCTGACGCCAGCCAGCCCAATGCCAGCCAGCCGGACGCCTCCCAACCGACGGAAACCACGCCGTCCCAGTCCATAACACCGCAGCCCACCACCCCGACCGGAACTGTTACACCCACCGGACCGCAAGTTTCTTCCTGCAGCCACAGCAGTACCCAATGGGTCCAGACTAAGGCTGCCACCTGTGAGGCGCCTGCGGAGAAACAGGAGATATGCAACGCCTGTCGAAAGGTGCTACAGACTCAGCCGGAGGGGCAGCCCAAGGGCCATACTTGGGTCTATGTGGCAGCCGTCCCCGCCGGCAAGCGGACAACAGGCGCCACAGATCATAACCGCTGCAAGATCTGTCAGGCCTATGAAACTGCCCCCACGATACTACCCGCTCTGGGTTCAGCAGGTCTGCGGGTTGTGGTGGAAGCAAAGGATCGGGTTATCGTCTATTTGGAAAACTGCGCAGATCCCGATTTGGTGATTCCCGCAGAATACTATTGGAATGGTCAGATTTACAAGACTACCGGCTTCTCTAACAACGCCTTGACGGATACCCAGCGCAACACCATTGCCAGCATTACCTTCCTGGGAAGCCTGCTGACAGAAGAGTACAGCAATTTCTCCAACGCCACCGCACTGAAGACAGTTACCTTCTGCGGCGATGTGAAGAAACTACCGGATCACGCATTCTCCGACTGTACCGCTTTGAATACCGTAACCTTCCAAGGAGAAGTGAAGCAGATCGGCCGATACGCATTTGATGGCTGTACTTCCTTGACCCAAGTAAGTATTTCCGAGGGCTTAACCACCATTGGCTATACGGCTTTCCGCGACTGCAAGACCATGCGTGCGCTGAACTTGCCCAAGAGCCTGCGGCAGATCGGCGCAAGTGCTTTTGCAGAATGTGAAAACCTTGTTTTGACTTTGCCTCAGGGCCTGCAAACCATTGGCGACGGTGCCTTTGTCCGGTGCAACGCCCTGCAGACCGTCACCGTTCCCGGTAGCGTAACCCATATCGGCGCAGGCGCTTTTACCGAATGCCGGAATCTGAAGCAACTTACGCTCCCTGCCGGTCTGAAGACCATGGGCGACAGCGTATTTTACGGCTGTTCCAAACTGGAGTCTCTGAAATTCCCGGAAGGAATCATCCAGATCGGCAGTGATATGTTTGGTGGGTGCACCGCCTTGAAGACCGTATGGGTCCCCACCAGCGTGGTCGAATTCCAGCAGTATGCCTTCTTGGATGCTACCGGTCTAGAAGAGATCCGTTACGCAGGCACCAAGGATCAATGGAATGCCATCACCAAGACCACCGGCTTGGGCTTGTCTGATACACTGCAGCAGGTTGTTCTGCCTTGGCACCATAACACCGGTGCGTTCACCGTCTATTGCACCGACGGCAACCTCAAAAAAGCCGTCACTTGAGTTATCAAAAACAGTGCCCTGCGACCAACACGGTCGCAGGGTATTTTTTGTGGAAAATGCAGGTATCTTTCCCCGGCAAATGGAGATACTGAACACATCTTCAAATTGCAGGAGGGTGTATGCAGGGAAAGGTAGAGATCTGCGGTGTGAACACTGCAAAACTGAAAGTGTTGTCCCAGACCCAGATGGATGCCCTGCTTTTGCAGGCAAAACAGGGCGACCCCATCGCCCGACAGACACTGATCGAAGGCAACTTGCGGTTGGTGCTGTCTGTGATCCAGCGATTCGAAAAACGGGGCGAAAGTCCCGACGACCTGTTTCAGGTGGGATGCATCGGCCTGATGAAGGCCATCGCCAACTTCGACCCCACCAAAGGCGTCCGGTTTTCCACCTACGGCGTACCGATGATCGCAGGCGAAGTGCGGCGGTATCTGCGGGATAATTCCGCTATTCGGGTGTCCCGATCCCTGAGAGATGTGGCCTACCGGGTGCTGCAATGCAAAGAGGCTATGGTCTCGGACTTAGGCCGAGACCCCACCAACGCCGAGGTGGCACAAGCACTTTCCTTACCGGAGAGCGATGTGGCAGAGGCCTTGGACGCGGTCTGCGCCCCGGTGAGTCTGTACGACCCGGTGTACGCCGAAGGGGGCGACCCCCTGACCATTCTGGATCAGGTAAAAGACACCCGGAATACAGAAGGGGCGTGGATCGATCAACTGTGTCTGCAGTCGGCCTTCCGGGCGCTGGGGGATCGGGAGAAACAGATCCTGTCTCTGCGGTTTTTTGATGGCAAGACCCAGACCGAGGTGGCGGGCGCCCTGGGCATCTCTCAGGCGCAGGTCTCCCGGCTGGAAAAAGGGGCGATCCGCTCTATGCGAAAGTCTTTCAGCCTGTCGTAAAGAATGCAAAATGAAGGTATCACCGTTGGCGATATATTTTAATCTGTCGGCAAAGCCGACACATTCACTTTGCATTTTGCACTTAATATGGTTCTACACCGCCGTTTCCCGGCATATACTGTACCAAAACTGGGGGGTAGATGCTATGTCAGCCAAATTTACGGATCTGCACTGCAAGGA
>JAZSRS010000158.1:0-3306 GCA_045538595.1 Faecousia sp. | reverse complement strand
TGCATTAAGCTGAAGCAGGCTGGCGTGGAGCCCATTCTGCAGATGACCGGCCGTGACCGTAACCGTATGGCTCTGATGGGCGACGCCCTGGCAGCTGCCGGTTTCGGTATCGACACCATGCTGGCTCTGACCGGCGACCACCCTGTGGTTGGCGACTGCAGAGACAGCAAGCCTGTTTATGACCTGGACTCTGTTGGCATTCTGAAGATGCCGAGCAAGATGGAAGAAACCAACACCGACTGCGGTGGCAACGAGATCGCCGGCGGCGCTCCCAAGTTCTACAAGGGCGCTTCCGTTACGCCTCTGTATGACCCCATCTTCCTGCAGGTGAACAAACTCCGCCAGAAGGTGGAAGCCGGCGCTATGTACATCCAGACCCAGGGTATCTTTGATCTGGATGTTCTGAAGCGCTTTATGGAAGAAGTGGACAAGGCCGGTATCAAGACCCACATTATGGCCGGAATCATTCCCCTGAAGGGCGCTGGCGGCGCAAAGTACATGAACGAAAATGTTCCCGGTATCGCTGTGCCTCAGTCTATGATCGACCGCCTGGCTGCCGCTGCCGAAGAAGGCAAGGCAAAGGGCGTTAAGGGTCTGCCTGCTAAGTTGGGTATGGAAATGGCTGCCGAAATGATCGCCAAGATCAAAGACGAAAAACTGTGCGACGGCGTTCATGTAATGGCCATCGGTGCAGAAAAGAACGTGCCTACCATTCTGGACATGGCCGGACTGTCTATCTGAAACAAGTAAAAAATCCGGGTGTAATGCACCCGGATTTTCTTATGCGCCCAATGCCCCCAACAATAGGATTGGCAGATTATCCCGATAGATTTCATCAAACTGTTCCAGCGGCAATGGGTTTTCCCCCTGCCCCACCTCGATGGTATACCCCGGACGGCGAAATTCCTGAATGAACCAGTCCTTATACCCGGCAAATCCCGATTCATAGGGTACATTTGCCAAGGTATACCCGCTGGCTTCCGCCATTTTCTGTCCCAGTTCCTCTGCTCCCGGCACCACAATGTCCTGAAACTGCCAGTAGATCTCCCGCCCTTGGGAGTGGTAAGCCAGTACCAGCGCCGGATCAATGTAGCGGGTATATTCCGCCAGCGCCCGGGATTCGATCTGATTCAGCGGCGCTCGCCCCACATAATCCCGGGGGCCGGGACTGATGAAGCCTTGGGCGAATTTGATCTCACGCGCCTGCAGCCACCCTGCCGGGTACTGTAAATTCAGATCCACACCCAAAAGGTTGGCTTTCCAACCGTTGGGGAACGGAATGGCAGGATAATTCTCTGCCAGCCGTTTGGCAAGGTCGTACTGAATATTCCCGGGAGCGATCGCCTCGGTGACCAGATCCACCCCATCCGGGTTTACCATCGGCATCATATAAATCGTGGCTGCTGCCGCCACATCCCGGGCATTCCGGTCATAGATCCTGCCGTTTACTGCAATGGCTTCTGCCAATTCTTCCGCAAATTTCAGCAGCACCAAGGTGGTGATCCACTCATTGGCGTGATGGCCGGCGGAGAAGATCACCTTCCGCGGGCCGTTTCCAATCACCAAAGTGGGGATCGGCCGCTGAAACGCGGTGGTAGTCAGCACCTCCGAACGGCAAAAAGGATATGTTCGCACCAATTCTTCAATGATCCGTTGGTTTTCCGCCGATGTAATAGGCCTGTCAGTTTGGACGATTGCCATAAAATCACCTCCCAGCAGTCTATGCCGCAGAACAAAAAATGTTATGGGTAAAGACTTGCAAGTTGGGATAAAATGGGGTATGATAAGAAAAAAATCAAAGGAGGTGGGCAAATGGAACACCATGATCACGAACATCATCACGATCACGAACACGACCATTCCTATATGCACGCCCACGGCATTGCCCATTCCCACGGCCATGTCCACGAGAATCAGAAAGCGGTCATCAACCGCCTGGCCCGCGCCATCGGCCATTTGGAAAAAGTAAAGCGGATGGTAGAGGACGGCTACGACTGCTCCGATGTGCTGATTCAGTTAGCCGCCGTCCGTTCTGCCTTGGAAAACACCGGCAAGGTGATCCTGAAAGACCACATTCACCACTGTATGGTAGACGCCGTTGCCGCCGGTGACGATGCCGCCATTGATAGTCTGTGTCAAGCGGTGGATAAGTTTATGAAATAGCAGAATTGTCGAAAATTGTCGAAAAATTGCAGCCCCCTTCCCTTGTTTTATAGGAAAATTTTTGATATCCTATAGGTGGCAAGGGAAGGGGGTATGGCATTTGCATAAGTTACTGATCGCTGACGCATCAGAGCCCTATACGGAAGCGCTGCAACGGGCGCTGCATCACGAATTCAACTTAAAGATCTGCTATGACGGGCCATCTGCCTTGACGGAATTGGCTCTATTTCAGCCGGATGCTATGATCCTGAATCTGATGCTCCCCTACAAAGACGGATTGACTGTTTTGCAGGAGACCGCCTTCATGCCAAAGGTAATTTTGGCAATTACCCCTTATGTGAACGAATACATTCAGCGTCAAGCAGTATCCCTAGGCGTACAGTTCATTATGATCATGCCCACCGTCAACACCCTGCGGGTGCGGCTGATGGATCTCATCACCTCCACCGTACCGGCTGCCGGCACACCCAAAATCCAAACCGCCACTCATCTGCACATTTTGAATTTTCTCACCCATTTGGACGGCTATCAGCAGTTATGCGTGGGCATTCCTATGTTTGCCCAAAATCCCCGCCAATGCCTCTCTAAAGAACTTTACCCTGCCATTGCCCGGGAGTTGGGTTTGCCTGACTACCGCAGTGTGGAACATTCCATTCGCAAGGCTATCGCTTCTGCGTGGGCAAGAAAAGATACGGTGGTCTGGGCCAACTATTTTCCCCCGGATGCCGATGACTACATCACCTGCCCCACCAACAAACAATTTATCGCCCAACTGGCGGAAAGACTGGTACTATAGAAGAAAGCCCCGGGTCAAAAGACCTGGGCTTATGCTTATTCTTTCATTTTTTCGTGCTGGGTGCCAAAGTAGAAGGACACCACCATAGAGATGATGATCATCACATTATCCGGTTGCAATTCCCCCCGCAGGGCCATCACCGTAAACACCGTGATCACCGCAAAGGTCACGATGGTCTTTACCTTCAGCAGCGCAGCCAATCTCTTTAGAATCTCTTTCATATGCTCTTTATACCTCCCTTTCCAAATCTGTCAGTCTGTGGTTGATTACTTTGATCTGTTCCTCCACCACCGGCATACGGCGGGCAAAGTGGTTGTGCTCCCGGACCTCCCGGGTCAGTTCGCTGA
>JAZSRS010000171.1:0-7057 GCA_045538595.1 Faecousia sp. | reverse complement strand
CATTATGAACACAAATTCTCTGGGAATGATCGAAACAAAGGGTCTCATTGGCGCAATCGAAGCCGCTGATGCCATGGTGAAATCCGCCAATGTCCAACTGGTGGGTAAAGAACAGGTAGGCGGCGGCTTGGTAACCGTGATGGTGCGGGGCGATGTGGGTGCTGTAAAGGCTGCCACCGATGCCGGCGCAGCCGCTGCGGAAAAGGTGGGGGAACTGATCTCCGTCCATGTCATTGCAAGACCCCACACCGAGGTGGATAACATTCTGCCCAAGGGCAAACTGAGCCAAAATCCCCCTGCAAGTAAGTAATGCTCTACGGCATCGACGCGGTCCGGGATAACATCCGCAACCGGGAGGGCAAGCGGGTGTTCTACCTGGGGAAAGGCCACCAACTGACTTCCGAAGCAAGAGATTATCTCACCCGGGAGCGAATCGCCATTTTACCTGCCACAGACGCCAAGCCGGAACGCTACCGGCTGCTCTCTGGCGGGTATATGGAGGAAAAACCGGAGCATATGACCCACCTGAACGCCGAAGTGCTGGTGGAAAAGACCCACCCCCGGATCTTGCTCCGGGGGGCGGTGGACACGCTGGAAGCAGAACTGCTGCTGTGCTGCGCGTCTGCTACTGGCAGTATCCGCAAGCAACTGGAAGAGGCGCTTGCTTACGCCCGGAACTTGCTGGGCTGGGAAGTATTAGACAAGCCGGTAGAGGAAACCCTGCTGGGTGGAATGGACGAAAAGACCCTCCGGGAGCGAAGCCATCGGCCACAGGATTTTTACGGCCAGCCCCATTTTATGCCCAATCCCGGAGATAGTCTGCTGCTATTGCAGGTGAATAAGGCCAGATGCCTTGCCCGGGCGGCAGAATTGCAAGCGGTAGCGGCATTTGCCCCCCACCGGGAGGACTTAATTCGTGGCTTCAACCGCCTCAGCAGTTTTCTGTACCTGATTATGATTCAGTTAAAATCCGCAAAGGAGTGAAATTGTGGATTATGTAAACCTAACAGATGCCGTGATGAAACGGATATTTATTGAACTGGAGGCCTCCGGCCGCCATGTTCACGTTACCAAAGAACAGGCCCTTACTCTGTTCGGCCACCCCTTGACCCCAAAACGGGATTTATCTCAGCCGGGGCAGTATCTGGCCAACGAGCGGGTAACGGTAAAAGGGCCAAAGGGTGAATTTACAAAAGTGGCGGTGCTTGGGCCGGAGCGGCCGGAAGGACAGGTAGAACTGTCTATGACCGACGCCAGAACCTTGGGCATTTCCGCCCCGGTGCGGCAGTCCGGTCATATCGACGATACCCCCGGGGCGATTTTGATTGGGCCGTCCGGCACAGTTGCCTTAAAACGAGGCGTGATCGTGGCCCAGCGGCACATTCATATCACCCCGGAAGACGCCATCAAATTCGGGGTGCAGGACAAGCAGGTGGTGCGCCTACAGACCTATACCGGGCGGCCGCTGATCTTTGACGATGTGGTGGTGCGGGTCAGTCCTGCCTTCCAAACCCGGGTGCATTTGGACTATGACGAAGCCAACGCCTGCGGCTTTCAAAACGGAGATTTGGGGAGGATACGCAGGTGCGAGGACTGTTGATCGGCGAAAAACCCGGCTGCGATCTGGGATTTACCTACGAAAGCAATCCCCCCTACGACGGGGTGGTGATTGGGTCGCTGACCTTGGGACAGGCGCTGTGCTTTGCCAACGAGCAGGTGCTTTCCGCCTTGGCGGAGGGGAAGACCGTGGTGTGCTACACCCCCGGATTCCCTCAAGCGCCCAAGAACCGGGCTTTAAGTACGGCGCTGGCCACCAGTCGCCGGAATATGAAGAATTTGGGTATCGTATTTACCGACGGCGGACAGAAACGGCTCATCACAGCCCAAGAGGCAAGAGCCTTGAAAGCCGCTGGACGGCAACCTGCCCCCGGCTCGGTCATGACGCCAATGGCGAAGGATATACTGGAGGGAACATTATGAAAATCGGCACAGTAACCGGGTCTGTTTGGTCCACCCGGAAGGCTCAATGCCTGCAAGGACAAACATTTTTGGTGGTGGACACTATGATGGGCCCCGTGGTGGCGGCAGATCAGGTAGGCGCTGGCAAGGGGGATAAAGTGTTACTGGTTACCGGCACGGTGGCCAGCAAATTCTGTATGGAATCCCCGGTGGACGCGGCCGTGGTAGCCATCGTGGATACGGAGGAACACCATGTCCGCCCATGAGATACTGATTTTTATTATGGCCATTTTTGCCGCTTTGGGGGCAATCGACCGGATTTTCGGCAACAGATTAGGACTGGGACACCCCTTTGAGGAGGGAATTTTGGCCATGGGTACGCTGGCGCTGGCCATGCTGGGCATCATCTCCCTTGCCCCGGTGCTGGCGAAAGTGCTGAATCCTGTGGTGGTGCCGGTGTACCGGTTTTTGGGAGCAGACCCGGCCATGTTTGCCGGCACGATCTTAGCCTGCGATATGGGCGGCGGCGCTTTGGCTCAACAGATGACCACCGACCCACAGGCGGCCCTGATGGGTGGCGTGCTGTGCGGCAGTATGCTGGGTGCTACCATCGTGTTCACCATTCCCGTGGCGCTGGGGATTTTGAAAGAAGAAGACCGGCCCGCTATGGCAAAGGGAATCTTAGCCGGGATCGTTACCATTCCTGTGGGTTTGCTGGTGGGCGGTCTGGTGGCAGGATTCCCTTTGGGAATGGTGCTGCGAAACCTGATTCCCATTGTCATTATCGGAGGACTTATTGCATTAGGCCTTGTGTTTGCGGAAAGGGCCATGATCAAAGGATTTGACATCTTCGGCAAAGGCGTAATTATTCTCATTACGGTGGGATTGGGCGCTGCCATTGTGGAGGAACTCACCGGCTTTGCCGTCATTCCCGGCATGGCGCCTTTAAGCGAGGGGTTTGCCACCGTAGGCGCTATCGCCGTGGTACTGGCCGGTGCGTTCCCTTTGGTGCATGTGATCACCAAAGTACTGCGGAAACCCTTAATGAAACTGGGAAAACTCCTGGGCATCAACGATGTGGCCGCCGGGGGACTAATCGCCACCCTGGCCAATTCCATCGCCACCTTTGAACGGGTAAAGGAGATGGATTCCCGGGGGAAAGTGGTGAATGTGGCCTTTGCGGTCAGCGCGGCGTTTGTATTCGGCGACCATATGGGCTTCACCGCGGGATTTGCCCCCACGATGCTCCCTTCTATGATGGTGGGCAAGTTGGTTGGCGGCATCACCGCCATCGCCGTTGCCCTGCTGCTAACCCGAAAAAAGAGGAAAATTGATTTTGCGGGCGGTCAATGACCGCCCCTACATATTCTGTCCACGGTCTGAGATTGACAAATCCCCCTGTTTTTGGTATGCTAAGCCTATCAAAACAGGGGGGATTTTCTATGAAAAGACAAGATTATATCAGTTGGGACGAATATTTTATGGGCATCGCCTTGCTGGCCGCCCGTCGCAGCAAAGACCCCAGCACCCAAGTGGGCGCTTGCATCGTGTCGCCTGACAATATCATTATCTCCACCGGCTACAACGGTATGCCCAAGGGCTGCAACGATGACGAATTTCCCTGGGACAGAACCGGCGAGGAGACCAAGTATCCCTATGTGGTCCACGCGGAACTCAACGCCATTTTGAATGCCAACGGCCGGGATTTGCGGGGCAGCCGATTGTATGTAGCGCTGTTCCCCTGCAACGAATGCGCCAAGGCCATTATCCAAAGCGGCGTAAAGGAAGTCTACTATTTGTCCGACAAGTACGCTACCACCCCCACCACGCTGGCCTCCAAGCGTATGCTGGATGCCGCCGGTGTCCGGTATGTGCAAATGAAGACCGATGTGAAATCCCTGACCTTGGATTTCGTCCCTGAAGAGGATAAATAAGCGTCAAAACCACCGGGAGAGAAACCCGGTGGTTTTTTGCGCCAAAGTATTTGACGCACAATAGAAAATAGGGTATGATATACCTATCTTAGGCTAAGAGACCGTTTTGGTTCGAGTCTACCCTACGGAGAATATTATGCTGGATAAATTACAGGCGGTGGAAAACCGCTTTGAAGAATTGTGCGCCCGTTCTGAGCAGCCGGATTTTTACAGCGACCCCCAAAAGGCCGCTGCCATTTTGCGGGAACGGAACGATTTAGAGCCCATTATCGAGGCTTTCCGGGCCTATAAGCAGGCCCAAAGGGATATGCAGGACGCCCAGGAACTGATGTCGGACCCGGAGATGAAGGAACTGTGCCAGCAGACCTATCAGGAGGCCAAACAGGCCATGGAAGATCTCCATGGCAAACTCCAGATCCTGCTGCTGCCCAAAGACCCCAACGACGACAAGAGTGTCATTATGGAGATCCGTGGGGGCGTAGGCGGCGAGGAAAGCGCCCTGTTTGCCCACAGTTTGTTCCGTATGTACACCATGTACGCCCAAAAAATGGGTTGGAAAGTTGAACTGATGAACTACAACGAGACGGAACTGGGCGGCGTGAAGGAAGCCGACTTCGTCATTAACGGCCGGGGTGCATACTCAAGACTCAAATATGAATCCGGTGTCCACCGGGTACAGAGAGTGCCGGAGACGGAATCCGGTGGCCGTGTCCACACCTCCACGGCCACCGTGGCCGTACTGCCGGAAATGGAAGAGGTAGATGTGCAGATCAACCCCGCGGACATCGAAATGCAGGTGTACCGGGCCTCCGGCGCCGGCGGTCAGCACGTCAATAAAACCTCCTCTGCGGTGCGGCTGATCCACAAGCCTTCCGGCATTGTAGTGGCTTGTCAGGAGGAGCGAAGCCAACTGCAAAACAGAGAGAAATGTATGTGTATGCTGGCAAGTAAACTCTATGAAATTGAGCAGGAGAAACTCTCTGCAGAGGTTACGGGTATGCGAAGAAGTCAGGTGGGAACAGGTATGCGCAACGAGCGAATCCGCACCTACAATTTCCCTCAGGGCCGGGTTACAGACCATAGAATCGGCCTGACACTGTATAAAATCGACCAGGTGATGGACGGCGGGATCGACGAGATCATCGACGGCCTTGCCACCGCTGACCAAGCCGAGAAACTAAAGAACAATAATTAAAAATTAAAAATGGAGAATTAAAAATTGTGGTATCGCCTATGGCGATCATTCACATTTGTCGGCGGAGCCGACTTCCTAGTTTTTAACTTTTCATTTTCATTCTTTCGAGGAAATAGTTATGGAAATCATTACAAATAGTCCTGAGCAGACCGAGGCCGCAGGCGCGGCGTTGGCAGAGCATCTTTCGCCCGGCGCGGTGATCGCCTACCGGGGAGACTTAGGGGCAGGGAAAACCGCATTCACCCGGGGATTGGCCCGGGGATTGGGGATTACCGAGCCGGTAACCAGTCCTACCTACACCATCGTCAATGAGTACACTTCCGGCAGACTGCCGCTGTTCCATTTTGATATGTACCGCCTTTCCTCTGCCGATGAACTGTTTGACATCGGCTGGGAGGACTATCTGCAGCGGGGTGGTATCTGCGCCGTGGAGTGAAACGAAAATGTAGAAGACGCTTTGGAAAACCCCCTGTGGGTCACCATTGAGAAGATAGACGAAAACAGTCGGAAAATCACCTTTGAGGGAGGGTATGGATGTGTTGATCTTGGCCTTTGAGACCTCTGCCAAAGCCGCGTCTGTGGCGCTGCTGGAAGATAGTAAACTCCTGGGCGAGAGTTATCAGAATACCGGTCTTACCCATAGCCAGACCCTGATGCCTATGGCGGAGGATTTGCTGAAAAACTGCGGCAAGACGGTGGAGGATCTCACCGCCGTGGCGGTAGCAAACGGCCCGGGCAGTTTCACCGGTGTGCGAATTGGCGTGGCCGCCGCCAAGGGTCTTGCCTGGGGCAGGGAGATTCCCTGCTACGGCGTGTCCACCTTGGAGGCCATGGCAAAGAATTTAGGGGTTTGGCAGGGGATTGTCGTCCCTACCATGGACGCCCGGCGGGATCAGACCTACACCGCCATTTTTGCGGCGGAAGAGGGAAAACTTACCCGTATACTGGAAGATTCCGCCATTTCCTATGCCGAACTGGCAGAAAATCTGAAAAAATTCGAAAAACCCATTTTTTTAGTTGGAGACGGGGCAAATTTGTGTTATAATACCCTTAAAGATGTAATTTCCGGACTGGTGTTGCCGCCGGAACACCACACCCACCAGCGGGCAGCAGGTGTTGCCTTGGTGGCCAGCGAAATGGCGGCCGCCGGGGAAAAAGGCGATGCTGCAGGCCTAACCCCCAACTATTTAAGATTATCCCAGGCGGAGCGGGAACGGCTGGCCCGGGAAGAGAAATAAAGGAGAAATCAATTATGGGCAATGTATATGAACTGAACCATCCCCTGATTCAGCATAAGTTGGCGATCCTCCGCAACAAGCGCACCGGCGTGAAGGAATTCCGGGAACTGACCAGCGAGATCGCCGGCCTGATGTGCTATGAAGCCACCCGCAACCTGCCCACCGAAGAGGTGATGGTGCAGACCCCTGTGGCAACTGCAAAGTGCTACAAACTCTCCGGCAAAAAACTGGCCATTATCCCCATTCTCCGCGCAGGCTTGGGCATGGTGGATTCTATGCTGGATATGATCCCCTCTGCCAAGGTGGGCCACATCGGCCTGTACCGGGATCCGGAGACCCATCAGCCCGTAGAATATTACTGCAAACTCCCCGAGGATATCGGCAACCGACAGGTATTCGTGGTTGACCCCATGCTGGCTACCGGCGGCAGCGCCATCGCCGCCATTGATTTCCTGAAGAAGCACGGCTGCAGATACATCACTATGATGAACATCATCGGCTGCCCCGAGGGCGTGAAGGCTGTGCAGGAAGCCCACCCGGATGTGGACATTTATGTGGCCGCCATCGACGAGAAACTCAATGAGCACGCCTACATCGTTCCCGGTCTGGGGGACGCCGGCGACCGTATCTTCGGCACCAAGTAAAGACAAATAGCGGGCGGCCAATGGCCGCCCCTACAATAAAGTACGATAGAATATGTAGGGGCGACCAGTGGTCGCCCGTAAAAAAGC
>JAZSRS010000159.1:0-6384 GCA_045538595.1 Faecousia sp. | reverse complement strand
CGGTCGGCAAACCATTCGGGGCCCCTTTAGGGGCAATAGTCTGTAAAATGCCCTTCTAGGGCTTAATCAAGCCTCCGGCTTAGCCGGAGGTTTTGACTATTTTGCATAGTCCATCAATTTCTGCGCGTCCAGTTTATCATAATTTGCGATGAAACCGGCTAGTTCAGCAGCAATTTTCTTTGCGCCGCCAACAGAGTTACTTTCAATGTTCAGGGGCAGCAGGGGATCGTGGAGAGACAATCGCAGCAAGAACCAACCATCGCCGCGTTCCTTATCCAGATTCAGACGCACACCTTCGAAATTGCTGGGAGCAAGACTCCAGCCTGCTTGATTTTGGGCATAAGCAGTCAGTTCGTCAATGACCTGCTGGCCGTATGCTTTGAAATCGTCCAGCAGAATATTCATTCTAAATTCAACACTCTCTGCAGGCTCTTCCAGGGAAGCAATCAGCGATTCCAATGTGTAGCCTTCCTTCTTGCCACGAGCAAGTTCGATCAGCAGTTTAGTAACCAGATATGCACCATCGTCCAGGAAATAGTTTTCTTTCAATGCGCCGTGGCCGGAGGTTTCGATTGCCAGTTGACTATCTTGTCCAAGACTGTTCAGGCGGATGGACTCATTAATCACATTGCGGTAGCCACGCTTAAAGCGATGATGTACGCCGCCTTTTTCTTCGATAAACTTGGCAAGACCCGTGGAGGTGATAGAGTCTGTAACGATAGTAGTACCGGGGTATTCCCGCAGTAAAATAGCAGAAAGCATAGCGATAATGCGGTTTCTGTTCAGTTCGCTACCATCGGATAAAACTGCACCGGCACGGTCTACATCGGTATCAAAGATAATACCCAAATCAGCATTGGCAAGTTTTACAGATTCCGTAATGGCAGCCATTGCAGTCTTGTCTTCGGGATTGGGAATGTGGTTGGGGAAACTTCCGTCGGGATCTAAATAGCGGCTTCCTTCAGTGTTGGCACCCAGAGGTTTCAGGACCTTGTCAACATAGAAACCGCCTGCGCCGTTACCGGCATCCACAACAATACGGAATCCTTCCAGGGGCTTTTCTTCGCCGGTAGCGGAGCGGATCTTGTCAGCAAGGATGTTGGCGTATGTATCCATAAAGGAGCCGGAGAACAGCGTACCGGCGGCCAGACCTGTGGTGCAATTACCGGCAGCATATTCCAAAATTTGCTTGATGTCGCTTTTTTCTAGACCGCCTTCAGCGGTGAAGAACTTAAAACCGTTGCGGTTAAAAGGCAGATGGCTGGCGGTAATCATGACAGAACCGTCGAAGGTATAGCCCTCAGTTACTGTGGACATAAACATAGCGGGAGTGCTTGCCATACCAAAATCGGTAACTTCCAGACCCTGCTGCACCATAGCCTCGCAGATCCATTTGCACAAGGTCTCACCGGACAGACGGGAATCACGACCGACGGCGACACGCAGACCGCTGGACTTGCCGGTCTTCTTTATTAACCACAGAGCAAAACCTCTGCCGATATCCTTGCAAGCAGTTTCGGTCAGATTGATATGCTGACCCTCAATACCTTCCAGCGCGACGCCGCGAATATCGCTGCCGTTTTGCAGTTTGCTGTAATCCATACGATAATCCTCCGTGAAATTTTTGTATTTCTTCATTATTATAGCATAAATTACCATAGGAATCAATGCGTGATTCTTGACAAACACTGTGCAATGATGGTAAAATATTTACAATTAAATATCGCTGTGAACGGGAATAGTACCTCTATCAATCTTTCAGAGAGTTCGGGTCATTGGCTGCAAGCCTGAGCGGTGTCGATATTGGGAATGTGCGTCCGGGAGCGAATTGATTTTTAAGTGATAAATGAGAGTGGAACCGCGAGTTGTATAACCCGCCTCTTGTGCCTTTGGCATAAGAGGCTTTTTATTTTCGATTTTGGAGGAAAAACTATGTATTTATATAATTCTTTGTCTCATAAAAAGGAACTGTTTCAGCCCAATTCTCCTGATGTTGTGAAGATGTATACCTGTGGTCCTACGGTATATCATTTTGCCCATATCGGTAATTTGCGTACCTATATTATGGAAGATGTGCTGGAGAAAGCGCTGCGCTATATGGGTTATAATGTCCTGCGGGTTATGAATATTACGGATGTGGGCCACCTGACATCCGATGCAGATACCGGCGAGGATAAGATGCTCAAAGGCGCCAAGAGAGAAAATAAATCTGTTATGGAGATTGCTCAGTATTACACTGACGCATTTTTTGCAGATTGTGAAAAACTTAACATCAAGAAGCCTGAGATCATTCAACCTGCAACCGGCTGTATTGACGAGTTCATTAAAATCGTTTCCGGCCTGATTGAGAAAGGTTTTGCCTATATTGCTGGCGGTAATGTGTATTTTGATACCTCTAAGTTGGAAAAATACTATGTATTTAATGACCACGACGAGGAAGATCTTGCAATTGGCGTTCGTGAAGGTGTGGAGGAAGATACAAATAAGCGGAACAAAAACGACTTTGTTCTTTGGTTTACCAAGTCTAAGTTCGAAGATCAGGCGCTGAAATGGGATTCTCCCTGGGGTGTTGGTTATCCCGGTTGGCATATTGAGTGCTCCGGTATTTCTATGAAGTATTTGGGCGAAGATTTGGATATCCACGCCGGCGGTATTGACAATGCACTCCCGCACCATACCAACGAGATCGCCCAGTCTGAGAGTTTTCTCGGTCATAAGTGGTGCAACTACTGGTTCCATGTGCATCACCTGAATACTACATCTGATTCAGGAAAATCTGAAAAAATGTCTAAGTCAAAAGGAGAGTTCTTGACAGTTTCCCTGTTGGAGCAGAAGGGTTACGATCCCATGGCATATCGTCTGTTCTGCTTGCAGAGCCATTACCGCAGAAATCTTGTGTTCTCTTGGGAAAACTTGGATAACGCTGTGGCCGCCTACGACAAACTGATCGCCAAGATTGCAACACTCAAGTCCGAGGGCGAGGTAGATGAAAAAACCTTGCAGGAACTGAAAGAGCGGTTTGCAGGGGCACTCAATGGCGATCTGAACACCTCTCTGGCAGTTACGGCAGTATATGATGTGCTAAAAGCAAAGACAACCGATGCCACCAAGTTGGCTGCCATTGCTGATTTTGATCAGGTACTGAGTTTGAACTTGCTGCAGGCTGCAGAAAAATTCAATGTCAAGCAGGCGGAGGGAAAAGCACAATCTGCCGATCCTGAAATCGACGCCTTGGTTATGGCCCGTACCAACGCAAAGAAGGAAAAGAACTATGCCGAAGCAGACCGGATTCGTGATGAATTAAAATCTCGTGGCATTGAGATTATCGATACCCCCCAGGGTGCAATTTGGAGAAGAGTATGAAACTGCTGATTCTGGACGGAAACAGTGTTATTAATAGAGCGTTTTTTGGTGTAAGGCCCCTTACCACACGGGAGGGGCTTTATACCCATGCCATTTATGGATTCCTAAACATTTTGGAACGCATGGAGAAGGAAGAACAGCCGGATGCGGTTTGTGTTTCTTTTGACCTCCACGGACCTACTTTCCGTCATGAAAAGTATGAAGGTTATAAGGCAAACCGCCACGGTATGCCTGACGAACTTGCCCAGCAAATGCCCATTATGAAGCAGGTGCTCAAGGCAATGAACATTCCAATTTATGAATGTCAGGGCTGGGAAGCAGATGATGTGATCGGTACAGTGAGCCGCATTTGCAGCAACAATGACTGGGAATGTGTTGTTGTTACCGGAGACAGAGATAGCCTACAACTGATCGACAAAAATGTTCATGTAAAACTTGTGATCTCGAAACCGGGGCAGACGACAGCAACTTTATATACGGAAGAACTTTTCACACAAGAATACGGATTTGAGCCAAAGAAGATGGTGGATTTGAAGTCCCTTATGGGGGATTCTTCCGATAATATTCCCGGTGTGGCCGGTATTGGACCGAAAACGGCTACAGAACTGCTTTTGAAGTTCGGTTCTTTGGACGGGATCTATGAAAATTTGCAAGATGAATTTATTCGTCCCAAACTGCGGGAAAAGCTGGAAGGCGGCAAGGAATGCGCGTATCTTTCCTATGATTTAGCCACCATTCGTTGCAATGCGCCCATCGATTTTGCGCCTATGGATGCCATTGTCCGGCCATATAACAAGCAGGAATTGTATGCCTTGTTCCAAAAATTGGAATTTGTGCGGCTAATAGATAAATATGATTTGCGCAGCGCAGCCGTTGAAGTGAAGACCGCAGAGATCAAGGTAGAAAGACTGGGCGCACTGGGCTCTGTTCCTTGCGGGGATGTGCCTTTTGCGATCTACTTGTCTGCTGACGGCACCCTCGGAATTGCTTGCGAAGACGGTGTATGCGTGCTGACGCCTATGGAAGCGCAGATGGGTATTTCCTTGCCCACAGGTCCAATCATTGGTCACGATATAAAGTCTACTATGCACGCGCTGGGTGCTTTGCAGATATCCTATGGAGAGTTTGTATTTGATACGGCACTTGCTGCATACGATTTGAATCCCTCCAGTTCGGATTATTCCGTATCAAAACTTGCTATCAACTACTTGGGCATTTCTGTAGATGACAATGATGCGGGGGCTTGCGCTGAGGCCATTTGGCACCTGCGTGCCATACTGGATTCGGAACTGAAAAAGCACGAAATGACCGATCTCTATTACAAAATAGAGTTACCCTTATGTCCTGTTCTCCACGGTATGGAATGCGCCGGTGTGGCCATCGACCAAGTCCAGTTGCAGCAATTTGGTCAGATGCTAAAGCAGAGGATCGGTGATATTGAAAACTTGATCTTTAGTTACTCCGACGGTCCGTTTAATATCAATTCTACAAAGCAGTTGGGAGATCTGCTCTTTGACAAACTGGGACTTCCTCCGGTGAAAAAGACAAAGAGCGGATACTCTACCAATGCAGATGTTTTGGAGAAACTGAAAGACAAGCATCCTATCATTCCTGCGATTATGGATTACCGTATGCTTACCAAACTGAATTCTACCTATGCTGACGGTCTTATGAAGACCATCGGTGAGGACGGCAGAATCCATACCACATTCCAAAATCTGGTTACCGCCACAGGCAGACTCTCCTCCACAGAGCCCAATCTGCAGAATATCCCTGTTCGCACGGATATGGGTGCTGAGATTCGGAAAATGTTCATTCCCAAGCCGGGGTATGTGCTGGTGGATGCGGATTACAGCCAGATCGAACTGCATGTTCTTGCTCATATTGCAAATGATGAAGTAATGCTGGAAGCCTTCCGAAGCGGAAAAGATATTCATACTGCCACGGCTTCCCAAGTTTTTGACGTACCGGCAGAAGAGGTAACACCTTTGCAGCGGCGACACGCAAAAGCAGTGAATTTCGGCATCGTATACGGCATATCTGAATTCTCCCTGGCAGAGGATATCGGTGTCAGTCGGTATGAGGCAAGGGCGTATATTGACAGTTATCTTGCTAAGTACCAAGGTGTTAAGGCCTATATGAAGCAGGTTGTTGCGGATGCCGGAGACTGTGGCTATACAAAGACGCTTTACGGCAGAAGACGCTATATTCCCGAACTGAAAAGCAGTAATTTCAATATTCGACAAGGCGCAGAGCGAATTGCATTGAACACGCCGATTCAGGGTACAGCGGCGGATCTGATCAAATTAGCAATGATCGAAGTGGACCGTGCTTTGCGGGAAGAAGTTCCGGAAGCAAGGCTGCTGCTGCAAGTTCATGATGAATTGATCGTGGAATGCCCTGAAGATGTTGCAGAGCAGGTAGCCATGCTGGTCAGCAACCGTATGGAGCGTGTTGCAGCGCTGAATGTTCCCATTCTTGCAGAGGCAAAATGGGGCAAGAGTTGGTATGAGGCGAAATAAATGAAGATTAGACAAATGCTGATGCAAGATGTATCTGCCATTGCAGAGTTGGAGAAGATATGCTTTTCCGACCCGTGGAGTGAAAACAGTATTGCTTCGGAATTAGATAACCGACTGTCCTACTGGCTGGTTGCAGAGGTAGATAGCCGGGTTGTGGGATATGTGGGTTCCCAGTCTGTACTGGATGGCGCGGATATGATGAATCTAGCGGTTTCTCCGGATTACAGAAGACAGGGCATTGGTGAGGCTTTGGTGGAAGCCTTGGTTGCACACTTGAAACAGAAGAATATTATTGTTCTTTTGCTGGAAGTTCGTGTTTCCAATACCTCCGCCATTGCACTCTATGAGAAACTTGGATTTGTTCAGGTAGGATGCAGACCCAGATATTATCACAATCCCCGGGAAGATGCGTTGATTCTGCGAAAGGAGTTGTAAGAGTTGAATATACTGGCGATTGAATCGTCCTGCGACGAAACTGCAGTTGCTATCGTAAAAGATG
>JAZSRS010000116.1:0-1928 GCA_045538595.1 Faecousia sp. | reverse complement strand
ACATGACCGCCATGATCCTGGCGGATGGCACCATCGGCCAGATGATGGGGCCTATCACCTTTGAGGACGAAGAGGTGAAGCAGTACGACAAGCCCTGGGCACTGACAGGCACCGAGGGCAAGCGCAAGCACAATGTGGTCAACTCTCTATACCTGCAGCCCGATCAGCTGGAAAAGAAAAACTTCGAGCGGTTCCAGCGGTATCGTCAGGTGGAAGAGAACGAAGCAATGTGGGAAGAGTACATGATGGACGATGCAGAGATCTGCGTGGTGGCCTTCGGTATTGCCTCCCGCGTGGCAAAGAACGCCGTAGTGGCCGCCAGAGCCGAGGGTATTAAAGTGGGTCTGATCCGTCCCATCACCCTGTGGCCCTTCCCCAAGAAAGCATTGCTGGAAGCCGCTGATAAGGTAAAAGGCTTCATTTCCGTGGAACTGAGTATGGGTCAGATGATCGAAGACATTAAACTTTATACCCAGTGCAAGCGGCCGGTAGCCCTGTGCAACCGTTGCGGCGGTATGATCCCCAGTCCCGACCAGGTGCTGGAATCCATTCGCAAAGCGCAGAAAGGAGAGTTCTGATATGGCAACTGTATTTGAAAAACCCAAGTCCTTAGCAGACATTCCTCTGCACTACTGCCCCGGCTGTCCCCACGGCATTATCCACCGTCTGGTAGCCGAAGCCATTGACGAACTGGGCATTGAAGGCACTACCATCGGCGTCGCCCCTGTTGGCTGCGCAGTTATGGCATACGATTACTTCACCTGCGATATGATCGAAGCCCCCCACGGCAGAGCCCCCGCGGTGGCCACCGGTATCAAGCGCAGCCGCCCGGAGAACATCGTCTTCACCTATCAGGGCGACGGCGACTTGGCCTCCATCGGTATGGCCGAGACTGTTCACTCCGCTGCCAGAAACGAAAACATCACCGTGATCTTCGTCAATAACGCCATTTACGGTATGACCGGCGGCCAGATGGCTCCCACTAGTTTGCCCGGTCAGGTTACCCAAACCTCTCCCTACGGCCGTGATGTAAACCACTGCGGCTGGCCCATTAAGGTCTGCGAAATGCTCTCCACTTTGGAAGGCCCTGAGTACATCGCCCGGGTAGCCGTCAACAATGTGAAGAATGTAAAAAATGCTAAGAAGGCCATTAAGAAAGCCTTTGAAAACCAGATAAACGGCAAGGGCTTCTCCCTGGTGGAAGTGGTCTCCGCCTGTCCCACCAACTGGGGTATGACCCCTCAGAAGGCACTGGAGTGGATCGAAAGCGATATGCTCCCCTACTACCCCATCGGTGTCTATAAGGACAGAACCGCAGCAAAGGAGGCTGAGTAATATGAAAACGACTCAGATTTTGATTGCCGGTTTTGGCGGACAGGGCATTTTGTTTGCCGGTAAGTTCCTTGCCTATAAGGGTCTGCTGGAAGAACATCAGGTCTCCTGGCTTCCCTCCTACGGTCCGGAAATGCGTGGCGGCACGGCTAACTGCAATGTGATTTTGTCCGACGCCCCTGTGGGCAGTCCCATCATCACCGCCCCCGATGTGCTGATCGCCATGAACCTGCCTTCCCTGCAGAAGTATGTGGACACCGTCGTCCCCGGCGGCCAAATCTATGTGGACTCTGCCCTCATCGACGCCAAAGTGGAGCGCACCGATGTGGAAGTGTTCTACATTCCCGCCACCCAAATGGCAAAGGACAACGACATTGCCACACTGGCCAATATGATCATCGTAGGCCACCTGTTGGAAAACAATCCCAACCTCAGTTTTGAAGGTACTGATACCGTGGTTACCAAGTTAGTACCTGCCAAGAAAGCCGCTTTGGTGGAACTGAACCAAAAGGCCCTGGCGTTGGGCAAAAATTACAAATAATTTAAGGAGGAAACTATTTATGAATGCTATGACCGAAATGGTAAACTACCGCCAC
>JAZSRS010000133.1:0-22805 GCA_045538595.1 Faecousia sp. | reverse complement strand
AGCCTGATACAGTTCAACAGAGGTAAACTCCGGGTTGTGCTTGGGGTCCATGCCCTCATTCCGGAAGATTCTGCCAATTTCATACACCCGGTCCATGCCGCCGATAATCAACCGCTTCAGAGGCAGCTCAGTAGCGATTCGCATGTACATGTCAATGTCCAGCGTATTATGGTGCGTAATAAAGGGACGGGCAGAAGCACCGCCGGCGATGGTATTCAGCACCGGGGTCTCTACCTCGATGTAGTTCATATTATCCAAGTAGTTGCGCATGAACTTAATGAACTGGGAGCGAACAACAAAGTTCCGCTTCACTTCCGGATTCACCATCAGGTCCACATAGCGCTGACGGAAACGCATTTCCTTATCGGTCAGGCCGTGGTACTTCTCCGGCAGGGGCAGCAAGGACTTGGAAAGCAGGACCACTGACTTTGCCCGAATAGAAATTTCCTCGGTCTTGGTCTTGAACACTTCGCCTTCCACGCCCAAAATATCGCCGATGTCATTTTTCTTAAAGCGAGCGTATTCCTCTTCACCCAGTTCGTCGATCTTTACAAACAACTGGATACGGCCTGTACAGTCCTGCAGGTCGCAGAACATCACCTTGCCCTGGCCACGCTTGCTCATCAGTCTGCCGGCCACACGGACGGTCTTGCCCTCAAAAGATTCGTAATCTGCCTTAATGGCGGCAGAATCGGCATCAAAATCAAACTTGGTCTGCAGAAACGGATCTCTGCCTTCAGCCTGCAGCGCCGCCAACTTCTCCCGGCGGATCTGGGCCTGTTCAGATACAGGCAACTCTGCCTGCGGTACAAAATTTGCCATGGTTTAGCCCTCGCGAATAATATCCAGCACCTTCATATCGTAAGAACCGGCGGGTGCATTCACAGTAAACTTATCACCGATCGCTTTGCCAACGGCAGCGCGGCCGAAGGGAGAATCGTCGGAGAGTTTGCCCTCCATGGGATTGGCTTCCTGGGAGCCGGTGATCTTATAGGTGAACTTCTGACCGTTCTCGTTCTCAACAACGACAGTGCAACCCAAACCTACAAGGCCGGAAGCCTCATTTTCATCTTCGATAATGACAGCGTGAGAAAGAATGTCCTCGATCTCGGCAATACGGCCGTAGAGTTTCGCCTGCTCGTTTTTGGCGGCATCGTATTCGGAGTTTTCCGACAAGTCGCCATAGGAACGTGCTTCTGCAATCATTGCAGCGATCTCACGCTCACGGGTGGTTTTCAGGTAATTCAGTTCCTTTTCCAGATCTGCCAGACGCAAACTTGTAATCTTAAATTCCTTAGCCATAAACACAAATCCTTTCTTACATAAAGCATTTCAGAACTAACCTATTATAGGAGAAAATTAATCGCAAGTCAAGGTTTTTCCCATTTTCTCCCGGTTTAGCCGGGGTTTTTCTGCAAAATTTCCACTGCTGCCTGAATTTGGGGGTCATCTTCCGGCGCAAGGGATTGGGCATAGATCTTGGAGGCGGTTTCTTCGTCCACCTCTACCTCCACATCGGGAGTCAGGCCGCCCACCTCTGTGAGGTTCTTGCCACTGGGGGTAAAATACTTGCCCACGGACAGGTTCACCGCTGAGCCGTCGGACAGCCGGTAGGACCGTTGGTAATGACCCTTGCCGGTGGTATGTGTTCCCACCAAGGTGGCCCATTCATATTCCTGCAAAACTGCCGGGAAGAACTCCGCGGCGGAATAACTGTCTTCATTCATTAGCACTACCATAGGGATCTCCAGACAGGCGGCGTCGGAGGTATCCTGACTCTCCTTGCCACGGTAATCCACATCCCGGAACAAAACACCCTCCGGCAGTAGGTAATCCAACACTTTCAACATTTCCTGCACATAGCCGCCGGGGTTGTTCCGCACATCAAAGATCAGTTTGTCCGCCCCCTGCGCCCGCAGAGATTCGATGGCTGCAATGGCTTCTTCCGCGCAGTTGGTATTGAAATTATTGATCCGCACCAGGCCGATGTTATTCGGTAGCAGTGTGCCTGTGGCCACCTGCACTTTGATCTCCCGGCGCTCCAATGTGAATGTCATTTCTGCACCGGAGCGGAGCACCGTGATGTCCACTTTTGTACCCTTTTCCCCTCGGATCATATTTTTTACCTCGTCCACATCCATTCCCGCCACCGATTGCTCCTGTACGCGAATCAAGATATCTCCAGGCAGGACACCGGCTTCCTGAGCGGAATTGCCGGGGGTTACCTCCAGAACATCCAGTCCTGTGCCGTCTTCCCGTGCTCTGACCGTGATACCCACGCCCACATAGGCGTTATTTTTATTCTCCTGGTAGTCTCCGTATTCCTCTGCGGGAATATAGTAACTCCAGCGGTCGCCCAAGGAATCCACCATTGCCTCTGCGGCTGCGTCCTCCATAGCCCCAGAGTCCACCTCACCGATAAAATACCGGTTCAGTACCTGCTCCAACTCTGTTAATTTGGTCGTTTTTCCGCCCCATAACGCGAGGGTGATCGCCGATGCAACTGCCGCCACCAAGATGTAGGACAGGCTTTTCCAAATGATTTTTCTCCACGATTTCATCATTTCACCTCGTTGTTTCCATTGCCTTTATCTAAGGAAATTTCCCACAGCCTATTTTAGGCTGTGGGATGATTTTCTAAACCGATATAGTCGAAGGGATCTACCGCCTTATCGTTCTGATAGATACTAAAGTGCAGGTGCGAGCCGGTAGCAACACCGGTAGCGCCGCAATAGCCGATGATCTGACCGGCCATCACAAACTGTCCCGGAGAAACCACATACCGCTGCATATGCAGGTAGCGGGAAGTAAAGCCGTCCAAATGATCAATGATCACATGGTTACCGGCAGATTCTTCAAAGGTGGCAAGGGTGACAGTACCGCTGCGGCTGGCCACAACAGGAGTTCCCTGCACAGCGGCCAAGTCCACACCGTAGTGGAACTTCTCCTCACCGGTAGTGGGGTGTTCCCGACTGCCGAAGAAACTGGTGCAGGCAATGTAATGCATAGGAACGATCCAGCGCTGCTGATTATGTTCTTCGGCATCGGCATAAGCAGACATAAAGGCCTCGATGCGGGCAGCCATATCTGCGTCTTGTTCCTTTGCCTGTTCCAAAAGGGTCTCCATATCCGCATTCATCAGTTGCAACTGGGCAATGAGACTCTTGGTTTCGTTCAGAGTCTCCTCCAACTCCTTCTGATTGGCTACCAAATTTTGCTTTTCCGCCTCCAGTTCGGCCATAGTACCCTTAATGGTGATATGCTCTACATTGGTACTTTTTACGCCCAATGCTGTCAGAAATGTGATGGATGCAAATACCACCACCAGCACATACGGCAGACTCTTATGAAAGATATTCTTCCAAGAGAACGGTGCCGGCTGACTGTCGGATTCCATATTTTTCCAATCCGGAATGATCTTCTGCCAAGCAGACCTGATCTTATTCCAAACAGGTTTCAGATTCATAGACCTTTCACCTCAAAGACAATCCCCAAATCCATCAGGAGATATTGATATACTTGGCAGGATTCACTGCCGTACCATTGTAATATACGCTAAAATGCAGGTGCGGACCGGTGGACGCACCAGTAGAGCCGCAATAACCAATTACCTGACCGGCCGCCACATACTGACCGGGAGATACGATGTAATGGGTCATATGCAAGTACTTGGTAACAAAGCCGTCTAGATGGTTAATGGACACATAGTAGCCGGAACTGCTGTCATAGGTAGCATATGTAACCTGACCGCCACGGCTGGCTACGATCGGTGTTCCCTGGGGGGCGGACAGGTCCACGCCGTAGTGGAAACGCCAGTCGCCGTAAATGGGGTGAATCCGGTAGCCGAAGGGGCTGGAGAAATAGGTGTAGTTAATAGGCAGCAACCAAGTAACACCGTCTACCGTGTTGGAAGAGCCGCCGGGGCTGGGTTTTTGGGTAGCCAGCCATTCCTGGTACTCCCGTTCCTTTGCTGCATCGTAGGCGTATTCCAGTTTATCGATCTGGCCGGCGGTTTCGCTTTCCTTCCGCTCTGCCTCGTCCAGCAGTTTTTGGTACTCTTCGCCGGTGGCAATCAGTTCTTTCAGCAGTTTATCCGCCTCTTCCCGGGATTTCTGCAGTTCCGTGGAGGCGCTCTCCAGTTCCGCTCTGCTGCTTTCCAAAGCAATTTTTTCGGCTTCCAGACCGGCCTTCGCGGATTCCACAGCCTTGGCCGCCTCGTTCAGTTCCTCCAAACGGCGCTGATCGGCTGCCGCAATTTCCTCGATCATGCTCAAACGGTCCAGGAAATCAGAAAAACTGTTGGACTTAAACAGAACAGACCAGTAGGACAGTTTGCCGTCCTCTTCCATAGCCCGGATACGTTCTTTGTACTTATCGCTCAGTTCCTTCCAGCGGGCCGTGGCCTCGTCCAGTTCCTCCTGCTTATCGGCGATCAAGTCACTGTAGGCATTGATCTGCTTGGTCAGGTTCTGCACCTGATCGTGAAGCAAGAAGATCTCCTGATCGATCAGGTTCTTATTCTCCACGATATCTTCCATTTTGTCCATATTGGCATTGACCTGCCCACGCAACTGGGCAACCTGGGACTGATTTTGCTTCAGTTGTTCCTTCATCTGGTTGATTTCCTGTTTGATCTCCGCCGAGGACTTGGCTGCGCCTACATAAGTTTGCAGCGAGCCGGCGATGATACCAAACACGATCAGTGCCGCCATAATGCCAGCCAAAAGGCTGAACCATAATTTCTTGTTCTTCATGTGGTACTCCTTGTTCTTGGGGTTGCGAAAAAAGAATGTTTTACACATCCAGGAATTTGCGGATAGATGTCCAACTGCCTACGATGCCCACAAACAGGCCGGCAGCAGCAAAAGTGGCTACCATAGGCAGAAGCAACTCTGTAAAGGGCACAAAACTGAACAGTTGCAGCGTATCTACATCCGCCAGTCTGGTTACCATCAGATTGTACATCGTCCACAGGATAAAGAACGCCACTGTGGCACCCAGCATACCCAGTGCAAAACCTTCCACCACGAAAGGCAGGCGGATAAATCCGTTGGTAGCACCCACCATTTTCATAATAGAGATCTCGTCTTTCCGGTCATACATCGCCAGTTTGACTGTATTGGAAATAATCAGCAGACTGACCACCAAAAGCACAATGATTACCGCGATAGACGCAATATGCAACACATTCTGCAAGGTGATAAAACCCTCAGCCAGTTCAAAAGCGGCGTTGACTTTCACGATGCCGGAGACATTCTCCAAGCGAGTCACAGTTTCCTGCATCAGTTCGTTATTTTCCAGCACAATCACATAACGGTGCCGCAAGTCCGTAGGGATCAAGCCGCCGAATGCGGGATCGTCCTGATGGTCAGCCACAAATTCTTCCAGCGCAGTCTCCCGGGACTTAAAATCTGCCCGGTACACATTAGGAATCTGATTGATGATGGTGCCAATGTTTCTGGCTTCTGCGTCTGTCAATTCGCTGTCCACATAGGCCATGATCTCGTTGGTCTTATTCAGGTCCTCCACCATAATATTCACATTGTAAACCAAGGCGGAGAAGCCGCCCACGATCACCAAACAAGCCACTGTCACCAACACAGCGGCAAAGGACATAAAGCCGTGAAGGAAAATGCCTCTTATGCCCTCTTTCATTAAGTATCCAAGGTTTGTTATTTTCATACTCTGTAATACCCGCCCATTCCGTCATGCACGATCAAACCGTCGTTGATGGCAATGACTCGCTTTCCAAACCGCTCCACCAGATCCTGATCGTGGGTAACCACCAGCATAGTAGTGCCCAAATTGTTGATCTCCTGCAGCAAACTCATGATCTCCAAGGACATAGCCGGGTCTAGGTTACCAGTAGGTTCGTCGGCAATGATGGTAGAGGGGTTATTCACCAACGCTCTTGCGATGGCCAGACGCTGCTGCTCACCGCCGGAGAGTTCCGTTGGGTGGCGGCGGCTCTTGGTCTCCAAGCCCACCAGTTCCAGAATATAGGGCACGCGGTCCCGGATCTCACCCTCCCGGGCGCCAATGGCGCGCATAGCAAAGGCCACATTCTCATAGACGGTCTTGGTCTCGATCAGGCGGAAGTCCTGAAACACCACGCCTACCGTACGGCGCAGGTAGGGAATCTCACGCTTGCGGATACGCTCCAAAGAGTAGCCGTTTACATGGACTGTACCGGAGGTGGGCTTCAGTTCACCGGTAATCAATTTGATAATGGTGGACTTACCGGAGCCGGAAGGTCCAACCAAAAAAGCAAAATCACCATCCTCGATCTGCATGGAAACACCCCGCAACGCCTGGGTGCCTACAGAATAGGATTTTGTTACGTTTGTAAACTCAATCATACCTATTTCTCCAACATAATAATGTAACCAAATTGTAACACATTGTAGGGCTTCTGTCAACAAACCGCCCTTGAAAAAAACTGGAAACCGACGTTCCCAAAGGGAATTCCTCTTGCTATAACACGACTTTAAGCCGCACGGAACTGTGCGGCTTAAAGGAATTCTTATCGGGTCTCCCGGGAGGACATATACTTGCGAACCATCAGCGCTACCTTAAATACGATGGCGTGGTCGAACAGGCGCAGATCCAGACCGGTGAGTTTCTTGATTTTTTCCAAACGGTACACCAAAGTGTTTCTGTGAACGAACAGTTTCCGGGAAGTTTCGGAAACATTCAGGTTGTTCTCAAAGAACTTGTTGATGGTAAACAGAGTCTCCTGATCCAATGCATCAATGGAACTCTTCTTGAACACCTCGGTGAGGAAAATATCACAAAGTGTGGTGGGCAACTGGTAGATCAGCCGACCAATACCCAGGTTTTCATAGTTGATAATGCTCTTTTCGGTGTCGAACACCTTGCCCACATCAATGGCGGTCTGCGCTTCCTTGTAGACGTCAGCCAGTTCCCGCAGGTGGGTAGCCACAGTACCGATGCCGATGATAGGCTTCAGGAACAGTTCATTCTTCAAAGTCTCTTCTACTTCAGCCGCGATCTTTTCCAGATCTTCACCGGTGGTGCCGGCGCTCAGTTGCTTGATGATGGCAATATCCGTCTCGTTGATGCTGATCACAAAGTCCTGCATCTTATCAGGGAACAGGCCGGACAGCAGATCCACGGTGGCGACATCGCTGCGGCCAACCTGCCGCACCAAAAATACGGCCCGGGGTGCATCGGTGGCAAAGTGCAATTCCTTGGCGCGGATATAAATATCTCCAGGCAGGATGTTGTCCATAACAATATTCTTGACGAATGTACTTCTGTCGTGCTTCTCTTCATAGTGGCTCTTGGCATTGGTCAGGGCAATGTAAGCCATACTGCAAAGCAGCGCTGCCTGCTCATCATCACCGGAGCAGAAAACCGCGTACTCAAACACATTGACACTACTCAGGATCACACGGAAGGTCTTCTGTGCGAACGCAACTGTCTGCTGATCGTTGGTGCCTATCTTCAGCACAGCATCCGGCCAACGCTCACCCAACACAGAAGCGTCTGTGCTGGAAATGACGCAGCCCTCGCTGTCAATCACGCCGAAGGTCCGATTGGACACATCTTTCAGTTGTTGCATGACATTATAGAAAACATTATTGGACATTTTGTATGCCTCCCTTAGAATGTTGCACAAAAACGGATTTCACAAATTACCCTGTGATTATATATCCAATTTGCACAAATTGCAAGTCTTTTTTGACATTTTGTTCCAAAATCCCTATGCTTTTTTAGATAATATACCGATAAATTTGTGATGTTAAAAAAATCCAGCCGGATTTCCGGCTGGATTTGCTGGTATTTTTTCGTCATTTTGCCATTTCCTGTAAGGCAGCAATTTCCGCCTCTGTCAGTTCCCGGCATTCCCCTCTGGGCAGGTCTCCCAAGGCCAGGTTTCCCTCTCGCTGCCGCTCCAAATAGGTGACCGGCAGATTCCGGGATGCCATCATACGGCGCACCTGGTGGTACTTCCCCTCGCAGACTGTAATATAACTCTCTCCAGGGCCTACAATCTCCAAGTGGGCAGGCAAGCACTGGGTCCCGTCGCCCAGCAGCAAACCTTGTGAGAAAGATGCCACATCTTCCGGTGTGGCTGTTCCCTCGTGGCAGGCGTAGTACTGTTTCGCCACTTCTTTTTTGGGGGAGATCAGTCGGTGGAGCAGGTCGCCGTCGTTGGTGAACAGCAGAAGTCCTTCCGTGGCCTTATCCAGCCGGCCCACCGGCTTCAGTTCCAGATGGGCGTAAGCCTTGGGTAGCAGTTCCATCACGGTCTTTTCAGTCCTGTCCTCTGTGGCGGTCACATAACCGGCAGGCTTATTCAGCATAACCACCACCGTTCCCCGATCGCGCAAAGGCTCTCCGTTGTAGGTGATCTCCTGTGCATCCGCATCAATTTTCCGGCTGCCGTCCCGCTCCGGTTTGCCGTCCACCCGGACTGCGCCGGTCTTTAAGATATCTTTCACTTGACTGCGGGTTCCTACTCCGCAGGCGCACAGAAATTTGTCCAATCGTTCCATAGTTCTCCGTTCTACCGCCCCTGCGGGGCACATACAGTATAGTGTGAATTTTATGCAGGAGGGATTTATCATGATGGTTATGACCGCCAAGGTCGACATTAAAAAAGTCATAGCGGCATTGGCCGCCGTGGCTGGATTGATTATCGCACTGATTTTATTGCTGGGAGGAAACAAAGCCTCCACACCCACCTCTGCCCCCTCTGTGGCTGGCAATGAAGGGCGGATACAGTTCCTGAAAAACTTGGGTTGGGATGTATACGCCTCCCCCACCGAATCCGGTCAGGTGCGGATCCCTCAGGAACAGAATCAGATCCTCACCCGGTACAACGATCTGCAGAAGAGTGCCGGCTACGATCTGACCCAATACGCCGGTAAGACCGTGATGCGGTATGTATACAAGGTAAATAATTATCCCGGTGCCACAGAGCCGGTATATGCCACCTTACTTGTCTACAAAGACAATGTCATCGGCGGAGACATTACCAACACCGCCGCAAACGGCCGTATGCAGGCTTTGACGAAGATACAGACGCCGCCACCGGAAACCACACTGCCTCCTGCGGAATAGATTTTCTTTATTGTACCACAGATCCTATGCCTTGACAAGCAATCCGGTTTATGCTATGCTGAAACCAACTAAATCATTGTTCTTCAGGGCAGGGCGTAATTCCCGACCGGCGGTAAAGTCCGCGAGCGTATGCTGAATCGGTGCAATTCCGATACCGACTGTAAAGTCAGGATGGAAGAAGACATTTTTCTTTTGTATACCTATGCCCTGAGTGTTTCTATGCTCAGGGCTTATTTTTTGTGTTTGAGGTGGTATTATGGCTGCGTTTGGAAGTGAATTGTGGAAATCTCTCTGGGAAAATCTGGTGTTTGTTTTGGTCTGCGGGGGCATCGCAGCAGGACTTGCGATTTTGGCAAAGGTGGCGGAGCGTTTTCTGCCGGCTACCCGGCGGATCTCCAAAGCCCGTCGGATCTGTATCATCGCCATCTGTTCCGCTATCGCAACGATTCTGCATATTTTCGATTTTTCGATACCCTTCTTAGCCCCTTTTTTCTATAAACTGGATTTTTCCGAGCTGCCTGTGATGCTGTGCGGCTTTTACTTAGGACCCTCCGCGGCAGTAATCTGCGAAGGACTAAAAATCATTTTGAAACTGTTCCTCAACGGCACTTCCACTGCCTTTGTGGGTGATTTTGCCAATTTTAGCGTTGGCTGCAGTTTGGTGTTGCCGGCAATCATTATTTATCACGCTCAAAAAACCAGAGTCAGCGCCCTGTGGGGTTTAGTGGCCGGAACCCTGTTTATGACTCTGTTCGGCAGCGCATTCAACGCCCTGTATCTGCTGCCCACTTTTGCAAAAAGATTTATGTCGGCAGAGGAGATCATCGCGGCCGGCGCTGCTATTTTCCCGGCAATAGATTCTTTCTGGAGTTTGGCGCTGATGTGTGTGGTGCCGCTGAACTTACTAAAAGGCACTCTGGTCTCCATACTGACTCTGCTTCTGTATAAACGGGTGGCGCGGCCACTCTTTAGTAAATGACTTTTTCACCGGAGTACATATATATGAACGCAACAAACTTTCGCCGGACGCGGTTTACCTGTTTTTTCACTTTCCCGGCACTGACCCCGGCCTTTGTGCTGCCGCCCATTCTGTTTGCCACATTCCATCAGATGTACGGCATTTCCTACACCCTGCTGGGTACACTGGTGCTGGTAAATTTCTGCACCCAACTGGGGGTAGATCTAATCTTTGCATTTTTCTCCCGACATTTTAACATTCACAAGACCATTCGGACCATGCCCCTACTGTCTGCCTTGGGCCTGATCATTTACGCCATCGTTCCCTGGCTACTGCCCCAATACGCCTACGCCGGTCTTTTGGTGGGGACTGTGATCTTTTCCGTGGCTTCCGGTCTGGACGAGGCGCTGCTCAGCCCTACCCTTGCCTCCCTACCGTCGGACAATCCCCAACGGGATATGAGCATTCTTCACTCCATGTACGGTTACGGTCTGGCAGCGATTGCTGTGATCAGCACATTGTTTTTGCAGGTTTTCGGCACGGAAAACTGGATGTATCTTACCCTGCTTTGGGCGATCCCCCCTCTGATCGACTTTGTTTTATTTAAAGTATCTCCCCTGCCGGAAATCACGATCCACCAGGAAAACGGAGGGCAGATCTCTAAAAAACGGACAACAGGACTTCTCCTGTGTGCCGCAGTCATATTCCTTGGCAGCGCTGCGGAAAACACCATGACCAACTGGATCTCCGTGTTTATGGAAAATGCCCTGCAACTGCCCAAGGCTTTGGGAGATACGCTGGGGTTGGTCACCTTTGCCCTGCTCCTTGCGCTGGCCCGTACCCTGTACGCCCGGTACGGAAAACGCATTTTCCCCGTGTTAGTGACAGGTATGGCGGGAGCGTGTGTTTGTTACCTGCTGGCAGGTCTGTCCTCCGGTGTGGTAGTGGCTATGGTGGCCTGTATGCTTACCGGTATCTGCACCTCTATGCTTTGGCCCGGCACATTGATTCTGATGGAGGAGAAATTCCCCAACTCCGGGGTGGCTGCCTATGCCATGATGGCTGCTGCGGGAGATTTTGGTGCTTCTGTAGCGCCCCAAGGGTTGGGCATCGTAGTGGATACCGTTGCCGCCAGTCCTTGGGCTTCCCAACTGGGAGCGGGTCTCCATCTCTCCCCCGAGCAGGTGGGCATGAAAGCCGGTATGCTGATCGCCGCCCTGTTCCCCTTGCTGGGACTTGGCGCGCTGCTGTGTATGCACCGATTCTTTGCAAAAGAGCACCGTGATGGCTAAACCATCACGGTGCTTTCTGTTATTCATCTTCTTGCGGGGTCTCCTGGATTTCTTCTGCTGTTTCTTCTACCGTCTCTACCGGGGTCTCTTCCACAATGACCTCTGCCGGTTCTACGGGCGCATCTTCTGCCGGTGCTTCCGGCACCGCTTCTATGATCTGCTGGGGGGCAGACTGCTTTCTGGGAGGCATACCTAAATCTTTCTGCCGGCAGGCAAAGATAAAGAATGGAACCGTAACTGGGAACACAATGGACAGCACCAAAAATGTCACGCTCTTACCGGGCTTGCAGGAACGGTACAGATCAAACAGGCAGATGTACTCATATACTGACAAGACGAGTGCCACGCCCACCGATGCCAATCCAAACAATGTCATTTGTTGCCATCCGGTGAATCCACCGCTGATTCCGCTGCCCAAAACAGCAGACACTGTCGTCTCTATATTGTCCAACATAGAGGCCGCCACTGTAGCAATGCTCAGACCCAACATAATCTTACGGCGATTGGTGATGTTGCATCTCACCACATACTGATACTGATCGGAAATACTGCCCAAAACCCACGGCCAGGTGACCGGTAGCCAGGCCAGCCAACCGTTACGGATCCCACGGCGCTTGGCGATGGTCTGCAGGCCCAAACTTTGCAGCACATAACAGACCACAGCGACAGCCATGACCAAAAACAGTACCATCAAAACAATCAACATGACAATGCCAAGCAAACCGGCAGCGCCTGCTGTATCTGGGGCAAAATCGGCTTCAATATGGAAGCCATCGGGATAAGAAAATCCACCCATAGTCGTACCTCACTTTATTAGGATATTATAAATAAATATATGTTTATAAATATATGCTTATTTTAAAACAGGAACAAACTCAGCCTTGCTCACCTTAAATTATTGTTACAGAGTTCTTTTTATCCTACTTATTTCAATTAATTGAAATACTGTGAATATTATATATATTACAAAACTCATCACACTAAATATACCCGATATACATGCAATGGTATTGTCTCGTAATAATCTAAAAAAGACATACATCGGTCCTATATCTGCAAAATCCGGAAAAAATATATGGGAAAACACATAACTAACATATGAAATCAAGGTATAAATTCTCAATTTTGAAGAGCAAAACAGTCTTAATAATGCTTTTCCGTTTATAATTGCAAAGATAACAGAATGGATAATTGGGAATGCCAACCAAGTTAAAATCACTCTAAGCCACCCCATATTCAAAACCCACGAGGCAGCAACTATTAAAATGCACATTATCATTAAAATATAATATTTAATGATTATGGGTTGGTTGCATTTTCTAAGTTTTAATAATAAACGGCCGAGACAGAAAATTCCATATAAAAGTCCACCAATAATGCTCAATAAAATTAAAATTCCTATCCCTTGAGCGAATAGGTAAGATAGTTGCATTTCCATAATGCACCTCCCAATTTTTGCATTATTATACCATTTATTATTTAATTGTTAAGGAAAGATATAAATAGAACTATCTCTTAAACCGGATAAAACTCTGTTATTAATAGGTATTGTAAAAATCATACCATATTTTATCTCACTATGCAAGGTGCATTAAACGCGGTATAACAGTTATTCTTGCCGTGGCTTATTTAGTGTAGTAAAAAACAAGGCAAGGCTACATTTGGATCTTTTATAGCATAAGCATAGCATATCTGCGGCTAAAACGCAACGAAAAGGCTTCCCGGTGGGGAAGCCTTTTGTGTTATAGCATTGTCAGCAGAAT
Source organism: Faecousia sp. (assembly GCA_045538595.1). Lineage (GTDB taxonomy): Bacteria > Bacillota > Clostridia > Oscillospirales > Oscillospiraceae > Faecousia. Next base: position 9,702 of record JAZSRS010000133.1, on the reverse strand, counting down.
GTCGGTATACTGCTCTGCGGTGATGCCGTCGGCTGTGCCGGTGGGCGCGCGGTCGCAGGTCTGCTGCAGGGCGTTTTCCAATTTTTCTGCATACCGGATCCCGCCGATATGTCGCAGCAGCATGGCGGCGGCTTTCAGGAGGCTGGCCGGATTGGCATAAGCGCCAAGGCCCTCTTCCAGCATTCTGGGGGCAGAGCCGTGGATCGCCTCAAACATGGCGTACTGGTCGCCCATATTGGCGCTGCCGGCAGTGCCGATACCGCCTTGGATCTGGGCGGCTTCGTCGGTGATAATGTCGCCGTACAGGTTGGGCAGTACGAACACCTGGAAAGAACTGCGGATCTGCTCATTCACCAAGTTGGCGGTCATAATATCAATGTACCACTCGTCGGTGGTAATTTCCGGATACTCCTGTGCCACAGAAGCGCAGATGGCAGAGAATTTACCGTCGGTCTTTTTCATAATGTTGGCTTTGGTAACCACGGATACCCGGGTCTTGCCATTTTGCCTTGCATAATCAAATGCTGCCCGGGCGATCCGGCGTGTACCGGCATCGGTGGTCACTTTGAAGTCCACCGCCATACCCGGCAGGTCGATACCCTTACTGCCCAGCACATACTCGCCTTCCGTATTTTCCCGGTAGAACACCCAGTCGATGCCCTGCTCCGGAATGGATACCGGCCGCACATTGGCATACAAATCCAGTTCCCGGCGGAGTGTTACATTGGCACTTTCCATCGTACCGCCCTTGGGGGTCGTGGTAGGGCCTTTCAGAAACACATCGCAGGATTTGATCTGTGCTAAGGTATCTGCGGGAACGCTTTGTCCCAGAGCCAGACGGTTTTCGATGGTCAGACCGGTAATGGGTTTCAGTACCACCTTGCCGTCAGCGATCTCCTGCTGCAACAGGTGTTCCAGCACCCGGGTAGCCTGCTCCATAATGATGGGGCCGATACCGTCGCCGGGAGCGATACCAATGGTAACGGTTTCCAGCGCGGCACAATCCTTTTTCGGTTTTTCCATCGTTTCCAGCCGGCGGAATTGTTCCTCCAGCAAAGCACGGAAGTGAGATAAGGCCTTTTCGATCTGTTCCATCAGTTGTTCTCCTTTGTGTAATTCAGCAAGCCGCCCCGCAGTAGGATTTCCTGCTGGCGTTGAGTAAATTCGCCTTTCAGAACGATCTCCCTGCCGGTAGCGGTATCGGTCATCACCACAGTGCCTGCGGCGATTCCCGCTTTCAAATCCTTGAAGATCAGTTTGCTGCCCTGCTCCAAGACATCGTAATCTGCCGGGTCGGCAAATGTCAGGGGCAGGATACCTGCGTTGATCAGGTTGGCAATATGGATCCGGGCAAAACTCTTGGCGATCACACACCGGATGCCTAAGTACATAGGTACCAGCGCCGCGTGTTCCCGGGAAGAGCCTTGGCCGTAGTTACTGCCGCCGATGATGACACCGTCGTCGGCGGCTTTGGCACGCTGGGCAAATTCTGTATCACAGACTTGGAAGCAGAACTGGGACAGGAAGGGAATATTGGAGCGGTAAGGCAGGATCTTCGCACCCGCCGGCATAATGTGGTCGGTGGTGATATTGTCTCCCACTTTCAGCACCAGTTGGGCGTTCAAGGTATCTGCAAAAGGCTTACTCTTGGGGAATTCCTTAATATTCGGGCCACGAAGGACTTCCGCGGTCTTTGCCTCTTCAGGAGGCAGGGGGGCCAGTACTGCGGAGTCGTCTACGGTAAAGATCTCCGGCATCACCACCGGGGCAATGGGGTCTAAGGTGGTGGGGTCAGTAATGACCCCGTTTAGGGCCGCGGCAACGGCGGTTTCTGGAGATACCAAATACACCTGTCCGTCTTTGGTGCCGCTGCGACCTAAGAAGTTTCTGTTGAATGTACGCAGGCTGACGCCGCCGGAATTGGGAGAGAATCCCATACCGATACAAGGACCGCAGGCACATTCCAAAACTCTTGCGCCGCTGGCCAGAATATCACTTAATGCGCCGCAATCCGCCAGCATCCGCAGCACCTGCTTAGAGCCGGGGGAAACAGACAGGCTGACACCCGGGTGAACGGTCTTGCCCTTCAGCATTGCCGCCACTTTCAGCATATCAAACAGCGAAGAATTGGTGCAAGAGCCGATACAGACCTGATCCACCTTTGTGCCGGCGATGCTATCCACACTTACCACATTATCAGGGCTATGGGGACAGGCGATCATGGGCTTCAGGGTAGACAAGTCAATGGAAATGATCCGGTCATAGACTGCATCCGCATCGCTTTCCAGCGGGGTATAATCTTCTTCTCTTCCCTGTGCTTTCAGGAATGCCCGGGTGGTCTCATCGGAGGGGAAAATGGAGGTGGTAGCGCCCAACTCTGTACCCATATTGGTAATGGTAGCCCGCTCAGGAACGGACAAAGTTTTTACACCCTCGCCGCCCCATTCAATGATGGCGCCTACGCCGCCTTTCACGGACAAGATTCGCAACAGTTCCAAACTCACATCTTTGGCGGTAACATAGGGGTTCAGTTTGCCGGTGAGTTCCACCTTGAACATTTTAGGCATTGTGATATAGTACGCGCCGCCGCCCATAGCCACGGCCACATCCAATCCGCCGGCGCCAAAGGCCAGCATACCAATACCGCCGCCGGTGGGGGTATGGCTATCAGAGCCGATGAGGGTCTTGCCCGGCTTACCAAACCGCTCCAAATGGACCTGATGGCAAATGCCGTTACCGGGGCGGGAGAAATACACGCCGTACTTAGCGGCAACGGTTTGGAGATACCGGTGGTCATCGGCATTTTCAAAGCCAGATTGCAATGTGTTGTGGTCCACATAGGCCACGCTCAGTTCTGTTTTTACCCGGTCGATGCCCATGGTCTCCAGTTCTAAATAGGCCATGGTGCCGGTAGCATCCTGGGTCAGGGTCTGGTCAATTCGTAGCGCCACCTGACTGCCCGGGGTCATATCTCCATCCACCAGGTGGGCGGCGATGATCTTTTGCGCAATGGTCATTCCCATACTTATTTCTCCTTCAGCATATAGGCTTTTACCCGGGCAATGTGGTCGTCCATTGCCTGCTGTACCTTCTCGGGATCTCCCGCCTGCAAGGCCGCAAAAATGGCTTTATGCTCCTGCAGGGAGCATGCTGCCCGCGCCTGATCTTTCATAGCAGTCTCGCGGTAACGGCGGGTCTTTCTGTGCAGAGGGACCAGCGTATCCCGAATCACATTGCGCTGGCTTAGTTCGCATATGGCATCGTGGAACATATCGTCCGCCTGCTGAAGATGGTCTGTATCCCATTTGGAAAAATAGAATTCCTGCAGGTCCACAATGTGTTCCAGTTCCTTCAAGCCTTCCGGTGTCATATTGACGCAGGCATAGTAGGCAGACAGGCCTTCAATTCTTTCCCGGATATTCATAATATCCAGCAGGTCATCGGAAGTAATGCCCAATACCAGAGAGCCTTTTCCCGTCTCCTGGATCAGCCGTTCCTGTTCCAGGCGGCGCAAAGCCTCCCGGATAGGTGTACGGCTGACACCTAACTGTTCCACCAGTTTCAGTTCTGTCAGATATTCTCCCCGGGGGTAAACGCCCTGGATAATATCGTTTTCCAATTTCTCAAACACCCGATCCGCCAAAGATGCGGTTTGAAATGTTTTCATAGTCATTCTCCTATTTCTTTCTCAAAATCTGTCGGGGGCCAATTCCGCGATCCTTTCTTCCAGTTCGGAATTAGCCAGCACCGTCTGCCGTCCGTCCTCGTATTCTGCGTCGATCCATTCTTTCAAAGCCACTACTAACGGGTCGCGCTTATCTAGTTTTTTATCCTCGGGTAAGTGATACGCCTGGTTGATCCAGTAAGCAATACCAGCCAGACCCGATGCCTTGCCGATCTGCACGGTGGCAGGACGGTTTAAGAGTTTTTCCGTGTCGAAAATGGTATAAATTTCCTGATCTTTCATCAGGCCGTCTGCATGGATACCGGCTCGGGTTACATTGAAATTCCGGCCCACGAAGGGGGTCATATCCGGTATGCGGTAGCCGATTTCATTCTGGAAATACTCCGCAATTTCTGTAATGACGGTGGGATCCATACCGTCCATAGAGCCACGGAGAGAAGCATATTCAAAGACCATAGCCTCCAAGGGGATGTTACCGGTACGCTCGCCGATACCCAGCAGAGAACAGTTGACTGCGGAAGCACCGTAGAGCCACGCGGTAGAGGCGTTGGCCACGGATTTATAGAAGTCATTGTGGCCGTGCCACTCCAAGCATTCACTGGGTACATCGGAGTAATGCTGCAGGCCGTAGACGATACCCGCCACACTGCGGGGCATAGCCGCCTCGGTATAAGGAACGCCGTAACCCATGGTATCGCAGGCCCGGATCTTCACCGGAATACCTGCCTGCTGGGACAGTTTCTGCAATTCATTGACAAAGGGTACAACAAATCCGTAGAAATCTGCCCGGGTGATGTCCTCTAAGTGGCAACGGGGTACGATGCCGGCCTCAAAAGCCTCGGATACCGCCGCCAGATAGTGTTCCAGCACCTGCTTTCTGGTCATCTTCATCTTCTTGAAGATGTGGTAATCGCTACAACTGACCAAAATACCGGTCTCTTTGATTCCCAGATCCCGGGCGAGTTTAAAATCCTCTTTACTGGCCCGGATCCACGTGGTGATCTCCGGGAACTTCAGATCCAGTTCCATACATTTCTCCACAGCCTGCCGGTCCTTGGCGCTGTAGATAAAGAACTCCGTCTGCCGGATAATGCCGTAAGGGCCGCCCAGTTTGGACAGCAATTTATAGATGTTTACGATCTGATTCACGGAATAAGGTTCTACCGATTGCTGGCCGTCCCGCAGGGAGGTATCGGTGATCCAGATCTCCTCCGGCATATTCATAGGTACTCGGCGGTGGTTGAACGCCACCTTGGGTACAGTACCCTCGGTATAGATGTCCCGCTGTAAATTGGGTTCTGCAATATCCTGCAGAGAGTACTTATAGGATTTCTGCTCTAATAGATTGGTCTTGTTGGATATTTCTAACATAGTAACCGCCTCGTTTCTGCAATGGAATTTGGTGCTTTCCGGATTCTTGTATACAATTATACATAGCCGCCTTAGTTTGTCAATACAAAATATATTCCTTTTTTCATAAGGATTGCAAAATTGCAAAAGATATGATATAGTAATAAAAATTCATAGTGTAACATTTCCTCGGAAATTGGAATGGGCAAATCCCAGCGGTACCAAGCCGCCGTAGAATGACATCAAGCCGCAGCCGCCATTGACTATGTCGAGAAGGCGTCTGCAAGAAGGCGTCATGAGCCGGAATACAGCCTTGGAAATGGCAGCGAAAGACTCTTGGGGTGGTCGTTCGCGGTGTTTTGCGCGCTTTTTTAAGTCCCCAGATCGGGGACTTTTTCTTTTTTTTGCGGAAAGGAGGGATTACATGGGCGCAGACGGATTTTCCAAATGTCATCCCCTGACAAATTTTCTGTTCTTTGTGGGTGCTATCGGGTTCGGCGTAGTGTTTCAGCACCCGGCATATCTGCTGGCTGCAGCCATTTGCAGCGGGATTTATTATGTTTTGCTGCAGGGACGAAAGGCGATCAAAAGCATTGCCGGAATGCTGGCTTTGCTACTGGTGGTTGCCATCATCAATCCCCTTTTCAACACCCGGGGGGATCATATCCTGTTTTCTATATTGGGTAGACCCTACACGCTGGAAGCCCTGATCTACGGCTTTGCAGTGGGTGGCATTCTTGTGATCACCCTCCTTTGGTTTGGCTGCTACAACCGCATTATGACCGAAGACAAGTTCACTGCCCTCTTTGGCAATCTTGCCCCTTCCCTATCGCTGCTGCTGGTGATGGTGTTCCGGTTGATCCCTGCGCTGACGGCCAGGGCAAGGCAAATTACTGACGCCCGCCGTTCCATCGGCAAAAGCGGAGAAAACGCCCCGCTGAAAGAGAGAATCTCTCAAGGTATGACGGTGCTCCTCTCCCTCACTGGCTGGTCGCTGGAAAGCGGCATTCTCACCGCCGATTCTATGCGAAGTCGGGGTTATGGTACGGCAAAACGCACCAGTTTCCAAATTTATCGGTTGACCGGCTTTGATTGGTGTACATTGGCAGCATTGACAGTTGCTGCCGGACTCACTATATGGGGCGCGGCCACCGGCTCTGTGGAAGCCAATTTCGCTTACGCCGTTACCTTTGCCCCTGTGGATATTTTTCTCCCCATCTATTGTATTTTTCTGTTGATTCCCACGATTATTCATTTGAAGGAGGTGCTACAATGCCGGATATTCATATCCAAGATCTGACCTTTTCCTATCCCAAGGCAAATCGGCCGGTTTTGCAGAATATTGATCTGACCATTCGGCAAGGCGAGTATATTGCCATATGCGGACAAAGCGGCAGTGGCAAAACCACCCTCCTGCGTCACCTGAAATCCGTTCTTACACCTCACGGAGATCGTAGCGGTGAAATTCTGCTGGGGGATACCCCGCTGGAGCAGATCTCTCCCATTCAGCAGGCTACACAGATTGGTTATGTAATGCAGAATCCCCAGGAGCAGATCGTCACCGACAAAGTGTGGCACGAACTGGCATTCGGACTAGAGAGTATCGGCTGCGACAGCGCCACTATGCGCACAAGGGTAGCAGAGATGGCCTGCTATTTTGGAATTGCAGACTGGTTTCATAAGGATGTTGCCACACTCTCCGGCGGTCAGCAGCAAGTGCTGAATTTGGCATCAGTGATGGCGATGCAGCCAGATATTTTGATTTTGGACGAGCCTACCAGCCAGTTAGACCCCCTTGCGGCTTCGGATTTCCTGAACACCGTGCGAAAGATCAATTTGGAACTGGGTACTACCGTGATCATTACCGAGCATCGGCTGGAAGACATTCTCCCGGCTGCCGACCGGGTGATCGTGTTGGAAAACGGTTGGTTAAAGGGTAACGCCAGCCCCAAGGCTATGGGGCAACTGCTGTGGGAAGAAAATAGTCCTATGTTCTCCGCTATGCCCACTCCTGTGCAGGTATTTTACCGCACAGGGAATATCGGGGATTGTCCCCTGACCGTCCGGGAGGGTCGCAGTTGGTTGGAAAACACCTTGCCTGCCCAACGAAAATACACTTCCCTGCCCCAGCCCGAACTCCTGACAGACAAAAAATCTGCCTTAGAAGTGAAAAATATATGGTATCGGTATCAACGAGATTCCCAAGATGTACTGCGGAATGTGAATATCACCATTCCCACCGGTTGCATTCACGCCATTGTGGGCGGCAACGGCGCAGGAAAATCCACCTTCCTGAAATCCATCACCGGCAGTTGCAGACCCTATCGGGGCAAGGTGACGGTCTTCGGCAAAGATTTTGCCGCTTACAAGGGAAATTCCCTGTTCCGCCATTGCCTTGCAATGCTACCCCAAGATCCTAAGAGCCTGTTTGTCAAAGACACGGTTGCAAAGGACTTGGAAGAGATCTCCCCGGACACGGAGCAAGTGGTCTCCCTGTGTCAGATAGAACACTTGCTGGACCGCCACCCCTATGATCTCTCCGGCGGCGAGCAGCAGCGGGTGGCTTTGGCCAAGGTGCTGCTGACCGATCCCAAACTGCTTCTGCTGGACGAGCCCACCAAGGGTATTGACGGTTTCTTCAAGCAAACGCTGGCAGATATATTATGTAAACTAAAGCAACAGGGCGTCACCATCGTTCTGGTATCCCACGATGTGGAATTCTGCGCTAAATATGCAGATCAGGTCAGTATGTTCTTTGACGGACAGGTACTGACCACCCACTCCCCTCGGGTGTTCTTCGGCGGCAACAGTTTCTACACCACCGCTGCCAACCGTATGAGCAGAGCCTTCTTCCAAAACGCCGTAACTGCCGACGATGTGGTGGCGTTGTATGAAATGAATCGGGAGGACAGGGTATGAAAAAGACCACCTTACTGACTCTTCTGTGTGTGCTGGTACTGATTCCCGCAGCGCTGCTGCTGGGGCGACACCTGCCGGGGCGGGGGTATTATCTGACCTCCACCGTGGTAATCATTTTGGTGCTGATCCCCTTCTTTTTGGCCTTTGAGGGACGGAAACCCCAAGCCAGAGAACTGGCGCTGATCGCTGTTCTGTGCGCTTTGGCAGTGGTATCCCGGGCAATTCTTGCATGGCTGCCCAATTTCAAACCGATCTTTGGCATCATTATCCTTTCCGGCATCGCCTGTGGACCACAGGCTGGGTTTTTGGTGGGGGCTATCAGCGCATTTGTCAGCAATTTTCTCTTCGGCCAAGGGCCATGGACGCCTTGGCAGATGCTTGCCTATGGCATTTGCGGTTTGATCGCAGGGCTGTGTTATTACCGTAAGGATAAACTGCCGAAAGACCCCTTGAATTTGGGACTGTTTGGGTTTATTGTGGTGTTGCTTGGGGTATGTCCGTTGCTGGACACCTCCACCGTATTTACCACCCTGACGGTTTTTACGCCCCTTTCTGTGATCAGCGTTTATACTGCCGCCATTATCACCAATCTGATTCAGGCCGGCTGCACCCTTGTTACCTTGCTGGCTTTGAGCAAGCCTTTGCTTCGCATATTAGAGAGAATTATCGTAAAATACGGCCTTTATCGTTAAAACCGGTATTGCGATATAAAATTTGCTGTGCTATAATGTGTGTATTGACAAAAAACCACTGAAAAACGGAGGTAAATTATTATGCAGAATCTTCCCCTGAACATTGACTTTTCCGGCAAGGTTGCCGTAGTTACCGGCGCTGGCGGTCTGATCTGCGGCGCAATGGCCCGTGCATTTGCACAGAGCGGCGCAAAAGTTGCTGCTTTGGACCTGAACGAAGAAGCCGTCAAAAAACTGGCCGACGAACTGAAGGCCGAAGGTTTTATCTGCGAAGGCTACAAAGCAAACGTTCTGGAGCCGGAATCTCTGGAAGCCGTCCATCAGGCCGTTTTGGCTGACCTGGGTCCCTGCGACATTCTGGTCAACGGCGCCGGCGGCAACAATCCCCGGGCAACCACCGACAATGAGTATCAGCACGAGGCAAAGGAAGGCGGCAAGTCTTTCTTTGACTTGGAAGCCAGCGGCGTGGACTTCGTGTTCAAACTGAACTTCCAGGGCACTCTGCTCCCCACCCAGGCTTTCGCCAAGGATATGGTGGCCAAGAAGTGTGGTGTTATCCTGAACATCTCCTCTATGAACGCCTACACCCCCTTGACCAAGATCCCCGCCTACTCCGCTGCTAAGGCTGGTATTTCCAACTTTACCCAGTGGCTGGCTACCCACTTTGCCGGCACCGGCATTCGCTGCAACGCCATCGCCCCCGGTTTCCTGGTATCTGCTCAGAACAAGGCACTGCTGTTCAACGATGACGGCACCCCCACTGCCCGTTCTGCCAAGATTCTGAACGGCACGCCCACCGGCCGTTTTGTAGATGCTGACGAGCTGATTGGCGCTACTTTGTTCCTGTGTGACAACAAGTCCGCTTCCGCCATCACCGGCGTGGTGCTGCCTGTTGACGCTGGCTTTGCTGCTTACTCCGGCGTGTAATTTGCAAATAAAATCCCCCTGCGTCACCAAGTGTACTGCCCCAGTTTGTGCGGACAGTACAAAAAGCCCCCTGAGTAGGAAATATTAAGTTTTATGCGGAGTGGCGCAGCGTCAGCGGCGCCACTCCAG
>JAZSRS010000063.1:0-2135 GCA_045538595.1 Faecousia sp. | reverse complement strand
GGCTACCGGGGCGTTATGGATTACCTGCTGGGCAGGATCGTTGTGGTGCAGGATATGGACTCTGCCATCGCTATGGCTAAGCAGTATTCTAGCCGTTTCAAGATCGTTACATTGGACGGTGAGGTGATGAATCCCGGCGGCTCCATGACCGGCGGTTCTGTGAATAAAGAGGCTGGCATTCTGAGCCGGGCCAACGAATTGGAAAAACTGACTGCCCAGGAAAAGGAACTGGCAGAGGAACTGAAAACTTTGGAAACCGAGTTCCAGGAAGCCCGTCGGGCAGCAGACCAGGTAGAGTTCCAGTTGAAGGCTGCCACCGAGCAACTGCAAGAGGCAGAAAAGCAGGTACTGACCCAAGAAGGTGTTGTGCGCCAGCACGAAATTTGGCTGCAGGCCATCCGGGACGCTAAGGCATCTGCAAACCGGGAACTGGAAAACCTGGAAAAGCGTCAGACCGCTGACAGAGAGCAGCAATCTGCCGTTAAGGCGCAGATTGATGTGTTTACTGCCCAACTGGAAGAGACACGCCAGCAGATCAGCGCATTGGAAGGTACCCAGTCTGAGGCAGATAAAGCAGTAGCAGTGATTACCGACCAAATGAATCTGCTGCGCACCGACGCAGCCGCACTGGAAGCAGAGCGAGCCACAGCCAATTCCCACATTGCGGATCTGCGGGTGCTGCAGGCGGCAACCGAGGGCGACAGAAGCAGAAAACTGGCAGATATTGAATCCATTCTGGAAGAAAACCGTCGTCTGGAGGAAGAAATTCAGCATCAGCAACTGCGTCAGCAGGAGAATAGTGACGAGATCGCCAAGGTGCGCCAGGCTATGAAGGATGCGCTGTACCAGTATACCAAGATCGAAGAGAGCAAGTCCAAGGCAGAGGGCGACATTCAGGAGAAGAACAAGTCCATTTTGACTATGGAACGCACTTGCGCTCTGCTGGAAAATAAGAAGGGCACGACCGAACTGGAAGAGCGGAACACCGTGGACAAACTGTGGGATACCTACGGCCTGACCCCCGGTACTGCTAATGAAAAGCGTGCTGAGATCGAATCCGTGGCGGCAGCCAACCGGCTGATTGCCGAACTGAAGCGGAAGATCTCCGCTTTGGGAACACCCAACTTAGGCGCAATCGAAGAATACGCAAGAATCAACGAACGCTATACTTATCTCACCGAGCAGCGGGACGATGTGCTGAGCGCCAAGAAGGACCTGGAGGGTATCATTAAGGAAATTACCCAGCAGATGACCGAGATATTCGTAACCGAGTTTGCCAAGATCAACGAGTACTTCGGCAAAGTCTTTGAAGAGATGTTCGGCGGCGGTAAGGGACAACTACTCTTGGAAGACCCGGAAGCACCCCTTACCTGCGGTATTGAGATCCGCGTCCAACCTCCCGGAAAGCAGGTTAAGACCATTACACTGCTCTCCGGCGGTGAGAAGGCCTTCGTTGCCATTGCGCTGTACTTTGCGATCTTGAAGGTGCGGCCGACGCCGTTCTGTATGCTGGACGAGATCGACGCAGCGTTGGACGACCGAAATGTGGAGCGATTCTCCTCTTATCTGCGGAATTTGAGCAGCAAGACTCAGTTTATCGTTATTACCCACCGCCGTGGCACAATGGAAGCCTCCGATGTTCTGTACGGTGTAACCATGCAGGAACAGGGTATCAGTAAACTGCTGCGTTTGGATTTGAATCAGATGGAGACCTACTTGGGTATCATTGAATAAGGAGCAATTTTATGGGTTTTTTTGATAAAATTAAGGCCGGTCTCACCAAGACCCGGGACGCCCTGTCCAACACATTGGGCGGCGTGTTCACCGGATTTTCGGAAATCGACGATGATTTCTATGATGAATTGGAAGAGAGTCTTATTTTGGCGGATTTAGGTGTGGATACTGCAGTAAAAGCCACCGACCGCCTGCGGAAAACCATTCGCGAGCAACATATGAAAACCACAGAGGAAGCCAAAACGACTTTGAAAGAGATCTTGGTGGATATGTTAAATGTGGGCAGTACAGAACTGAACCTGTCCACCACCCCTTCGGTGATCTTGGTCATCGGTGTCAACGGCGTGGGCAAAACCACCACCATCGGCAAGATCGCTACCCAACTGAAGAATCAGGGTAAA
>JAZSRS010000069.1:0-3690 GCA_045538595.1 Faecousia sp. | reverse complement strand
CGGCCTGCACTTGCAACCTTATCCCGGATAAAGTCCCAGTTGGCGGCCTGCTCCGGAAACACGCCCGTATGCTTGAAGTTCATGGGCTTCACATTAAAGGTCAGGTAATCCTTATAGCGGATCTGCCACCGCTCCGGCAGGTTATGGTCCGTCCAGTGGCCGCCACCGGTGTTGGAGCGGACGTAGCGGGCGTCATACTTTTTCCAGCCCGGATCTGCGTGGGGCGTATCCCAGATCACCTGAGGGTCCGGACGGACAAGCAGATACTTGCCCCAACGCTCCAGACGCTCGCCGTTGGAGGTGTCCAAAACCTCATAATCTTTCCATTCATCGGAAATCCAAATCATAGCTCTCCTCTGCCCTTCCGGGTTTTCTACGCATCTTTTAGGCGGCAGGCGGCTCTACCGGAGTCGTAGGATCGGTAGGCTGTTGCTGCTCCTCTTCCTTCTGCTTCAGATAAGCTTCCCAGGTTTCGGCTGTGTGTACCTCACACACATCATTGCTGACCAGATAATTCAGGCTGGAATACATTCCCAACAGGCCACGTCCGGAAGCGCGCCTGATGGCATTGATCTCGGACTGGGTCAGCTTCACCTGGGACATATTGCCTACCTTTACCTCGGGATCCACCTCCGCAAACTTGCTGCAGTAATCGTTCGCCAAATCCTTGCTGACACTGCAGATGGTCTTGGTCACATGCTTGTCGCAATAGCTGGTAGGTTTATCCTCCGGATAGCACATTGCCTTATCCACACGGCTGCCGCGCACATCCGCAGAACAGGCACCGGATGCCAGCTTACCGGAATCCAGACAGACGGAAACAGAGATCATTCCGCTGGTGGAATAAAGTTTCTCGTTGTTCAGCCCGGAGTGAACGGGACGCATGACCTTATTCCACAGGACACAGGCAGGGTTATAGCTCAAATTGATCGCATAAGGCCGGTCATAGCCGCACCAGACCGCTGCAGTATAGTGGCTGGTATAGCCGCAGAACCAACGGTCGCGCTTGCTGTCGGTAGTACCGGTCTTGCCGGCGATCTGCTGACCGCTGAAGACAGCTTTCTTACCGGTGCCGTTATTGGCAGCATTGGTCAGGCAGTAGTTGGTATAGGTGACAGCCTTCTCACTCAGGATCTGCCGGGCCTCCTGCTCGTTGTCCAGCACCAGATTTCCGCGGCTGTCATAGACCTTTGTAAAGGTTCTGGCTTCACGGAAAATGCCGTCATTGGGGAAGGTGGCGTAGGCATTTGCCATGGCGCGGACGGTAACACCGGTATAGGGTGCGCCGATGGCCAGGGCCGCCACGCTGACGTCCTTATCGGGGTTCATGGTATTGACACCGAAGGATTCACGCAGGAAGTCAAATCCGTACTGCTCACCGATCTTCACAAGGGAGTTGGCGGCAACGGCGTTGACGGACTTTGTAATGCCGTCGTAGATCACATAGGAATAGTTATAGGTTCTGGTATCGTTCTTGGGCCATGCGCCGCCGCTGGTAGACAGGGGCAAGTCCTTGATGACCGTCGCCGGAGACAGCGTACCCTGCTGGAAGCCGGGCGCGTAAACGGACAAAGGCTTGATGGAAGAACCGGGCTGCAGCTTGGCCTGGGTCGCACGGTTATAACCGAAGTGTTCCTTTTCCTTGCCGACACCACCGGCCATGGCAACAACATCGCCGGTGACATTGTCAATGATCACGATGGCAGACTGGAGCTGACGGCTGGAGGACGGGGACGGGATCTGGCTCAGATTTTGATAAATGTTATCAACCTTCCGCTGCACGTCCTCGTCAAAGGTGGAATAGATCCGGTAGCCGCTGCGGCTGATCAGTTCCATATAGTTCTGGCTGATATCGTCGTTCCAGTCGGTAATTCCGTCACGTTCGGCAAGTGCTTTGGCAACATCTTCCAAAACTGTATCCACAAAGTAGGTATAGACGATCTGGGAATTGCTTTCGGCGATAGGGATCACCGTGGAGCAGTTGGGACAAACGTAACCTGTGCCGCCACCGGTTTTCGAGAAGGTCTTTGTAAGACCGCCGTAGCCGCAGGATTCCTTGGTGCAGTCCATCCACTTGTCTTCTTCGTCCACACCGTTCTTCAAAACCAGCTCCTGTGCCAGCGCCATGTCGTATTCTTCACGGGAAATATAGCCCTGATTCAGCATTTCCATCAGCACCAGCTTCTGGCGGTGCTTGTTGCGCTGCATGCCGTTCATGACGACGCCGTCGTACACAAACTCATTTTTGCTGTAAGGGTCAAAAAGCGAAGGGTTATTAGTAATGCTGATAAGACTTGCGCACTCTGCCAGGGACAGCATCCGCAGTTCCTTGCCGAAATAGGTTTCCGCAGCACTCTTGACGCCGCGACAGCCCTGGCCCAGGTAGATGGAGTTCATGTACAGCTCCATGATAGTCTTTTTATCGTAGTTTTTCTCAACGATGGTGGCGCGGAAAAACTCCAGCACCTTACGCTGAACGGTAACGCTGTCAGCCTTGGTGCGGTTTTTGATCAACTGCTGTGTAATACTGGAGCCGCCCACAGTCTCGTCACCCAGGAACATATTACCGAAGGCTTTGATGGTGGTGATCCAGTCAACGCCCTGGTGCTCATAGAAACGCTTGTCCTCAATTGCGACGGCGGCGTTGATCAGATTTTCGGGAATCTCCTCATATTCGGCGTTCTTCCACTTGGTGCTGGCGTGGATACGCTGGAGTTCTTCGATATTGCCGTCGCCGTTTACAAAGTAAACATAGGACGGTTCATCCATGTTGTAGTTTTCCAGAACAAGGGATGCGGAGGGTAGAATTTCCTCCTCCAGGTAATCGCCCAGAATACCCACAAGGACAAATGCACAGACCACAAAAATCAACAGGACTGTGGTCGCTGCGCCCAGAACGATCTTGGCAGCGCCGAATACAAACTTCCAAATCTTATGAAGGATGTCGATGGACCAATGGGGTTTCCAGTCCTGTCGGACAATCTCTTCTTTATTATCTTTTTCTTTCATACTTATACCTCCATTACAACAGCCCTAAGGCCTGCATGGTAAAAAATCTGTTCCGTACTGGCATAAACCGATAGCACTACGCGTATGATTATAGCATACCCCAATTCAAAATGAAAGTCCCAGTTTTTAAATAATTATTGAATTTTGACAGATACTATAAATACGCAAACGGTGTTGCAGGATTTCCTCTTGATTTTGCTGCGGAAAACAAGTACAATATTAGCAGATTCAAACAGGAGGTTTTTGCAGTATGCACGACGATTTCGGTTCTGATTTTATGACCATTGTTGACGAGGACGGGACGGAATTTGAATTGGAGGTTCTGTCCACCCTGGAGTACAACGGTTGCACCTATCTGGCCGTGATTCCTGCCGGCACAGAGGAGGGTGAGGCTGATCTTGAAGTGAGTATCCTCAAGTCTGTGGAAGAGGACGGTGAGCCGATCCTGTGCGCCATTGAGGATGAGAGCGAGCTGGAAAGCGTTTATGAGCTGATCATGCAGAGCCTTTACGAGGACGAAGAATAACTTACCGCCTGCTTGGTGCGTGGTGTGTCCTTTTGGACCCACATTATTTAATAGGGATGTTAGTTTCCCCTCCGGATTGCAGACCTCCCGCCTACGCTTTGACGATAGGCGGACGTTGGGAGCAGCTAAGGTTGGGAGCGGCAACCCACCTGCCA
>JAZSRS010000075.1:0-13114 GCA_045538595.1 Faecousia sp. | reverse complement strand
ATTAAACTTTAATTGTCCAAGGTGTTACTTGTTCGTCTTTGCGTTATTCAATTTACAAGGTACATCCGCCCCCCGCTCTCGCGTGAGCCTGATTATTCTAACACAGCATATTTCCTTTGTCAATAACTTTTTTCACATTTTTTCAAAAAATTTTTCTGTATTTATCTGTCGGAAATATTACTGCTGACATCGGTCAAAACATCCCCTGCGTCAATGGCGGTTTCCTCGTGATTTGCCATATCTCCCAGACTGACCATACCGCAGATTCTGCCGTTTTCCACCACCGGAAGACGACGGATTTGCAGTCGACCCATCAGGTGGGCTGCCACGCCGGTCTCCATATCCGGACGGACGGCTGTCACCTGCTCGGTCATGATCTGACGGACTTGGGTATCCCTTGGCAGACGGCTGGAGGCTAAGCAACGGGTAACGATGTCTCTATCGGTGAGCATACCGCAGAGTTTACCCTCTTTGCACACCGGCAGCGCACCGATATTATACTGGGCCATTGTTCTGGCCGCCACCTCCACGCTTTCTGTAGGTGCCACGGAGACTACCTGTCGGGTCATAATATCCTTAATTTCCATAATAATCCTCCTTTTAGAATTTAAAAAGGAGTATGGACAGAGAGAGTCGGTTTTATACATTATATAAATAAAGGAGCAACCGGGTGGTTGCTCCTTTGCATTCTTTAATTAGTAGCCGCCGAAGGTCAGGCACCCGAATTGCTCAGGACGGTGGAATGCCGGCTCAAACCATTCGATGGGATTCCAAGCCATAAAGTGGGGCTGGACAGTCTCATCGCCACACTTGTAGGCGTTGGCATAGATATGGCCGCCCTCTGTGGGGGCAAATTCCGGGAAGAACCGACGGATAAAGGAGAAAGGAACTTTATAGGTCAGCACCCAACCCTTGTCGGTCATTTCCACCTGCATATCGAACAGTTCCTGCACCTTGGGTACTTGCAAACGGATCAGAGTCTCCAGGCAGTAGCCAAAACCAAGGAAGATCGCCCGGTTGGGGTTGATCTCAATATTAAAGTAGTCCATACGCTCTGTGGGACGGAAGAAGAATTCCAAACAACTGTCGTCGCAGACAGGGGCCAAAGGGCCGTTTTCCTCTCGGCGGATATTGGCTTCCACCGCTTCTTGCCGCAGGTACAGTGCCTCGTCGTCCCAGCAGATCTGGGCCTGGGCGGTAATATCCACGGGATCTTCCCACAGATGATTGTCAATGGGCATTACGGGGATCTTGCTCCAATCCGGTGTGCCCTGGATCTTCTTAACGGTATAATTACGCATCGTTCCACTTCCTTTTCATTTCATTTTCGCAATATCCAATGCAGCATCATAAAGTCTGCAGAATTTTCGGTATTTTTGTTGCAGGGTATCGCTGGGGGCAGGCTGATAACTGCGGACCATCTTCACATCGCCGGCGGCTTCTTCCAAACTTCTGTACTGGCCTTCGCTCCAGGCTGCGATCATGGCTGCGCCCAAACATCCGGCCTCTGTAACTGCCGGAACTTCCACAGGCAGTCCAGTAATATCCGCCTGCAATTGACACCATACGGGGCTCTTTGCACCGCCGCCTGTGGCTACAATGCTGCGGATCTTTGTACCCTTAGACAGAATGTCTTCGCAGTTTTTCCGTAGGACGAAACACACGCCTTCCATCACCGCTTTGGCCATCTGCACGGCAGTATGCTCCTGCCGCAGGCCAAAGAACACGCCGGTGGCTTCCCGGTCAAATTCCGGGGCATTAGTGCCTACTAAGTAGGGCAGGAACAGCAGTCCCGATTCCGGCGCTGCCAGCAATTCCCTGTTTAGGGTGTCGTAATCCATATTGTTCATACAGGTGCGGCGGAACCAGTCCAGGCACACGCCACCGCTTTCCATCACCGGCAGCATAATATAGGTGTCCGGCAGGAAGCCGTAATGCAGCGCCATATCGCAATCCGGGTCGGGGATTCCCTCTGCCATTGCGGTCAGCACCATGGTGGTGCCGGTGGAGAGGGTCATACCGCCAGGGGCGGTGTTGCCAGTGCCGATCATACCGGCAAAATGGTCCAGTGTGCCTACATTTACTTTTGTGTCCGGGGTCAGGCCGGTCTTTGCTGCGATCTCCGGCAACAAAGTGCCAACCACAGTGCAAGGCTCCACCAGCGGAGGTAATTGTTCTTCGGTAATACCAATGGCATCCAGCATCTGGGTCCAGTAGCATTTGCCGTAAATGTCAAAGTAAAAAGAGAAGGTTGCAATGGACATATCAGCGCATTTCTTGCCGGTGAGGCAATAGACGATATAGTCCTTCAGCAGCATATAGGTGGCGATGCTTTGGAACACTTCCGGTTTGTTCCGCTGCAGCCACAGAATTTTGGTAGCCGGCCAAGTGGGCAGGATCGCCTGCTGGCCGGTTTTACGGTGGCAAAGTTCCGGGGAGAATTTTTGCTCCAGAATCCCACACTCCTGATCGGAGCGCTCGTCCATCCAAGAGATGGCGTTATAGGCAGGGTCGCCTGCTGCGTTCAGGCAAACCAAAGATTCCGCCTGGCCGGTAAAGGCGATCTGCGCCACTTTTCCGGGGTTTTCTGTCATCAACTCCTGCAGGATTGCAAGAAGGCTTTGGCAATATTTTTGGGCATCAAATTCGATAAACTCCCCTTGCCGGATGTACTCCACAGGCGCACCTTTTTGGGCAACACAGGTCAGATTTTCGTCGTATAGGGCCGCTTTCAAATTGGTACTGCCTAAGTCAACACCGATATACATTTACTGTTCTCCCCTTTTTTGGGTAAATTTTGGGAAGGCTGCCACACAAAATATGTGGCAGCCTTGCATTGGAAATAGATTAGTAGCCGACCTTTTCCCAGCACTCGAAGGGAGCAGCCAGTTCTTCGCTGATGTAGACCTGAGTCTTCTTGGTCTGCAGCATAGTGGAAGGCAGGTAGGGAGTGATCGGGCCGTGGGTGCACAGACGGGAGGTCATTCTCTGCCAAGAGGAGAAAGTACCGCAGGTAGCCAGTGCGTGAACCTCGATACGCTCCTTAGCGCGCATAACATCCAGAGGTCCAATGGTAGCGGCGCAAGGAGGAACATTTGCGATGTCGCCGGACTGACCGAAAGTGCCGTTCAGGGAGTTCTGCATAATGGTCATGGGGTGCAACTTCACGATCTGAGCAGGCTGATTCAGCCACTCTTCGATGTCGCCGGAGCCGATGAACTCGGGGATGGGATCTACGAAAGCCATGTGGCCAGCCCAACCGGGAGAGGTGGAAGCGATGTCAGCGCCGCCTTCGGAGATATCATTGATGATCTTGGAGTAGTCGGCAATGTTAGCGTTGGTGGGGAAGTGAACATTCTCCATGGGCATACGCAGTTTCTCGTCGATCTGGTAGTAGAAGTACTTGATCATGGAGTGTGCGAAACCAGCCTCGTAGGTGATGGGGGCGATGTTGCCCTGATCGTCAGCCCACTCGTCCTCGGCAAACAGGTGCACCTTGGAGCAGTCCACCTGGAAGTAGTTGATCAGTTGTGCCAGAGGGATGTAGGTGTCAGGTTCGGGGTTGCCCAGAATCATGGTGAAGGTCTTGCCGGCTTCGGAAGCAGCCTTCAGGCGGGAGAACAGAGTAGCGATCAGAATGGGATGGGGGTTCATAATGACCTTCACATCGAATTCGGGATGCCACCAAGGCTCGCGCTTTTCCAGATCCTTGCCGCTCAGGCTGCGAACATACTCGCAGACTTTCTTGTCCTTAAAGGGGACAAAGTCGTGAGGCTGGAAGTCAAATTTGGTTGCGGGATCTGTGATGAAGTCTTTCATTGTACAGTCTCTCCTTTTAAAATTACTTTTTTCACATTCATTTTGTGGTCAACGAAAATCAGGTCGGCACGCTTGCCAACGGCAATCTCGCCCCGGTCGGTCATACCGTAGCACTTGGCGGGGTTGTAGGAGGCGAAATTGAATACATCCACCAACGATGCGCCGGTGTGCTTCATCATATTCCGACAGGCCACATCCAAAGTCAGTTTGGAGCCGGCGATCTCGCCTTCCCAGTCGAAATTGATATCCGTTACCCCGTCGTAACCTTCCGGCACAGGGCCATCGAATACGCAGGAGTCGGAAACCAGCATAATCCGGTCATCGCCCTTGATGCGGCGCACCAGTCGCAGCATGTAGGGATCCACATGGATACCACGGCTATCGCAAATCAGTTCGGCGTAGATCTCCCGATTGTAATTGACGGTCTCGTCCACGCAGACACCCCGGCACTCGGGGTACTTGGGCAGGTCGCCGGTGGCATTGGTGTGGTGCGTGCCTACTTTCAGACCGTAGGGCATCAGCGCCTCGATCTGCTGGGGGGATGCTTCGGAATGGGCCACGGTGAAGATCACCTTGGGGTTTGCCATTTTGGCATCCCGGACGAATTCCTCGATATGCTCCCGCTCGGGGGCGACACACCAAGCATAGGCAGCATCACCGGCTGCGTCGATCAGCGGCTGGTAGTCCTCTTTGCAGATAGGACCTTTCCAGGGGTTACCCTCCCGGTCAGCGCCGAACTTAGGGTTCATATAAGGGGCTTCCATATACAGGCCAATAAAACTTGCACACGCGGGGGTCTGCATAGCGGCCTTCATGGTAGCGATCTGCTCCAGCAGGTTTTCCTTGTTCTGATTGAAGTACAAGGTGGGGAGCATGGTGGTGGTACCGTGCTGCAGATTGAACTGGGCAGCATGGGCAGGGTCTTCGAAGACCCACTTGCCGCCACCGGCGTGGTTGTGGGTATCGATCAGGCCGGGGCCTACATAAGCGCCCTCAGCGTCAATGATCTCACAACCCTCAGGAATGGGAGTATTGCGCATTTCACCGAATCCCCGGATCACGCCGTCCTCCATAAACAGAACTGCTTCGGGAATAAAATGATCCTTCATAATCAGTTCTGCGTTGATAATAGCGGTCATAATATCCCCTCCTTAGCGCAGAGTATCCAGCAAAGCCTTGCTCTCTTCCACGATCAGTTCCGCAGTACCCGCCTTATAACGGGAAGATCTTGCCTCGTAACCACCCTCATCATAAGAGTCCTGCATGGGGAAGTAACCTTCAGAGCCATTGGTCAGGCAGCAGGGCATAACCATTTCCCAGCCCTCGGCTTCCTTGATGCCGAGGCCAACGCCGTTGAAAGGCTCACCGGGAATGCCCAGCAGAGCCACAGAACCAACTGCAATCGCGCTCAGACCCAAGGGGAAGGATTCGGGGCCGTGCTCCAGACGGACCATGCGGCCGGCTTCGGCCACTACGGTGGTCAGTTCCATTGCCTCGAAAGGAATCAGATCATCACGGCCTGCTAGGTGCAGATCGTTATACTTGTGAGCCAAAGGCATATCCTCAGGCTTGGGCATATTGGAGGGCAGGTTGGAAATTCTCTGGGCGAACCGGATGGTATCCACATCCCGGTAGTTCACCTTATCGTACACCTGCAGAACAGCGCCGGCAACCACATTGCCCATGTGGCGGGAGTGGCCATAGCCGCGATCCACATCGTCAAAATCATGGAAGGTGTCATTGAAGTCGCCGTCCTTGGCGTTTACATTCACGTGGTTGATGTCGCCCTGAGCGCCATTGAAGAAGATGGCCTTCACATTGTCCAGAGATTTCTCCAGACGGCGGCGGAACATAGCGGGCCAGTCAGCAGAGATATTGTTGCCGCCAACCACATCAGGGTGGCAACCCATATTGGCCAGTACGATGGTATCAGCGCCTTCCCGGTCAAAGCGGACAACATTCACACGGTCATCCACATCGCCGATGGGGTGGAGAATGTCAGGGTTGCCCACGCCGGGGTTGGTGCGGACCTTGCCGTCCTTCATGCGGAAACGGCGCACAAAGGAAATGTTGGGGGCTTTACCCACGGCCCAACCCATTTTGGCGGGCTTCAGGTCTTCCAGTGCAACAACTGCAGCATCCACGATACGCTTTTCTGTAAATGCGGTGTATTCCTGTACCAGTTCATTCTCACTGTTCAGAGAAAGCATGCCGGAAGTATGGGTATGGGTGGAGTGAATGAAGATACCTTCCTTGGCTACACCGGTCTTTTCGCTGATCTTTTCCGTCCACGCCTGGATTATATCTGTATTCAGGTGAAGATTGTCCACAGTCATCAGCAGGGTCTTAGCCTCGCCGCAAGCCAGCGCAACAGCAACAATCTCCAGATCGTCCAGGATCTTCTCAGCAGAACGGGGTTTAAAATAACCGCCGATAGGAATGCCCAGCATGGGGTTAATATTCACTTTGCTGTATCCAGCCTGTAACGTGTTCATTATGTATTCCTCCGATTATACGCGGCCTTCCAACTGGTTATCGTAGTGCAGGTCGTAAGCCTTCTCCTCGGGGGTGAACTTCCGCAGGGTATTAATGGTCTCGCCGTTCTTCCACTTGCGATCGTTCACATCTTCAGTGGTACCCATAACGGTGATATTAGCCTGACGGGGACGGGCGCGAACATGGTCCCAGTCGATGAAGTAGGTGTGTGCAAACTCACCGCCGTCCAACTTGCCGTCCTTAATGGTCAGAGTCTCGGAACGGCCAAAGAACACACTGCGCAGGTGGCCGTCGGTGTTCATGGAAGTGTAGTTACCGGGCTCGTCAACATAGCGGCCAAACTGTGCGTGGATGGGGCCAGGGTGACGGTAGTCGCCCTCGTTGGTGTAGTCGGGGATCATCTTGCGCATAATGTCCAGCAGGTCGTGCTGCAGGAACTCCAGATCGAAGGAGTCGATGTCGTGGGAGCATTCCTGCACCATCACGGAGCAAGTGGTGTGGTGGGAAACCACGGCAACAGTACCGTTCTTAACGCCGGACTCTTTCACGATCTCCATAACTTCCTTGGAAATGTCGTGGAAGGTAGGGATCCAGCCGCGGGACTGCAGCTGCAGTTCTTTTTGATAAACCTTGAATTCCATAATATGTATCCTCCAAAAAATTTATTTTCCTTTTTTATATTCAGGCGTGGCGTTCATCCCATGCCTTACGGACTGCGGCGATCATTTCGTCCACCATAGCGCTGCGGTCAGCAGCCTTGGCCACGCCGGAAGAAGAACCGGTGGCATCGGCGCCGGCGATGATGGTGTTATATACATCGGTACCGTTGGCAATACCGGCGGCGGTCAACACCAGAATATCCGGGTTGACGCTTTTGACGCACTTGGTAGCGGCCTCTACATACTCAGGGCCTACGCTGACGCCGGTGCCGATCAATTCAGAAGGCTCAGCCACGATAATATCCGGGTTCAGAGTCGCGATCTTGGAAGCATCTGCCATAGAGTCGGCGCAGACGATGGTGGTCAGGCCCACTTCATCGGCCCGCTTGATGGTCTCGGCAAGAACCTCAAAGGTTACAGGCTTTTCCACATGGTTCAGCATAACACCTTCTGCGCCGGCGGCAACCAGAGATTCCGGCAGAATGTCTGCCAGACCGCGGCCCACGGGAATAGGATCCATATGGGGAGCAAAAATATGGATATGCTTGGTGTTCTCCTTGACACGGCGAATATCCACAACAGGGCAGGTAAAGAGCACATCTACGCCGTACTTTTCACTTGCGGCATCAGCGGCCTTTGCCAGATCCAGGATCTGATCGCCATACAGGTAGGACTTGGGGCCGATCTCAAAAAACGGCGCTTTGATCTTACAGTTACTCATAAGTTAACCTCTCAAATATGTATATTTGCGCTATCAGCGCAGGGAATTCAGTAGTTGAATACCATCAGCAATCAGTTGCTCTGCCGTGCCGGCTTTGTAACTGGAGGATCTTGCCTCATAACCGCCTTCGTCGTAGGAGTCCTGCATAGGGAAATAGCCTGCCGCGCCGTTGACATTGCAGCAAGGCAACACCAAACGCCAACCCTCTGCTTTCTTCAGACCCACGCCTACCCCATTGAAAGGTTCGCCGGGAATACCCAACAGTGCCACATCGCCGATGGTCACACCGGTGATATTCAGAGAGAATGTAGCCGGGCCTTCTGCCAGACGCACCATCCGGGCAGCCTCAGCCACCACAGTGGTCAGTTCCATACCCTCAAAGGGAATCGCACTGTCCTTTCCCGCTTTGTGCAGGTCGTTATACTTATGAGCAAGGGGCAGTTCCTCCGGTTTGGGCATATTAGAGGGAACGGAGATGGCCTGCACCCGGCTATGGACAGATTCCACATCTATGTAATTCACCTTGTCGTACACCTGCATCACCGCGCCGGCGATCACATTACCCATATGCCGGGCGTGGCCGTAACCCCGGGACACATCGTCAAAATCATGAAAGGTATCGTTCAAATCGCCGTCTTTGGCATTCACATTCACGTGGTTAACATCGCCCTCAGCGCCATTGATAAACAAGGTCTTTACGTTGTCCATAGCCTTTTCCAGGCGGTGGCGGTACAGTGTGGGCCAGTCACCGGAAATCAGGTCACCGCCCACCACATCCGGGTGGCAGCCCAGGTTGGCAAGAACGATGGTATCGAATCCTTCCCGGTCAAACCGCAGCACATTCACCCGCTCGTCCACATCTCCGATGGGATGGAGAATGTCCGGGTTTCCCACGCCGGGGTTGGTACGCACTTTGCCGTCCTTCATACGGAAGCGGCGGACAAAAGCGATATTGGGAGCGATGCCCTCAGCCCAGCCCATTTTGGCAGGCTTCAGATCCTGCAGCGCCAGCATCGCAGCATCGGCAAATTTTCTACAGAGGATCTGGCCGTATTCCCGATTGATAGCCACGCTCCGGTCATCTGCGCCGGAGACAGCCATACCGTTTTTACCTTCCAAACTCACCACCGGACCGGTGTGGGTATGGGTAGCGTGAATAAAAATCTGATCTGCAGACAGGCCGGTGGCCCGGCAAATATTTTCACAGATGGATTTTTGCACCGCGTTGCTAATGAAACAAAGGTCTGCGCTGAGAATCAATACCTGGTTCTTGCCGTCGGACAATGCCAAAGTGTTGATTTCCAACTCATCCAAAATACCCTTGGCATACCGGGGATGGAAGTATCCCACGATCTCTGTGCCCATAGGTGGAGTGATATTCACCCGGCTGAATCCCGCCTACAACACATTCATTCCATACACCTCATTTTGGCATACTTTTAATTATACCTATCATAACCCCCAAAAGGCAATTTGTCAATTGATACCAACCAGTTTTCCACATTTTTGCATAACAAATTTCTCGCTTTTTGTAAAATTTCTTTGTACGCCTTGAAGCGGGGGAAAAATTGTGCTATACTGGGCGAAAAGAAAAATTTAGGAGGATCTTCTATGAAACCTGAAAGTTTGAAAGCGATCCGGGATGCTTACGATATTGAGCAGGCCTGTATCTGTGAAATGAAAGATTATATTGATGAAGAGCAGTTCGCCAAAGCGGTAGAACTGCTGAGCAATGCCCCCCGCATCGGCACTTGCGGCTGCGGCCATTCCGGCATTATCTGCCAGCATATGGCACATCTGATGTGTTGCATCGAGCGGCCTGCCCGCTTCATCTCCCCTGCCGAGGCTGTTCACGGTGCTACCGGCTTTTTGCAGAATGGCGATGTGATGATCTTCGCCTCTCGCGGTGGCAAAACCAAAGAACTGCTGCCCATTGTGGACATCTGCGAAGCCAAAGGCGTGTCCCTCATCACCGTGACGGAGAATATGGAATCCCCCTTGGCGCAGGCTGCCGATGTGGTGCTGAAGCAGCACGTGAATAAAGAAACCGACAAGTGGAACGCCCAAGGCACTACATCTACCACCGCTCTGTGTATGATCTTCCATGCCCTTCAGGCAGCGGTCATTGAAGAGACCGGCTATCAGGCTGAGCAGTTTGCCCTGATCCATCCGGGCGGAGCCGTGGGCGAGCGGCTGAACAACAAGGCTCTGTAAGTTATGACGATTCTGGAATACATCAAAAAAGAACACGCCAACATCAAACAGCAGCCGAAAGAAGAGCGCTGGCATTACTTTTGGGACTACTACAAGTGGCACGTATTGGCAGTTGTGCTGGCCATCGTGCTGCTGGTGCAAGGCGTTATCGGCATTATCAATCGGAAAGAGATCGTATTTTCCGGTATCCTGCTGAACTGCGCCATCACGGTAGACGACGAAGAATTTATGCAGGGATTTTATGACCTTGCGGGAATCGACACCAAGAAACAGGAAGCCGCTTTCTACACCGATGTGATGTTGCAAGACGGCCGCAACAAAAACGACATCACTTCCTTCCAGCGAATCGTGGCCGGTATCACCACCGAGGAATTGGACTTTGTGGTGGGACAAAAGGATTCTTTCCGGGTATGCGCATACAGTGCCGGCGGTATCTTTATGGATCTGCGAACATTTCTGGACGCAGATACCCTGGAAAAACTGTCTGACCGGTTGTACTACATCGACGGCGCGGTCCTAAAAGGGTTGAATGCGGAGCCGGGCACGGCGGTGGATACCAGTTTGCGGGATGTTCCCGATCCCAAAAAACCGGAGACCATGACCGACCCCATTCCAGTAGGCATTGACATCAGTGACCGGGAGAAATTCCAGTCTTCCTACTACTTCCCCAATACGACATTGTATATTGGTGTCATCGCCAATACGCCCCGGCAGGATTTGTCCCGGCAATTTATTGACTATCTGATGCAGTAAAAGTATACAGGCGGATCGCCATTGTCGATCCGCCTGTTTTTATCTTGGGAAAAGGCTGCGGCGGTTGCCGCAGCCTTTTTAGGGGGTTACATTACATCAAAGGCTCCAGACCCAGAACCGGGTGACCCTTTTCGGTCAGCCAGGTCAGCAGTTCCTCTGCGTCGGTGGTAACGGTTTCGTCTGCCACCATATCGGTAAAGTTTTCGATGCCGTACAGTTCCAAAGCAGTCTTATTCAGACGCTCGGCAACGTCGTCCTTCAGTTCCTTGGGCATCCATACGATACGCTCCACGCCGCCTTCCGCAGCCAGGAACTTCTTGGATGCGATGAAATGACGGCCGTGGCCCATAAAGCCGGGAGTCTGCACACCGCCGCCGGTGCAGGAAGCCAGTTCGCCGAAGGTCATACCGGCGGGAGTCATGCCCTTGTATTCACGGTTAACGACCACAACGCCGCTGGAGCAAGCCTCGATACCGCAGATGCACTCGAAGCAGCCGCAGGAGGTCATGGGATCTTCCAAAATGGAGTACAGGGTAACATTTTCCACTGCGCCGTGGGTGGCCTCATTGATCATGCGGTTGACTTCTTCGTAACGACCGGTACGCTCGTCGATGAGACCCTTCTTCAGGATAGGTTGGCAAGGACCGTTGGGATCCAGTTCGTTGGTGGCCTTAGCATCTAGCCAAGACACTGCGCCGCACAGACCCAAACGCTCGGGAGTAACCACGCAGCAGTGTGCCGGTGCAAAGGACTGGCACAGGATACAGGTGTAGTAACGGTCCACGGCTTCGTCGGTCATAGAGGCCAGACGGTCATCTCTCTGGGCATAACGGGGCATTGCGATTTCATCACGGAACTTGCCGGCTTCGGCAGCGTCGGTGATCAGAGTGATCTGACACTTGTCCACAACGGCGTCGAACTCGTCCATGATCATCACATACAGAACCTCAGCAAAGTCTTTCAGCCGCAGGCCTGCTTCGAAAGCAGCATTGCTGACACGGACACGGACCTGATTCCGCTGGCCGGTGTGCATAACGCCTTCCATATAGTTGAACCAAGCGTGGAACTTACGCTCGATAACAGACTCGAAGTCCACCTGCATCTTCTTACCGGCAACTTCCACATAGGTGGCCAAAGCCAGTTCGTTGGCCTGGTCCAGATCCGGTCCGATAACGGTGATCTTGTGATCTTCCACCTCGCTCAGTTCCCGCATAACCACCAATTCAGCGGTGGGGTTCTTGGAGGACCAGAACTCGTTGTGCATATCCGCCTTACGGATAATTTCGCCCTCGAATGCAGCGGCAAATGCCACAGGAATGGGCAGTTCTTTTACTTTGATCTTGATGTTCCGCAGTTCCAAGGACTTCTTCACAGTGTCATTGTGGTCGCATACAGACTCCAATGCGCCGGGAACCTGATTCTCAGCCAGGTCGATATCCACGATGACGGGGAAGCCCAACGCAATGGCGCCGGCGCCGGCGGAGACCACCACAGCGTCGATAGCGCCAAAGGTGTTGACGAATGCGGGGACGCGGTTCTTGGTGTAATCCAGCAGGCCGCCCAGATCGCCGGGCTGCACATTACCGAAAATCAGCGCTGCGCGGACAGCAACGGTAACCACATGGATCACGGAGGTTACATCGTGGCCCAAAGGAATCACGCGGAATTCCAGACCCATACGGACGCCACCCTCGGCGCACTGCTCGATGACATCGCCTACCATAAAGGTCATAATGCCCTTGGACTGGTAGTCCTTTACAACCTTCACAACATCTTCGGGATTCTCTGCCTTGCCCAGCACCACGGCCACGCCGGGGATATCGCCGGTAACCAGAGGCACACCAAGGCTACGGATAATAGGATCGGGAACGAAGCCGATACCGGAGTCATTTTCATAGGGATTGCCGCCTTCGGCGTACTTCAGGCCTTCGATGATCTCAGCGCCAACAGCGGTGGCCAAACCGGCGTTCAGCGCCTGGCCTAAGTCTTCCTGATTGGTGATCAGACTCTTAAGTACACCCACGCAGGCGGTCAAGTCGCCCAAAGTCTTCACCTTTACGCCGGTAGCGGCATAAATAGTGGGGAAATAATAAGCAGTATCGGGGAACGCAACAGGATGGTCTGCGCCGTATTTTTCAATGGCAGCATTCACTGCGCCTTCGGTCAGGCCGGCAACGGCATTAGAGCCGCCGTAAATCAGATCGGTTAATACACTCATGATATTTCCTCCAGATAAATTTTTATATCAAGCACAATGGCTGAATATACAGTTTTCTTACAAATAAGCATAATGGCAGAGAGGGAGTCTTCCCTCCCTGCCATAAAACGCGGGGAAAATTACATATCCAGGTAACTGTCAGAGTACAGCACGTGGTTCTTGAAGATGTCACAGGACTTGATGGTTTCCATCAGTCTGCGGTCGTTGGGGTTGACGATAGCAGAGGTCAGACCC
>JAZSRS010000009.1:0-9583 GCA_045538595.1 Faecousia sp. | reverse complement strand
GTTAAAGAAACTAAACTGCCCCAGTTTGTGCGGGCGGCACAAACTGGGGCACTTCATTTGTCAAACAGGTTCTTCTTATTTCTTGTTCCAGGTGCTTCTGGAAAACAGCACCAGAATGGGAAAGATCTCCAACCGGCCGGCCAGCATAATGAGGATCATGGTCAGTTTGGAGAGAACACCGTAGGCGGCATATGTACAAGTAGGGCCTACCGCCGCCATACCGGGACCGATGTTATTGAATGTCGCCAACACCGCAGAGAGATTGGTCTCCAAACCGAATCCGTCCAGCGACAGGATCAGGGTGCTAACCACCACAATGATCACATAGGCGGCCAGGTAAGCATTGGTGTTGGCCAAGATCTTTTCGTCCACCACTTTCTCGTTGCTCCGCACCACCAGCACTTTCCGGGGATTGAGGATCTGCCGGATATTCCGCCGCAGCACCTTGAACAGCAGCAACACCCGCATACACTTCAATCCGCCGCCGGTAGAGCCGGCAGAAGCGCCAACGATCATTAGCAGCAGCAAAATACCCTTGGAGACCGCAGGCCATAGATCATAGTCTGCGGTGGTGTATCCGGTGGTGGTCATAATGGAGGACACCTGAAATGCCGCGTGGCGAATTGTCTCTTCCAGCGTACCGTACAGCGGCCGAACGGAAAACACCAGCGCCACCACACAGGCAATGGCCAGTCCCACATAGAGCCGCAGTTCTTCGTCCTTAAATGCGCTGCGGAGATTGCCCATCAACAGCAGATAGTAGATACTGAAGTTCACGCCAAACAAGAACATAAACACCGTGGTCACATTCTGAATGTAGGGACTCACATTGGTTAGCGAGGTGTTATATACGCCAAAACCGCCGGTACCCGCCGTGCCGAAAGCGGTACACAGGGCGTCCAGCCAATGCATTTTTCCAGCCAGCAGGAAAATCACATTCACAATGGTCATAACAATATAAATGCAGTACAAAATCAGGGCGGTCTGCCGCATTTTCGGCACTAATTTACCCACATCCGGGCCGGGACTCTCCGCCCGCAGCAGGTGCATGGTAAATCCCGAACCCTGACTGCCCGGCAGAATGGCCAGCAGAAACACCAGCACACCCATACCGCCGATCCAGTGGGAAAAACTCCGCCAGTACAGCAGTCCACGGTACAGGCCTTCCACATCGGCGATCACCGATGCGCCGGTAGTGGTAAAACCGGAGACGATCTCAAACAGCGCGTCTATATATCGGGGGACTTGGCCGCTAAGCACAAAGGGCAGCGCCCCCAGCGAACTCATGACGATCCAACTGAATGCCACGCACACCAGACCTTCTCTTGCGCCAAAGAGTTTCCCCGCCCGGCGGCACAGCAGGTACATTCCCCCTGCCAACACCGCCATAATCCCAAGGGTCAGCAAAAACGCCTTTACCGCAGGCATCTCGCCGTATCCCAAACTGATAGCCAGCGCCGGGATCAGAAATGCCCCTTCGATGGCAATAATTTGAGAGATAAATCTCCCCATCATCTTAAAGTTCATAACCGGTCCACCCTATGCAAAAATGTCGTCCAACTGCTGCAGCATTCCCCGGCGGCCGGTAACCACCACCAGACGGTCTCCGGGAACAAACCGGGATTCACCGTTAGGTACTTCGGCCACAGAGCCGTGGGTAATGGACGAGATCAGCACGCCCGGCTGCAGTCGGATATTTTTCAGAGGCACATCGCAGTTGGGGGTATTTTCCTCCACCACAAATTCCACTGCTTCCGCCTGTCCGTCTGCGATGGTATGGACAGACACCGCCGCGCCGGTTTGATTCTCCATAGCCCGGACATACCGCACGATGGTGTTACTGCACAGTTCCTTAGGGCTGATGATGCTGCCCAAAGCCATAGAATTGGCAATGCTGACGCTTTCCTCCCGGCTAAGTTTGGTGACGGTCTGTGTTACGCCTCGACCGGCGGCGTACAAGGACAAGATCATATTGGTCTCGTCCAAACCGGTCAGGGCAATGACCGCATCGCACTGGTCGATACCCTGATCGTCCAGCACTGACTGGTCACTGCAATCCCCCCGGATCACATCGGTATCCGGCAGGGCTTCCGCCAGTTCCTTACACCGCTGAGCGTCTTTTTCCAGCAGTCGGACGGAGATGCCGTCCTTCTCCAAAAGACCTGCTAAGTAAAAACTCACACGGCCGCCGCCGCAAAGCAGCACCCGGCGCACCCGGCGAGTAACAATATCCAAGTTTTTCAGCAGTTTTGCCAAGTCGGAAGTGGGAGCGGTAACGAAGATCCGATCCCCTTCCTGCAGCACGAAGTTGCCGCTGGGAGCCATAGCCTGTCCGTCTCGGAGTACCGCGCAGACCAGCACCCGGCACTTGACCACATTGCCCATATCCATCAGGGCCACGTCTTTCAGTTTGCTCTTGCCGTCGATCCGCAATTCCACGATCTGGGAACGACCCTTGGCAAAAAACTCCCGCCGCAGAAATCCCGGGAATTTCAGCAGCCGTTCGATTTCCATCGCCGCCAATTTCTCCGGATTGACTGTCATAGACAGGGGGAATGTCTCCCGCATGGTCATGATCTGCTCGGTGTACTCCGGATCCCGGATGCGGGCAATGGTATGTATATTGGGGTTGATGCCGTGAGCCGTCAGGCAGCACAGCAGGTTGATCTCGTCGGCGTTGGTAGCGGTGATCAAAAGGTCTGCATCCTCTACCCCTGCCTGCAGCAAGATCGCCTTGGAGGCGCAGTTGCCCTGCACGCCGATGGCGTCGTACCGCACCACCAGTTCTTCCAATACCCGGCTATCCTGGTCGATCACCGTCAGGGCGTGGCCCTCGGCAGTCAGTTGCCGCAGCAAGACTTTACCCACTTTACCGGCGCCGGCAATGATGATATTCATACAAATACCCCCATTTTCTCACAAATGATTTTATATTATAACAAATATGGATCCATTTTGCAATCTGTAAGAATCCCAAGCCCTTTCCCCTCAGCCTTCGACTGTACTTTTCTTGACATACCCGGGGTAAAATGATAAACTATCCATACGATTCTATTTATGAGGTAACCCTATGCAGACCAAAACAACATCAAAAAAATGGGTACTGACCCGGCATAAAGTGATTACACGGCTGATCTATCCGGTGTTTGTCCTGTGGACAAAATGGAAGTACCACATTGATATTCAACCCTCCAAGGAACTGAAAAACCGGCAGTGCGTGGTGCTGATGAATCACCAGACTGCATTCGACCAGTTCTTTGTCAGTTTGGCCCTGTTCCCCCGGCCTATGTATTTTGTGGCATCGGAAGACCTGTTCAACTTAGGTTTCCTGTCCAAACTGCTGCGGTGGGCGGTGGCGCCCATTCCCATTAAGAAGCAGACCACCGATATCCAGGCGGTGAAAACCTGCATTAAGGTAGCCCGGGAAGGTGGCAGTATCGCCTTGGCTCCCGAGGGCAACCGTACCTTCAGCGGCCTACCCTGTCACAGCAATCCCGCCATTACGGGTCTGGTGAAGAAGTTGGGTCTGCCTGTGGCCATTTTCCGGATCGAAGGCGGTTACGGCATCCACCCCCGCTGGAGCGATGTGTGCCGCAAAGGCAAGATGAAAGCCTATGTGAGCCGGGTCATTGAGCCGGAGGAATTTGCTGACCTTTCCAAAGAAGAACTGTACCACCTGCTGCAACAAGAACTCTTCGTGGACGAGACCCAAAATGGGCAGGAA
This sequence comes from Faecousia sp., assembly GCA_045538595.1. Taxonomy (GTDB): domain Bacteria; phylum Bacillota; class Clostridia; order Oscillospirales; family Oscillospiraceae; genus Faecousia. Next base: position 5,859 of record JAZSRS010000009.1, on the reverse strand, counting down.
TTCCACCACAAGCGTCTGGCAGAGTACTTGGAGCGGGCCATGTACATATGCCCCTGGTGCGGCCTTGCGGAATTCCATAGTGAGGGGGACATCATCACCTGCAAATCCTGTTCCCGACAGATCCGTTACCTGCCCAACCAGCGCCTGCAGGGCATTGGATGCGATTTCCCCTTCCCCTATGTGGCCCAGTGGTATCAGTACCAGCAGGATTATGTAAACCAGATGGACACCACCGTACACACAGAAAAACCGCTGTATCAGGACACTGTAATGCTCAGTCTGGTAGAGCCCTACAAGCGCAAGGTGGTGCTGGAAAAAAGCGTCAGCCTCGCCCTCTACGGCAACCGATTGCAGATTGGCCACCGGACGCTGTTTTTCTCCGAATGCAATGTCATTACCGTCCTTGGCAAAAACAAACTGAACATTTACCACGCCGACGGCCTGTTCCAGGTCAAGGGTGACAGCCGGTTCAACGCATTAAAGTATATGAACATCTTCTACCGGCATAAAAATCAATGCGCAGGCGAGGGTACTTTCCTTGGCATTTGACACTTTTCCCCTTTCTTCTTGCATTCTCTTTGGCATTTTGCTATACTGAATGCAGGAAATGAAGTTTTTGGCTTGTTTGGCAAACAAAATGAGGAGCGATCATATGAAAACAACCAAATGGCAACATACGTTGCGGCTTTTGACTCTGGTGGTCCTGCTGCTGGGCATTTTCCTGTGCTTGATTGGCTGCAAGAAAAAGCCCAATCCCCCCCAGTCTGACCCCACAACGGAATCCACCGCGGACACCACTCCCACCACGAAACCTACCCAACCGGAAGAGACCCTGCCCAAGCAGACTGAGCCGGAGGAGACCCAGCCGGAAGAAACCAAGCCGGAAGAGACCGAACCGGAAGAAACCGTAAATAACTGCGACCACATTCTCGGCAACTGGATCGTGGAAAAGACCTCCAACTGCACCACCGAGGGCAGTCGATACAAAGAATGTTCCCTGTGTCACCAGAAGGTGGAGACAGAGGTGATCCCCAAGACCAGCCACTCCCCCGGCCCCTGGCTGATCCGGAAGAGAGCCACTTGCCAGTCTACCGGTGAGCAGGTGCAGGAATGCTCCCAATGCAGTCAGGAACTGCTGATCGCCAACCTAAGTAAGGCCGATCACAATACCACCACCATCCCCGGCTACGCCGCCACTGCATCCACCCCGGGTCGGACTGATAAGATCGCGTGCATAGACTGCCGCGCCATCGTGCAGGAATCCCTGATCATCCCCCCCATCGACTCTATCCCCTTTACTTACGACATCAATTCTGACGGTGTGTCCTGTACCATTACCGGCATTGGGGACTACACCGACCATCAGTTGATCATTCCGGACACCATCGCCGGTTATAAGGTATCTGCCATCGGTGATAATGCTTTCTCCAACCGCGGTTTCATTACCACCGTCTATATGCCCAAATCGGTGACCAAGATCGGCAACAAGACCTTCCAAGGCTGCTCTGGTCTGACCAATATCACCTATCAGGGTACCACCACTCAGTGGAGCGCCCTCTACAAATTGAGAGATTGGAACGATGGCACCGGCGACTATACCGTCCACTGCACCAATAACAGTCTGAAAAAATAAAAAAACGATGGCACACGGATTACTCCGTGTGCCATTTTTATCAGGTTAATGACTGTGTTCGCCGGGACCTTTGTGGAGGATCTTGCCGGACTGGGAAACGCTATACTGCAGGGGCAGACCGTTCACCGTTACATAAATATCGAAGCAGGGCTTATTTTCATAGGTGCCGGTGTGAATATGAGGGTTGGCCGCATATTCCGCCATCGTACCCAAGTCCTCCAGTACCACCTGATAAGCCTGTTCGCCGGTGATCTTAGCCTTGCAGCCGGCCAGCAACGCGCACAATATTGCGATCAGCAGCACCGCAGCGATCCATTTTTTCATAAAAATGTTCCTCTTTTCGTTTTTCTTTCAGTATAGCACGATCCAATCAAAACGCAAGACCGGATTACATTTTCTCCATCACCTTGCCGCAGCAGCGGGGAATCACTTCCCCTGCCTTGATCGGCAGAATTTTGCGGCAGATGGGACAGTACACATCGCAATCTTTCTCTGCTTTGACCACGGGGATCAAGCCTTCTTCTTTCAGTTCCATAATATTCCTTTCCGGCGCACAGGCGCCTTTTTGCTATAAAAGGGGCAGCGGAGAATTTTCCGCTGCCCAAAATATTTTTTGGTTAGAGAGGTGTTATTTGTGACCCATCATTACATCGGAAATGACTTGCATGACCTTGTCATGGCAGCCGCCGCAGCCGGTGGAGCAATGGGTGACTTCCTTCACGCTCTCAAAAGCGGTCAAAACATCTTCCAAATTCGGCAGTCCGTGAATTGCATCTAAAATATCACCGTAACTGACCTGCTTGCAGTTGCAAACCATATAATTTTCAATCATACTAACACCTCATTGTTAAAATTTTAATTGGATTCACCATGATGGTGCCGGTGTGGACGAGGGATAGGCCCTTACCCAATACATTTTCAGGAACGGAAAAGCGCCACCGCGTAATATGTATTGTCCACAAGGACAACACAGACAGAAACATGGGTAAATTCCCCGTTCAGAACGGTCTCTTTATCCCCATCGGATGCCATCCACGCGGAGAACAGACCGTCCGCAGACGCCGCAGATGCAATGATCTGGCCTTGCGCATCCGGGTTGCTGCTCTGGTTTTGAATATACTCTTTCACCCGAGTATTGGCCGTCTGATGCATAAATGTATCATATTGCAAGGTGGACACCCCATTCTCTGTGCGAACAGTATTAAAACTGGTGAATAAAGCATTCTCCACATCAGAAACACAACTATATTCAGGGGTGCTGGGGAGTTTCTCTATTTTATGTCCCTGCTCCACCAAGGCATCGCAATCTGTACAGTAACGGTCTCCGGAGTATCCTTCTCCGGCGGCAGTGGCGGGAATCTGATTTCTCAGTTCCGTGTTCACATGACCGGTGGTGGGGATCTCTGTACCGGTACTGAGGGGGGTATTGCAGTAACTGCAGTATGTATCACCGGTATAGCCCGGGGTGATACAGGTGGCAGCAACCGCATTATCAGACACAGGATTGTGAGCCACAAAGGGAATGCTGACACCGGACTTTATCGTCTCGCCGCACATCTGGCAAACTTCATCACCGCTGTATCCGGTACTGTAACAGGTGGACTCTGACTGGTGTTGCAGGACAGTGATATGGTCGATAATGGGAAGTTTTTTACTGGTCTCTGTAATCTTGCCGCAATGGACGCAAGTCAGGTCGCCGCTGTCACCTTCTTCGGTGCAGGTGGGGGCTTTATAGCCAATGGCTTCCATGGTATGATCTCCATAGGGGGTAACACCGCCGGTACGGATCACTTCCTCGCACACTGCACAGACAGTATCGCCACTATAACCAAGGGTCATACAAGTGGCGGGAATCACATTCTTTTGCACTTCGATGTGGCCAATAGGTTTGACCTCCTCGTCATTGTGTCCCACCACTTTGCAAACTTCGCAAGTAGCCACACCGGTCCTTCCGCTTTCGGTGCAAGTGGCGGGAATCGCGCCCTCAAACACCCATTTGTGCGCTGCAACCGGTATTTCGCTTCCCTTTTGAAATACCATACCGCAATCTGCGCAACGGGTATCGCCGGAGTAACCTACAGAGGTACAGGATGCCGGAAATGCACCGACAAATTCCTTATTGGTATGTTTACACTCTCTATGACATCCGCACAGCAGCGCGGTCAGCAGTACTAAAAGCAAAACAATATAAACAGCCTTCTTCATATTACTCCCTCCCTTTTAGGGTAGTATAGCACAGGAGGGTAGGATTTTGCAAGAGCCATTGACTTATGATTTTGGCAAAAATGCAAGGAATTCCGCCAATTTTTTCATTCCCACCTCAAGAGAGGGGAACGGCAAGCCGTTCCCCTCTCTTTATTGTATTTTACTTAAAGTATTTTTCAAACAAGACCTTGAGCGCAACACCGCGGCTTGCTTCGTATTGAAACTGTGCTTAAAACCCGCTTAGAATCGAGGAAGTTTGGGGCTATATTTTCAAAACCCCACTTTTGTCACACCAAGTCTGTATTTGTTTTATTTGTTGTTATAATAAAAATCCCTATGAAATACAATGCTCGTAGCAGCGACTCTATAACTAGTGAAGTGTTTATAGCGAGAGTTCCATTCAAATCAATTTGGTGATATGCAGGCCCGCCTACATTTATCAGGTTAAATATAATCAAACCGACGGAAAGTATAGCCTGACCTAACGCCCCGTATTTAAGTAACTTTATATATTTAAAATTAAAAAGCGTGCCTGTAAACATAATAGCAATTAATATAACCATTAAACACGAAAACACAAAAATTATAGGATACATAGGAATATGTTTTAGCTGTATATCCATATTACTTAAACTTAAACAAATTGAAAATAGACCGCTAATTAATTCTCCTGCCAATGCGAAAGGTAACAACCAACTTTTTAACGAATAATTTGCATTTTTAGAAAACAGAAAGACGAGAAAAAGAAATGCAGAGAACAACGGCAATGTGAATGTAAAAATATAACTTATGCTATAAAGTTGCCAAGCCATAGTATTTCTTGCCAAGGTTATTAAATAAAGGCAAGTAATACAAATTGTAATTATATTTTTCTTTTTGTTTTGCAACAAGAAGGTAGTTGTAGATGTTTCTTCTTGTTTTGACAAGTCTGCTTCGTCTTCGCAGGGTTTTGTACGCAATTTCAGGAATAATACGCTCCAAAACAGTGCCCAAACAAAAATGACAATACCATATACATATGCTTCTTCCAATTTCATAAAAGGTAACATATAAGAGCCAACGATAATAAGAGCATTATAAGCAGCAAATAATACTTTGAATCTTTCCCCTTGTATGATTTTGCTATATTTAACACAGTAAATGGGAAGAATTATCAATAGCAATAGTATTACTGCTATAAGCAAGACTCCAAGGGCTGACCAATCGCCACGAAAAAATATATTTGCTATACCTAATGACACTAGTAAACAAATAAACGAAATTATAACAAAAGCAAAAGGATAAATATATTTTTTGATTTTTTGCATTAAATCACCCCCAAAAAAGATGTGCTATCGTTATGATAGCACATCTTCGATGAGGTTTCAATTAGATATTACTTAAAGTAACGCTCCAGCAGACCCTTCAAAGCCACGCCGTGGCGGGCCTCGTCACGGGCCATCTCGTGAACGGTGTCGTGGATGGCGTCCAGGCCGTTCTTCTTGGCGCAGGAGGCCAGGTCGAACTTGCCCTGCGTGGCGCCGAACTCGCAGTCAACGCGCCATGCCAGATTGTCCTTGGTGGTGGCCTTCATGTTGGCCTCGAGGTCCTCGCCGAGAAGCTCTGCGAACTTGGCTGCGTGCTCAGCCTCTTCCCATGCTGCCTTTTCCCAGTACAGGCCGATTTCGGGATAGCCCTCGCGGTGAGCGATGCGGGCCATGCACAGATACATACCAACCTCGGAGCACTCGCCCTCGAAGTTTGCCTTGAGCTGCTCAAAGATATATGCCTTGTCCTCGGCGCTGATGTCGGGGTTATTCTTAACGGTCTTATCGTAAATGCCGTACTCGTGCTCGGCAGCCAGCTTCATGTCGCCCTTCTGCTCCTCAAACTTGGAAGCGGGAACGCGGCAGACGGGGCAGCGGAAATCAGCGGCCAGCTCATCGGCGGTATGGACGTAACCACAAACAGTGCAGACAAATTTCTTCATAATAAAATCCTCCAAATAATGTTTTTAATTTTTGAGATTGGTATTTACGCAG
>JAZSRS010000066.1:0-9534 GCA_045538595.1 Faecousia sp. | reverse complement strand
ACTCCAACCCTGCCACCATTATGACCGATACTGCCATCGCAGATAAGGTCTATATGGAGCCTTTGACCTTGGAATATGTTGCAAAGATCATTCGATACGAGCGTCCTGACGCCATTCTCCCCGGTATCGGCGGCCAGACCGGTTTGAATCTGGTTATGCAACTGGAAAAGAAGGGCGTTCTGAAGGAGTGCCGGGTGGAACTGCTGGGTACTTCCAGCGAGTCCATCGAACGGGCAGAGGACAGAGAACTGTTCAAGGAACTGTGTCAGTCCATCGGCGAGCCGGTCATTCCCTCTGAAATCACCTACTCCATCGAAGAAGCCAAAGAAGCAGCCAAGCGAATTGGCTATCCTGTTGTGCTGCGTCCTGCCTTTACCCTTGGCGGTACCGGCGGTGGCTTTGCCTATTCCGAGGAAGAGTTGGTTGAAATTGGTCTGAACGCATTCAAACTGTCTCCTGTACATCAGGTGCTGATCGAAAAGTCCGTCAAGGGCTATAAAGAAATCGAGTTTGAGGTTATGCGGGACGGCAATGACCATGCCATTACCATCTGCGGTATGGAAAACATTGACCCCGTGGGCGTTCACACCGGCGACAGTATGGTGGTTGCGCCGATCTTGACGCTGAATGACCACGATCTAAAAATGCTCAACGACTCCGCCATTAAGATCATCAAGGAACTGAAGATTGCCGGCGGCTGTAATGTCCAGTTTGCGTTGGATCCCCATACTTCTGAATATTACCTCATCGAGGTCAACCCCAGAGTTTCCCGTTCTTCTGCTTTGGCCTCCAAGGCATCCGGCTATCCCATTGCCCGGGTTACTGCTAAGATTGCTGTGGGTATGAATCTGGAGGATATCTAGATTGCCAATACCAATGCGGCATTTGAGCCGAAGTTGGATTATGTGATTGCCAAATTGCCCAGATTCCCCTTTGATAAGTTCACCTCTGCGCCCAACACTCTGGGTACACAGATGAAGGCCACCGGCGAAGTTATGGGCATCGGCTCCAATTTGGAGGAGGCGCTGCTGAAGGGTATCCGTTCTTTGGAGATCGGCGCAAATCACCTGTATCTTTCCAAATTTGACAATATGTCCGTAGAGGAATTGCTAGACTACATCAAGGAATTCCGTTCTGACAACTTCTTTGCCATTGCAGAACTTCTGTATCACGGTGTCACTGTGGAGAAGATTCACGAAGTTACCCAGATTACACCCTATTTCCTGGAATCTGTTCGAAAGATCATTGATATGGAAGAGGCACTGCGGGTCAAGGTAAAGGATTTCGACACCTTAAAGCAGGCGAAGGTCATGGGCTTCAGCGATAAATACATCGCACGCCTGTGGAAATGCGCAGAGATGGATGTCTACAACCTGCGGAAGGAGAATAATCTGTTCCCTGTGTTCCGTATGGTGGATACCTGCCATACCGGCGCGTATATTCCTTACTTCTATTCCTCCTACACCGGAGAAAATACTTCCCGCCTGACAGATAAAAAGAAAATTGTGGTGTTGGGCGCAGGTCCTATCCGTATCGGCCAGGGCGTGGAATTTGACTATTCCACCGTCCACGCGGTTATGACCATCCGTAATGCCGGTTACGAGGCCATTATTATCAATAATAACCCTGAAACTGTTTCTACCGACTATACCACTGCTGACAAACTATACTTTGAGCCCCTGACTCCCGAAGATGTGATGAACATCATCGAGTTCGAAAAACCGGAGGGTGTGGTGGCATCTCTGGGCGGCCAGACCGCTATCAACCTAGCCCAGCCTCTCTACGACCGTGGTGTGAAGATTATCGGCACAGATTGCGCTGCTATCGACAAGGCGGAGGACAGAAACGCCTTTGAAAACCTGTTGAACGAACTGAATATTCCCAGAGCCAAGGGTCAGGCGGTCACTAAGATCGAAGACGGCATTGCTGCCGCTGCAGAGATCGGCTATCCTGTGCTGGTGCGTCCTTCCTTTGTGCTGGGTGGCCGTGCTATGCAGATCGTTGCCAACGAAGAACAACTGCGGCACTATTTGAAGACCGCTGTTGAGATCGACGAAGACAAGCCTGTTTTGGTAGACAAATATATCGAAGGCCGCGAGGTGGAGATCGACGCTATCTGTGACGGTTACAATGTGTTTGTTCCCGGTATTATGGAACTGGTAGAGCGTACCGGCGTTCACTCCGGTGACTCTGTCAGTGTGTACCCTACATTCTCCATTTCTGACAAGGTTAAGGGCATCATTTTGCAGTACGCCAAGAAATTAGGCCTTGGTATTGGTATCGTAGGCCTGTTCAATATCCAGTTTATCGTAGATAAGGACGATAATGTGTTCATTATCGAGGTAAACCCCCGTTCTTCCCGTACCGTGCCCTTCCTGTCCAAGGCAACCGGATACTCTTTGGCAGATATCGCCACAGAGGTCATCTTGGGCAAGACTCTGAAGGAACAGGGCTTCTTCGAGATCTATCCTGAAGAGAAGAATCGCTGGTATGTAAAAGCCCCCGTGTTCTCCTTTAATAAGATCCGCGGCCTGGACGCCTACCTGTCTCCGGAAATGAAATCCACCGGTGAAGCCATCGGTTATGACAGTACGATGAACCGGGCGCTCTATAAGGCGCTGCAGGCTTCCGGTATGCACCTGCAAAACTACGGCACCATACTTGCTACCATTGCCGATAAGGATAAAGAAGAGGCGTTGCCTTTGATCCGTCGGTTCTACCAACTGGGCTTTAACATTGAGGCCACTGCCGGTACGGCTGTGTACCTAAAAGCCAACGGGATTAAGACCCATATGCTAGGCAAGATCAGTGAAGGCAGTGAAGAGATCCCCAACGCCTTGCGGCAGGGCCATATTGCCTACGTGATCAATACCAAAGACCCCGGCAGCCCCAGCGACGACGGCATTCTGATCCGTCAACACGCCACAGAGCATAATGTATCTCTGTTTACCGCACTGGATACCGTGAAGGTGCTGCTGGATGTTCTGGAGGAGACCACATTGACGATTTCTACTATTTAAGGAGCGATTATGAAACAGGGAGTTTTTGAGATTGTTTCCAATACCCCGCTGACAGACAGTGTCTGGCAGATGGTTTTGGCCGGGGATACTTCGGCCATCACCGATCCCGGCCAGTTTGTGAATATCAAACTGGAGGGACTGTATCTGCGCAGACCCATTTCTGTCTGTGATTTGGAAGGTAATATCCTTACCATCGTCTATAAAACTGTGGGCAAAGGTACGGAGCAACTTGCCCGTATGCAGGCAGGGGAGCGGCTGGATTTACTGACCGGATTGGGTAACGGCTATGATCTGACCCTGTCCGGAGATCAGCCTGTGCTGCTTGGTGGTGGTGTTGGCGTGCCTCCTATGTACCTGTTGGCAAAGGAACTGACGAAACAAGGCAAAAAAGTTTCTGTTATTCTTGGATTTAATACAGAATCCGAAATTTTCTATAAGTCTGAGTTTGAAAAACTCGGTTGTGATGTAACCGTTACTACTGTGGACGGTAGTGCCGGTGTAAAGGGCTTTGTTACCGATGTGCTGAAGGATATGGATTATACATACTTCTACACCTGCGGCCCTGAGCCTATGCTGAAAGCCGTGTATAAGGCATCGGCCACCTCTGGCCAGATGAGTTTTGAAAAGCGGATGGGCTGCGGCTTTGGCGCTTGTATGGGTTGCTCCTGCAAAACCGTCACAGGCTATAAACGAATCTGCAAGGAAGGCCCGGTCATGAAAAAGGAGGAGATCTTATGGGAAGATTAAGCGTCAATCTCTGTGGAATCACCCTTGATAATCCTGTGATCCCTGCCTCCGGTACATTTGGTTATGGCTACGAATTTGCAGAACTGTATGACATCAACTGCCTTGGTACATTTTCTTTCAAAGGCACGACCAAAGAGCCTCGTTTTGGCAATCCCACACCCCGGATCGCAGAGTGCTCTGTGGGTATGATCAATGCTGTTGGTCTGCAAAATCCCGGCGTGGAGAAAGTAATTGCAGAAGAACTGCCCAAACTGAAACAGTGTTTCCACAAGCCGGTTATGGCCAATGTCAGCGGCTTTTCCGTGGAGGAGTATGCCTACACCTGCCAGGCGCTGGATAGTCAAGACCAGGTAGGCTGGCTGGAAGTGAATATCAGTTGTCCCAATGTCCACGGCGGCGGTATGAGTTTCGGTACAGATCCCAAAGCCGCCGCAGAGGTGGTCAAGGCAGTCAAGGAAGTTACCACTAAGCCTGTGCTGGTGAAACTGACCCCCAATGTAACCGATATTGTGTCTGTTGCCAAAGCCTGTGAGGATGCAGGCGCAGACGGCATCAGTCTGATCAATACCATGTTGGGTATGCGAATCGACCTGAAGACCCGCAAGCCGGTGATCGCCAATAAAATGGGCGGTTTCTCCGGTTCTGCCATCTTCCCGGTGGCGGTGCGTATGGTCTATCAGGTGGCCAACGCCGTGAAGATTCCCGTGGTGGGTATGGGCGGCGTCAGCAGTGCGGAAGATGTGATCGAAATGATGCTGGCGGGTGCAACAGCCGTGGAAGTAGGCGCAGCCAATCTGGTAGACCCCTACATCTGCCGTGATATTATCGCAGACCTTCCCGCAGTTATGGATAAATACAGAATTAGCACTTTAAGTGAAATAATAGGAGGCGCAAAATAATGGGTAAGGATGTAATCGTGGCTTGCGATTTCGCAAGCGCAGAGCAAACATTCCAGTTTTTGGACAAGTTCACCGGCCGCAAGCCTTTTGTGAAGATCGGTATGGAACTGTATTACGCAGAAGGCCCTGCCATCGTCAAGGAGATCAAGGCAAGAGGCCATAAGATCTTTCTGGACCTGAAACTCCACGATATTCCCAATACCGTGAAGAAGGCCATGGCTGTTCTGCGGAATCTGGATGTAGATATTACCAATCTCCACGCTGCCGGTACGAAAAATATGATGCGTGCCGCATTGGAAGGCCTGACCCGGGAAGACGGCACCCGTCCTTTGCTGATTGCCGTTACCCAACTGACCTCTACCGACCAGCAGAGTATGGAAGAGGATCTCTTGATCCACGAGCCTATCGACCAGGTGGTTATGCACTATGCCAAGTGCGCCGAAGAGGCAGGTCTGGACGGCATCGTCTGTTCTCCTTTGGAAGCAGGCAAAGTCCACGATACCTGCGGTAAGCACTTCCTGACGATCACCCCTGGCGTCCGTTTTGCTGACGGCGATGTGGGAGACCAAAAGCGGGTTATGACCCCTGCCCAGGCAAAGGAGATCGGCTCTGACTATATCGTGGTAGGCCGTCCTATTACCGCAGCGGCTGACCCGGTGGCTGCCTATGAACGCTGCGTTGCCGAGTTCTGCGATTGAGAAATGAAAATGATGCCATTGCGAACCAGTGCGAACACTGGTGTGGCAATCTCCAAATAAAAAGAAACATATAAGGAGAATGTAAATGGAAGCCTATAAAAGAGAGTTTATTGAATTCCTGCAGGAAGCAGGCGTGTTGAAATTCGGTGATTTTACCGCCAAATCCGGCCGTAAGATTCCCTACTTTGTTAATGCCGGTATGATCAAAACTGGCGACCAGATCACCAAGATGGGTGAGTTCTACGCCAAGGCCTATTTTGATAAACTGGGCAAAAAGCAAGCCGTTCTGTACGGCCCTGCCTACAAGGGCATTTCTCTGTCCATTTCCGCCGCAGTGGCACTCTCCCGCAATGGCCTGAATGTGCCTTTCTTCTTCAACCGGAAAGAAGTTAAAGACCACGGCGAAGGCGGTACTTTTGTAGGTTATGTTCCTCAGGCAGGGGAGGAGATCGTCATCATTGAAGATGTGATTACCGCCGGTACGGCTATCCGGGAATCTATGGAGATTCTCAAGCACCTGGAAGATACTAAGGTCATTGCTACCTTCATTATGGTTGACCGGAAAGAAAAGGGCCAGAGCGAAAAGGGCGCTATGCAGGAAATTGAAGAGCAGTTCGGTTTCCCGGTGTATTCCGTGGTAGATGTTTACGACATCATCGAGTATCTGGAAGAAGACCCCGCCAACGAAGAGAATGTCACCCGTATTAAAAACTATCTGGCAGTGAATGGAGCAAAATAATGAGAAGTTTGATTGATATTGTAGATTTTTCCGTTGAGGAGATCCAGCAGTTGCTGGAAACTGCCTGCGACATTAGTGAAAACCCTGCCAAGTACGCAGATGCCTGCCGCGGCAAAAAACTGGCTACTTTGTTTTTTGAACCTTCTACCCGGACAAGACTGAGTTTTGAGGCGGCTATGTACGAACTGGGCGGTAATGTGCTGGGCTTTAGTCAGGCCAGTTCTTCCTCTGCTTCCAAGGGTGAGAGTATGGCCGACACCGCCAAGATGCTCTCCTGCTATGTGGATATTATGGCGATCCGTCATCCCAAGGAAGGCGCACCCTATGTTGCTGCCACCAACGCATCTATTCCTGTGATCAACGCAGGCGACGGCGGCCATTGCCACCCCACCCAAACCTTGGCAGACCTGCTGACCATCTATCGCGAGAATGGCAGATTGGACAATCTGACCATCGGTTGCTGCGGTGATTTGAAGTACGGCAGAACTGTGCACTCTTTGCTGGCTGCATTTGCCCGTTATGCCAATATTAAAGTGATCCTTATTTCCCCGGAAGAACTGAAACTGCCGAAGTATGTGAAGTACGAGGTGCTGGAGAAGTACGGTATGGAGTATGTGGAGACCACATCTTTGGAGGAGGCAATGCCCCAACTGGATGTGCTGTATATGACCCGTATCCAGCAGGAGCGGTTTGACAACTTTGATGAGTATGAGCGGCTGAAAGACAGTTACATTCTCACCCCTGAAAAGATGGCCGCCGGCAAAACCACCATGCGTGTGCTGCACCCCCTGCCCAGAGTTAATGAGATCAGCGTGAAGGTGGACGAAGATCCCCGGGCGGCATACTTCCGTCAGGCACTGAATGGCAAATATATGCGTATGGCACTGATTCTAAAACTGCTGAAGGAAGCCGAGGAAGGCAAGCAAATGGAGGTGCTGCAGACTGCGGAAGATCCCCGCCTGGTTTGCGACAATCCCCGGTGTATTTCCTCTACAGAACAGGAACTTCCCCACAAATTCAAACAGGTAGACCCGGAGCGGGGAATCTATCGTTGCATATATTGTGAGGCCAAGAAAACCCTGAACTGAAAAGTTACACAAAATTGCGGCAGAAAACATGTTTTTTCGTGGCAAAAACAGAGAAAGGGCAGTGTTCCCTTGACACGAAAAAGCAGCCGTGATAAACTATAAAATGTAAAAAAAGAGTTCTTTGCGACTGACGGAAAGTGGAGCACCACAAGGGAACAAAGAATATATTAGCCGACCGTCTGGGCGCATTTGACACGATTTCAGGTCAAGTGCGCCCTTTTTTGGTGATAGGAGGTATGAAATGAAAAAAATTGGCATTATTATGGGTAGTGACAGCGATCTGCCCATCGTGCAAAAGGCAGTGGATATGCTGAAAAGTTTGGAAATTCCTTACGAAGTTCATATCTATTCCGCTCACAGAACACCCCTGGAAGCCCATGATTTTGCGGTGAACGCCAGAGCCAACGGTTTCGGCGCGATCATTTGCGCAGCCGGTATGGCAGCCCACTTGGCCGGCGCCATTGCCGCCAATACGACCCTGCCGGTTATCGGTATTCCCTGCAAGGGCGGTATGATGGACGGTCTGGATGCCTTGCTTTCCACCGTGCAGATGCCTACCGGTATTCCTGTTGCCACCGTGGCCATCAACGGCGCAGCCAATGCGGCCCTGCTTTGCGCCCAGATTTTGGCAGTGGAAGATGCAGAACTGGCCAAGAAATTGGATGCCAAGCGGAAGGCTGACGCCGCCAAGGTGTTGGATAAAGACGCCAATATCGCAAGCAATCTGTAAGCAAATGTTTTCTACATTCGAAATAAAGGAGTTATTATTATGGAAAAGAAACTGATCTATACCGGAAAAACTAAGGACGTTTTTGCATTGTCCAACGGCAACTGCTTGCTGAAGTTTAAGGATGATTGCACCGGCAAGGACGGCGTGTTTGATCCCGGTGAAAATTCCGTCGGCCTGACCATCGAGGGCGTGGGCGATGTAAACCTGCGTATGTCCATTTACTTCTTTGAGAAGATCAATGCCGCCGGCATTAAGACCCACTATGTATCTGCTAACCTGGCGGATACCACGATGGAAGTTCTGCCTGCAAAGGTGTTCGGCAAGGGTCTGGAAGTTATTTGCCGCAATAAGGCTGTTGGCTCCTTCATCCGCCGCTACGGCGCGCTGATCGAGTCCGGCGCTGACCTGCCTTCTTATGTAGAGACTACCCTAAAGGATGATGAAAAGGGCGATCCCCTGATCACCAAGGATGCGCTGGTTGCCATCGGTGTTATGACCGAGGAGCAGTATGAAGACCTGAAGGATATGACCCAGAAGATCACCAAGATCGTAGCAGACGATCTGAAGGAAAAGGGTATGGAACTCTACGACATCAAGTTCGAGTTTGGCTATGCCCCTGATGGCAAGGTAATGCTGATCGATGAAGTGGCATCCGGCAATATGCGCGTCTATAAGGATGGCGAGTATGTGGATCCTATGACCCTGAACAAGTTGTTCTTTGCTTAATATTCACTGTAAACAATAAGGAGACCATCCTATGGGAGGATTTTTTGGCGTCGCGTCCAGGTGCGATTGTATGATGGATGTGTTTTTCGGTGTAGACTACCATTCTCATTTAGGTACCCGTCGGGGCGGTATGGCTGCGTGGGATCCTGAGATCGGTCTGCAGAGAAAGATCCACAGCATTGAAAATTCACCGTTCCGCACGAAATTTGAGCATATTTTTGATGAAATGCAGGGCACTTCTGTCATCGGTTGTATTAGTGATTCTGACCCCCAACCTATGCTGATCCGCTCTCATTTAGGCACTTATGCCATTACCACCGTGGGCATTATCAACAATGCCGATGAACTGATTCAGTTGGTAATGGATAGCCAGGGCGGTTACTTTGATGCTATGACCGGGGGCAGAGTCAATACCACGGAACTGGTCGCGGCCCTGATCAATCGCAAGAAGGACTTTGTGGAGGGTATTCAGTATGCCCAGTCCATCATCGATGGAACCGCCAATATTCTGATCCTAACAGACCGGGGCAGTCTGATCACTGCCCGGGACAGATTGGGCAGAATCCCCGTGCAGATCGGTAAAGACGAATGCGGCTACTGCGCTTCTTTCGAAGAATTTGCCTTTACCAAATTGGGATATGAAAAAGTCTGTGAACTGGGCCCCGGCGAAATTGTGGAATTGACTCCCGATTCTATGACCCAACTGGCAGCCCCCGGGGATAAAATGAAAGTATGTGCCTTCCTGTGGAGTTACTACGGTTACCCCACATCTACATACGAAGGCATCAATGTGGAAGCCATGCGCTACCGCAACGGCGCAGCCATTGCCGAGCGGGACTTAGAGCAGGGCAGAAGTATGGAACTGGATTATGTAGGCGGCGTGCCGG
>JAZSRS010000006.1:0-2139 GCA_045538595.1 Faecousia sp. | reverse complement strand
AGATCTGCCGGAATAGCACGAAGGAGGCCAGCATGATAAACATGGATGCCCGGCTGTTGCCTGCACCCCGCAGTGCGCTGGCGTAGATCTGATTAAAGCAGCACAGGATATAAAGCGGAGTCAGAACATGCAGAAACAGTGTACCGTTGGCAATGACTTCCGGCTTGTCGTTCAGGAAGCCTACGATGTGGGGCGCAAAGATCATCACCGGCACCATCATAATTGCTGTTGCCGACATGGAGATCACCACGGCACGGCTGACACCCTGCTTTGCACGTTGCACCTGCCCTTTGCCCAAATTCTGACCCACAAAGGTGGTGGTTGCCAGCGCGATAGACTGCATCGGCAGGAAGAGTAGTTGGTCAATTTTTAGGTAGGCGGTCCAGCCGGACATATAATCGGGTGAGGGGAGTCCGGTGTCAAAATGGTTAATGTAGGACTGGACAAAAACATTGGAGAATGCGGTAATAGCCATCTGTAGTGCGGCAGGAATACCCACCAGCAGAATCTTTTTCAGGATCGTCAGATGCAGCCGTAACCTAGATAACCGCAGTTTTACGCAACTATTGGTACATAGAAGCGTAATGATGACAAGTATGGCGGAAATGCATTGGGATACAACAGTTGCCCATGCCACGCCTTCCACCCCCATATGGAATACGACAACAAAGACAAGGTCTAAGACAGTGTTTAATACGGCGCAAACAACAAGGTAGTAGAAAGGTCGTTTGGAATCGCCGATAGCGCGAAGTATGCCGGCGCCCATATTATAGACCATCAAGCCAATCATCCCGCCAAAGTAAATCGTTAAATATGTAGTGGCATCATCTACAGAATTTTCGTGTAGTTCTGTAAATCCCACCATATAGGGCGTGATAAACAGACCCAGCGCCGTAAATAACACACTTAAGATCAGTGTCAGCAGAATAGCGCTATGTACGGATTCTTCCACCTTATCATTACGGCCTGCACCATAGTATTGGCTTATTACCACACCAGCACCGGATGCAAGGCCAGTGAAAGCACCAATCAACATATTGACAATGGGTGCTACCGCTCCTACCGCGGAAAAGGCTTCGTTACTGACATAATTGCCAACGACCCAAGTATCAACAGTGTTATACAGTTGTTGAAATAGGTTGCCGATTAGTAGGGGAATGGAAAATCGAACGATATGCCCAATAATACTTCCTTGGGTCATATCCACATCACGTTTTTTAGAAAGACGTCCACCTATGGCGTGGCCGTGGGATAACATACCAATACCTTCTCTCTAAGATCATTTATCTATTAGTATATCAAGTTGTTATAAAATGGTTACCCGTTAAAAAGTAAAGGCTTCCCAAGGGATATTCACAGCGCATTTATTAGTAACAATTTCGTCGATATGCAGAAGTAGGGGGAAATCTTCGGCGTTCAATTTTCCTAAAGCAATGTTTTGCCGAATCACCTTTGCGACCCGTCCTGCAACCACTAAAGACTCCAGCGTAATGCCGTTTAATTCCTGTTTTGCACTGTCAATATCCATGCCACGGCCCAACAGAATTCCAATCAAGCGGGTTCTGCCGCCATAAACCGTAACATAAAGATCGCCTGCGCCGACACATAGATTGTTCAAATCCGGAGCGCCTTGGAACTGCAGCAGTTTTGCCATTTCTTTTACTGCTTGACCAAACACAGCGGCTTGGGAGTTGTAATGCAGTTCGCTGTCAAGACCAAATTGTTTTTGATTCAAGCCAACTGTCAGAGCAATGCCAAGGGCATATCCGTTTTTCAGCGCAACGGCGCTCTCAATGCCAACAATGTCTTGAGATAGGCTAATATGATAATAATCTGTGGACATGATGGATTTCAGATATTGCAAATCTTCCATGTTGTTGCCGCAGAATGCCACTTCAGTCTGATCGTGTTGAACAAGTTCATAACTTGTACAAGGCCCACCGACGGCGTTTAAGGAGAGATTCTTCCCCAACTGATTCAGTTTCTTCTGCCACAGATCCGGGTATGTGAGCAGCCTACCGTCCTCAGTGTCCATAAGGCCTTTGGTTACAGTCAGGACTCGCATACCATCCGGCAAGATGGGGAGGATCTCGTTGGCAAACCAATCCACACCAAAACTGCTAACACCACCGATCACCA
>JAZSRS010000145.1:0-5791 GCA_045538595.1 Faecousia sp. | reverse complement strand
GGTTGGTAACATCGTCAACAATGCCAAGAGTGAATTTATTTTTGGGAGCGTCCTTAGCCAGTTCTTCGTAAACGGCAAAGACGGAAGCGGGGTGAGTATCCTTGGAACCCAGACCGTAACGGCCGCCGATGACAGTAACATCGTGCTTGCCGGCCTTGGCCAAAGCCATCACAACATCCTGATACAGAGGTTCGCCCTGGGAGCCGGGCTCCTTGGTGCGGTCCAGAACAGCGATCTTCTTAGCGGTTGCGGGAATAGCAGACAACAGGTGAGCAGAACTCCAGGGACGGAACAGACGAACCTTCACAAGGCCGACCTTTTCGCCGTGGGCGTTCAGGTAGTCAACCACTTCTTCTGCTACGTCGCAGAAAGAACCCATACATACGATCACGCGATCAGCATCGGCAGCGCCGTAGTAGTTGAACAACTGGTAGTTGGTGCCCAATTTCTCGTTAACCTTGGCCATGTACTTCTCCACAACTGCAGGCAGAGCGGTGTAGTACTTGTTGCAGGATTCGCGGTGCTGGAAGAAAATGTCATCGTATTCATGGCTACCACGCATAGCGGGACGCTCGGGGTTCAGGGAGTGCTTACGGAAAGCATCGACTGCTTCCATGTTGGTCATTTCCTTTAAGTCCTCGTAATCCCAGATAGCGATCTTCTGGATCTCGTGGGAAGTACGGAAACCGTCGAAGAAGTTAATGAAGGGAACACGGCCTTCGATGGCAGCCAGGTGTGCAACAGCACCCAGGTCCATAACTTCCTGCACGTTGGATTCGGCCAGCATAGCAAAACCGGTCTGACGGCAGGCGTATACGTCGGAGTGGTCGCCAAAAATGTTCAGAGCCTGAGTAGCCACGGTACGGGCAGAAACGTGGAATACAGAGGGGAGCAGTTCGCCGGCGATCTTGTACATGTTGGGGATCATCAGCAGCAGACCCTGAGAAGCGGTGTAGGTAGTAGTCAAAGCACCGGCAGCCAGAGAGCCGTGAACAGTACCGGCGGCACCGGCTTCGGATTGCATTTCCACAACCTTCACGGTATCGCCAAAAATGTTTTTGCGGCCTGCAGCGGACCACTGGTCAACATAGTCGGCCATGGGGCTGGAGGGAGTAATGGGGTAGATGCCAGCAACTTCGGTAAAAGCATAGCTGACGTGGGCGGCAGCGGTATTGCCGTCCATAGTTTTAAATTTTCTGGACAATTGAAAGTACCTCCTAAAGTACACTTTTTTACTCGCATATCATAACACCTAAAATTGGTTTTGTAAAGTCAAGAAAGAGGATATTCCGAGAAAAATGGTGAAAATATTTTTGAAGGGTGTTACTTTATAACACATAACATCGAAAAAAAGAATTGTGTTTTGGTTATTTGTAATGTATAATAGATAAAGAATTTGTAAGGGGGTATCGAGAGTTGATTTGCAGTATTAACACAATGGGAGTCAATGGAATACAGGGTAATCCTATTTCTGTGGAATGCTATATTTCTAACGGACTATCTGCTTTTGATATTGTAGGTCTTCCGGACGCTGCGGTAAAAGAGGCCCGGGAGCGTGTCAGAGCTGCGGTCAAGACCAGCGGTATGAAATTCCCCACCAGCAGAATTACTGTAAATCTTGCGCCGGCCGGCTTAAAAAAAGCCGGTACACACTATGACCTGCCGATCCTTTTAAGTATTATGTCTGCCAGCGGAATGGTCAAGCGGCCAAAATCTTCCTGCGCTTTTTTAGGCGAAGTGAGTCTGGACGGCAAGATCCGCCCCGTATCCGGCGTTCTGCCGATGGCAATTGCCGGTAAAAAGGCGGGATTTGAAACCATTTTTGTGCCTGCCGAGAATGCGGCAGAAGCCACTTTGGCAAGAGGACCGGCCATTATCCCTGTGCATACAGTCCGTGAATTGGTAGAATCCTTAAATGAGGGAACAGAACTGCCTGAAGAGCCTATTTGGGTCCCGGAAAAGGGAATGGCAACCATCCTTGATTTTAAGGATGTGATGGGACAGGAGAATGTCAAGCGTGCAATGGAAGTTGCCGCTGCCGGCCGGCATAATATTTTACTGATTGGTCCTCCGGGATCAGGCAAAAGTATGCTCAGCAAACGTTTGCCTTCCATTTTGCCGGATATGACTTGGGAAGAGTCCTTGGAAGTTACCCAGATCTACTCCGTGATGGGTATGGTATCCAGCCAATCACCCCTTGTGATGCACAGACCTTTCCGCAGTCCTCACCATACTGTCTCTAACGCCGGTCTTGCCGGTGGTGGTACCAATCCCAAACCCGGTGAGATCTCTCTGGCCCATAAAGGCGTCTTGTTCCTGGACGAATTGCCGGAATTCCATAAGGACACCTTGGACCTGATGAGGCAACCGCTGGAAGATGGGCAGGTAACCATCTCCCGCGTTTCCGGTACAGTAACATACCCTGCGGAATTTATGCTGGTTTGCGCTATGAATCCCTGTAAATGCGGCTGGTACGGAGATCCCTCCGGCAGATGCACCTGTTCGGAAAGTTCCGTCTATAATTACAGAAGCCGTATTTCCGGCCCGTTGCTGGACAGAATTGATATTATCATTGAAGTGCCTGCAGTCAACTTTGAAGACCTGCGTCGGCATAAGGAAACAGAACCTTCTGCAGCAGTCAAAGAGCGGGTCAATAAGGCAATGGATATCCAGCACAGACGGTATGGTCAGACCAGCGGTAAGAGTAATGCCTATATGGGGCCGGACGACCTGCGTGCCTATTGCAAACTGGACAGAGAAAGTGAAACCCTGATGCATCAGGCGTTCGATGCCTTTGGCTTGACTGCCCGGAGTTACGACAGGATATTGAAAGTAGCCAGAACAATTGCAGACCTGGAGGGAGAAGAATATATCTCTGCCAGCCATATTGCAGAAGCAATCCAATACCGAACAGTAGAAATATAAAGTGAGGAATACAGTTTTGAAAGAGATTTTTTTGTTAAAATTAGGCGAAATTGTGCTGAAAGGTTCCAATAAGCGCCAGTTTGAGGATAAACTGCGGCAGAATGTACGCCGTCGCATGAAGGCGTACGGTAATTTTGATATTTATCTGATGCAGTCCACAGTTTATGTAGAGCCTATGGACGATCTGGCGGATGTGGACGGTGCGTGGGAAGCCTGCCATTCCATCTTTGGCCTTGTAAGCCTGTGCCGTTGCCGCGCTTGTGAAAAGGATATTGATAAGATCTACGATGCCGTAGAAGAATATCTGGGCGAAGATCTGGATATGGCTGCATCTTTTAAGGTGGAATCCAAGCGTTCCGATAAGCGATTTGGTATGACTTCTATCGAGATTTCCCGGGAAATTGGCGGCAGATTGGCTGAAGCACATCCTACCTGCAAGGTAGATGTCCATAAGCCGGCGTATACTGTGTATGTAGAAGTTCGGGATCTTGCTGCCTATGTTCACGGTCCTGCAGAACCCGGAGCCGGCGGTTTACCCACGGGCGTTGGCGGCAGAGCCATGTGTCTGCTTAGTGGCGGTATCGACTCTCCTGTGGCGGCATATATGGTGGCAAAGCGGGGCGTGGAAGTAGAGTGTGTCCACTTCTTCTCCTATCCCTACACATCCCAACTTGCCAAAGATAAAGTGTTTGAATTGGCAAGGTTGGTTACCAAATACTGCGGTAGAATGACGGTTAACATCGTTGGATTTACAAAAATTCAGGAAGCCATCAGGGATAACTGCCCGGAAGAGTTCTTTACCTTGATTATGCGTCGTTTTATGATGGAAATTTCCCAGCGGATCGCATTGCAGGACGGCTGCGGCGCATTAATTACCGGTGAAAATCTGGGTCAGGTCGCCAGCCAGACTATGCAGGCTATGCAGGTTACTGGCGCAGTGGTAGATATTCCTGTTTTTATGCCCCTGATCGGCATGGATAAGGAGGAGATCGTTACCATTGCCCGAAAGATCGGTACAATGGAAACTTCGGTGTTGCCCTATGAAGATTGCTGCACCGTGTTTACGCCCCGCCGCCCCAAGACCAAGCCTACCATTGGTCAGTTGCTGAATGCGGAGAAAAAACTGGACAGAGAGGCTTTGATTCTGGAAGCGCTGGAAAATGTAGAAAAGGTTTCGGTGAAATACGATGACGAACCTTTCCTGTAATGTGCTGCAAGTCCTTGCCGGCAAAACCCTTGCAACGGCGGAGAGTTGTACAGGTGGTGGAATAGGTGCAGCCCTTACGGCTGTACCCGGCAGTTCGGCAGTTTATAAAGGCGGTGTGATCTGCTACACCAACGAGATAAAACATACTGTGTTGGGCGTAGAGAAGCATATGTTGCAATCTTGTGGTGCAGTATCATCCCAAGTAGCGCAAACGATGGCTACGGGTATCCGTAACCTGCTGAAAGCAGATGTGGCAGTATCTGTTACCGGTCTTGCCGGTCCCGGCGGGGATGATTTTGGTAATCCGGTGGGTACTGTTTTTGTAGGATATTGCGATAGCAAAAAATCCTATGCAAAGGAGTATCATTTTGCCGGCAGCAGGGAAGATATCCGCAACCAAACAATTCAGGCCGCATTGGAACTGATACTGCAAGAAAACTAACAAGGTTATATAATACAAAAGCCGGACAACTCGAAGAAAAGTTGTCCGGCTTTTGGAACTAGCGATCTGGCTCGAACGATAAAAAATTGTCTTACCCCAGAAGGAGTAAGACAATTTTTGGAGCTAGTGACCTGACTCGAACAGGCGACCTTCTCATTACGAGTGAGATGCACTACCGACTGTGCTACACTAGCATTTGTAAAGCGTTAACATTATATCTGTTAAATAGTAGAATGTCAACTGATTTTTCCTTACGATGTGGCGTCAAAATGAAAAATAGGGGTTGACAAATTTAGTCAAATGGAGTATTATACACAGGCTGACTGCAGTAGCGGTCGACATGGAGAAGTCGCGTAGCTGGCCGAGCGCGCACGATTGGAAATCGTGTATACCCCAAAAGGGTATCGAGGGTTCAAATCCCTCCTTCTCCGCCAAAAGATTTTCCCGGTATTCGTTTTGAATACCGGGATTTTTCTATGCATTTACGCATTTTTCCGGTATTTATGTTGGGAATCATAAATTTGCAGAAGAAGGAATTTTGCGGTTTCCCCTTGTGTTTCCCCTTATTGACTTACGGAGAGTATAAACTTCTCCATTCTTGCAGCACTGTCACGTTTCATCTGATCCGTAACGTGTCCATAAACATCAAGCGTAAAAGATGCGGTTGCGTGACCTAAATTCTCTTGAACCGTCTTGATATCGTCACCGGATTTAATGCTTGCAACTGCATATGAGTGGCGCAGATCGTGAAATCTTGCGTTATCATACCCAAGGTTTCTCACAACCGTTTTGAAATTCTTATAAACGGTGTGGGTCTTCAGGTGCTCTCCTATGGCGTTTGTAAACACAAAGCCGGCCTCAATCCACATAGCACCGCAACGAGCCTTATTGGCTTGCTGTTCGCGCTGTACTTTACGCAAGGTTTCAGCGACAAATGGAGCTATGGATACAGTTCTGCATTTACTATTCTTAGTGGGAGCAAGCCGATATTCACCGTTTCCTCCACGCACCATCTGAAGTTGCTTGTTTATGGAGATCGTGCTATTTTCAAAGTTCACACAATCCCAGGTCAAGCCTAAAGCTTCGGACTCGCGCATACCGGTAAAGAGCGTCACCACAAAAAGATATTCAAACTGGTGTCCACGGATCTCCTTCAGAAAGGCTGTAATCTGATCCTCATCCAGCGGCTTGATCTGCTTCTTTTCTACACGGGGAAG
>JAZSRS010000101.1:0-9751 GCA_045538595.1 Faecousia sp. | reverse complement strand
GTCATGGTTATTTTCATTTTGTTTATTATTAAAATTTTCGGTCTGTTGGTGCTAACACAGAAAATGGAAATTGCGGGGTTCTATGCGGCACGGCGTTATCAATTGCAAAGCCATACGACCGATTATCTAGGCCGTTGGGACCGTCGTTTCTTGCAAAAAGATATTAAGAAAAAGGTGGAAGAATATTTGGGTTTTAATAACCCGGGCATGGTAAAATTTTTGAGTTTGAAAGATTTAAAATTGGATATTAATACCAAAGGTACTTGGACAAAAGTAACCATGACGGTTTCTACGCGGCCGCCGCAGATTAAATTTTTGTGCAATTACGATAAAATGCAGATTTGTGACAATGATTTGTCTTGTCTGCAGGGATATGCTTTCTTGTGTGAAACGGGGGGGCAAATCCAAATTATTAAATACGTCAGTCCGACCTCCAAAAGTATACCTCTTTTTTCGACAAAATGCAAGAAAAAGTTCACACTTTCTTCAAAAAGCGCAAAAGCAAGGCTCTAAAAAGAGCCTTGCTTAAAAGATTATCGGGTGCCTTTGTCGTAGGGAATGCCCTCGGCCTTGGGGGCACGGGACTTCTTGGAGGTAAAGGACAGGACCACCAACGTGATCACATAGGGGAGCATACGGTATAGGTGGGAACTGATGCCGATCTCTGCCAACCAGAAGACGCCGTCGCCGTTGATGTCGATGCTGCCGTAACCGGCGGCGATACACTTGAATAAGCCGAAGAGCATAGCGCCCAAGGCAATATTCAGCGGCTTCCAGTTACCGAAGATCATAACAGCCAATGCCAGGAAGCCGAAACCGGCCACTTCACCGTTGGCAGTGCAGTTTGTAGCGGTCAGGGCATACACAAAACCGCCCATACCGGCCAGCGCGCCGGAAATAGTAGTGCCAGCATAACGCATTTTATACACGTTGATACCCAAAGAGTCTGCCGCCTGAGGATTTTCACCGCAGGCCCGCAGTCGCAGGCCGAACTTGGTGTAGTACAAAATCACAGACAGGACCACAAATACCACAACGCACACATAGGTGGCCAGGTACACCTTGTTCAGGAAAGTCTCCCGCAGGAAACCCCACTGGACACTCTTATCCACGCCAAAGGTGGATTTTTTGATCATAAACCAAGAGGCAGCGTCGCCCACTTTCATCTGCAAAGTGTTCTGATTGGCTAAGATTCGCACCAAAAACAGCACCAGCGCGGGAGCCATCATATTTAAGGCCGTACCGCCGATGGTCTGGTCTGCCTTCAGGTGAACCGCCGCAAAGGACAGAAGCAGGGAGAAGATGGCGCCAAAGATGGCGGCAACCGCCATAGTCAGCAACTCCAACCCTTGCAGCGTCCAATAATTACCCATACGGGCTGCTTCCGTAAATACATCCACATCCTGCATCAGCCGGACAAAGTACACGCCGATGAATGCGCCCATGATCATAATGCCTTCCAGCGCCAGGTTGATGATACCGCTGCGCTCGGCAAAGACACCGGCCAGCGCCACGATCATCAGAGGGATGGCAAACAACAATGTCTGTTGTACTACAAATGTCATTGTGTCTTACCTCCCTTTCTTTTTTTCTTCTGCAGCCACATCTGGATCACCAGAGAGAATGCGCTCAGGTACACGATCACCGCAATCACCACATCGGTGATATACTCGTTATAGGCGGTCAGGGTGGTCAGTTGCTGGCCCACAATATTCAGCATCGCCATAAAGATACCGGCGAAGATCACTGCCACGGGGTGATTCATTGCCAGCAGAGCAACGGGAATACCATTAAATCCGGTAGCAGGCAATGCCTGATAGGTGATCCAGTAGAACTCCGTGTTGCCGGACAGCCAGTACAGCGCTGCGCCGCCACCGGACAGCGCACCGGCCATGGCCATGCTTAGCACGATATTCCGCTTATCCTGAATGCCGGCGTACCGGGCTGCGTGGCGGTTTGCACCACAAGCCTTCAACTGGTACCCCAAGGTGGTCTTATTCATAATGATCCATACCAAAATGGCGATCAGAATGGCCACCATAATACCGCCGTTGACTTGGGAGTCCGGGAACAGTTTGTCCAGTCCCATTTTGGAAGTGGCCACATTGTTGAAAGAGGTCTTGTAAATGTAGCCGGTCTTGGTGCCTTCGGCCACATTCTTCAGGTCGCTGATATCAAAGGCCCAAGTGACCAAATTGGCTGCGATCCAGTTGGTCATAATACAGGCCAGCACTTCGTTGATATTCAGGAAGGCTTTCAGCAGACCGGGGATTGCGCCCCACAGAGCGCCGGCCAGCATACCGCCTAAGAAAGCCAGTATCCAAATAATAGCAGGAGATACCGCTTCAGAAGGAATTTTCAAGGCAATAAACAGGGTTGCCAGCGTACCCATCAGGTACTGGCCGGGGGCGCCGATGTTAAACAGACCTGTTTTGAAGGCCACCGCCACCGACAGACCGGTCATGATCACCGGTGTGGCCCGGAACAGCATATTGCCCCAAGACACGGGGTTAAAGCCCCAAGTCAGCGCGCCGGCTTCCCGTCCTGTGGAAAACAGGCCGAAGAAGATCAGCCGCACGCCGTCCCAAATACCTTTCGTGCCGATGTTGGATTTGGTCAGACCCACGATCACAGCGATCACCGCGCCAACCACAAGACCGATCACAATGGAGAGCAGGGACGCAAATATTTTTCGAGTGCCATCCCGATTCAGCAAAGTATCTACTTTTTTCACTGTTTCGTTTCCCCTTTCCCATCGTTTTTCGCACCGGCCATATACAGACCCAGTTCCTGCACTGTGGTGGTCTTGGGATCCAGTTCACCCACGATCTCTCCCTCGTACATCACTAAGATCCGGTCGGAAAGATTCATCACTTCGTCCAGTTCCAGACTGACCAGCAGAACCGCCTTGCCTGCATCCCGCTGGGCAACCAGTTGCTTGTGAATATGCTCGATCGCACCTACATCCAAACCGCGGGTGGGCTGTACCGCCACGATCAGCGGCTTATTCCGGTCCATTTCCCGAGCGATGATGGCTTTTTGCTGATTGCCGCCGGACATGCTCCGGCTGACGGTGATGGGGCCTTGGCCGGAACGGACATCGTACTGTTCGATCAGGGTTTCCGCATAGGCACGCACCGCATCGTTCTGGATAAATCCAAAGCGCTGGAATTTGGGATCCTGGAAATTCTGCAGCACCATATTCTGCTCCAAGGTGAAGTCCAGCACCAAGCCGTGCTTGTGTCTGTCCTCAGGAATGTGGCTCATACCTGCATCACTGCGACGGCGAATGGAAGCGCCGGAAATATCTTTGCCGCACAGGGTAATGACGCCGCCGGTGATCTTCTCCAAACCGGACAGGCCGTGGATCAGTTCTGTCTGACCGTTGCCGTCGATACCGGCGATACAGACGATCTCACCGGCGCGTACAGAGAAAGAGACATCCTTCACGGCGTTGTTCTTGTGGATCTTGGAAGGCACAGTCAGACCCTTCACCTCCAGCACCACATCACCGGCTTTGGCATCGCTTTTTTCCACCTGCAACTGTACTGGACGGCCCACCATCATATTGGACAGTTCCTGCTTGTTGGTGTCGCAGATATTCACAGTGCCGATATACTTGCCTTTCCGCAAAACGGTACACCGATCGGCAACCGCCATAATCTCGTTGAGTTTATGGGTGATGAACAGGATGGACTTGCCCTCCTTGGCAAATCCCCGCATAGTGGCCATCAGTTCGTCGATCTCCTGAGGAGTCAACACCGCGGTAGGCTCGTCAAAAATCAAAATCTCGTTGTCCCGGTAGAGCATTTTCAAAATCTCCACCCGCTGCTGCATACCCACGGTAATGTCCTCTACCTTGGCATTTAAGTCCACTTTCAGGCCATAGCGCTGGGACAGTTCCTCCACCTTTTTCCGTGCCTCCTGCTTCTGCAGGAAACCCATCTTGGTATCCTCTGCGCCCAAGATGATATTGTCCAGCACCGTAAACACGTCGATCAGTTTGAAATGCTGGTGTACCATACCGATATTCAGGGCAGTGGCGTCGTTAGGATTATTGATGGTAACGACTTGACCGTTTTTCTTAATAACGCCCTGCTCCGGCTGGTACAGACCAAACAGAACCGACATCAAGGTGGACTTGCCGGCGCCATTTTCACCCAAAAGGGCGTGGATCTCTCCCCGCTTCAGTTGTAGGGTGATATCGTCGTTGGCAACAATTCCGGGGAATTCTTTTCTGATGTTGAGCATTTCAATAATATAGTTGGATTCCATATTATCTGCCCTCCTTCCCGTCAATTTACCGGATTTTATAGGTTTATTATACCGATTATACCAAATAAATGCAAGAATTATTAAAAATAAACATACAAAACCGGATCTGTTAAAACAGACCCGGTCAGTTTATTGCTCCCAAGGGAAATACAAGTTGATATCCACATTGGTGGATATCCCCGGCACAGAGCCGGTTTCTGTGTACTGCCACATATCCACCTTATAGGGATAGTCCAGCACCGTATCGTACCGAGCCAGCCAGAAAGGGTAATCCGTCAGTTCCCGGATAAGCACATTATTGTAAGAGTGGTCGGTATTAAAGTAGACCATCGTCTCATATCCGGCACCCGCCACGGTGTCGCAGAATGCCTTGGTGCAGTCCGTCAAGGTACGGGCGTCGGTCTTGCCGGTGCGGGAATCTGCGCTAATATACTCCCAGTCATAGACCACGGGCATATCCAGTTCCCAATCCTGGATGATCTCCAGCAGGTAGTTGGCTTCCTCCACTGCCTCCGCCACGGAAATGGCCTGGGAGAAGAAGTATGCGCCCACTTTGATACCTGCCGCTGCAGCGCCGGCATAATTGGCCTGAGCATATGTATCCTCTGCCAGCACACCCTGCTCCGAGCCACGCCAACCTGCCCGGATCATGGCAAATTCCACGCCGGAAGATTTTACCTGCTGCCAGTCGATCTCCCCCTGCCACTCCGACACATCAATGCCCCGCACCGAGGGGGCGGTGATGCAGTACAAATACCCGTCCTCCATGGCAAAATCCCCCAAACCAATGGGATTGGCCTCCGGGGGTGGGAGGGTAGGTTCTGTGGTGGGAGCGGTGGTTTCCGGTTGGGTGGGTTGGTCCGTGTCGCTCTGCCGCCCGGGAGTACACAGGATCCCTATGACGATCACCACCGTGGCCAGCAGAAATACGCCCCCTGCTATCAGACTCCAAAAAAGCGGGGTTTTACAAAACGGCTTCTTTGTCTCCGTTTCCGGTGTCTCTGTTTCCGGTATTTCTATCTCTATTCTCTCTGTCTCCATAGCCCACTCCTTGGTTTTTTTGTAGTATACCATAGATCCCGGCCATTGCCAATACGGGAATTTCAGGTATATTCCCTTTGGAAGCGGGTAAAATTAAAAAAGCGCATAAAGAAAGAACGCGTCTTGCAACGCGTTCTTTTCCTGTTATCCTGCCAGAATCTCTGCTTTCAGCACGCCTTTTACCTGCTGCATCAATCGGAGCATCTCTTCCACGGAAATATTCAGATCGATGGTCTCGGCGGAGATGGTCACAATGGCACAGCCGTTGGTGGGTACAATGGAATTGATTGTCAGAATGTTTGCCTTGTGCTCAGTAAAAACTGTTAGCAGACAGGACAGCGCACCGGGCTCGTCCTGCAAAAGAAACTGGAATGTGATCACCCGGCCGCTCATCATATGCTGGAACGGCAGCACCGCATCCCGGTATTTATAAAACGCGCTGCGGCTGATCCCCGTCCGGCGGGTGGCCTCATTGACGGTGGAAACCTGTCCGGTAGAAAGCAGACGCTTTGCCTCTGCCACCTTTACAAATACTTCCGGCAAAACAGACGCTTCTATTACATAATATTCGGGAGCCTTTTCCATAATGTCCTCCTACACCGGACAACTGTCCTGTTCTCACAATATATCTTATCACATATTTCGGAAATTGCAACCCCTATCAGGGGAAATTCCCAGAAAGGAGTCTACTATGTATCGGGAAAAAGTCATCCGTATGGGTATTTTGGCCGCAGGATTCTTGGGTCTGTGGTTATTTCTCAACTATTTGCTGCCCATTTTTCTCCCCTTTTTTCTGGGATTTCTGCTGGCGCTGGCATCTGAACCGGTGGTACGGCTGGGGGCGCGGTGGAAACTCCCCCGGTGGGCTGCCACCGGCGTGGGGGTGAGCCTGACCCTGATCCTGTTGGTGGCTTTGGCCGGCATTCTGGGGGCAGTCGTGGTAAAAGAACTGGGGATACTGGCCGGGCGGCTGCCCAATTTACAGGACACTGCCCAGCAGGCCTCTGATAAAATCCGGGTGGTTTTGGAAAATGCCGCCAGCCACTCTCCGGAAGGAATCCGTCCCCTGGTGGACAAATCCATTTCCCGTCTATTCTCCCCTGACACCGATTTTATGGAGCAGGCGGCATTTCGCCTGCCCCAGGCCATATCCGGCTTCCTCAGTCGGATTCCCGACGGGGCGCTGGGGATCGGCACCGGCATCCTGTCCGGATTTATGCTCTCAGTCAGGCTGCCTGTCCTGCGGGAAAGACTCTCTGAAAAACTTCCCGAAAAAGTCCGTACCACCCTCCTGCCCGGACTGAAACGGGTAAAAAACGCCCTCTTCGGCTGGCTGAAAGCCCAACTGAAACTGTGCGGTATCACCTACTGCATCGTTACGGCGGGATTACTGCTGCTGGGCGTTCCTTACGCCCCTCTGTGGGCGGTGATGATTGCCTTGGTGGATGCCGTTCCCCTGCTGGGAACAGGTACGGTTCTGCTACCTTGGGCACTGGTCAGCCTGTTGCAGCGGCAGCATTTCCGAGCCATCGGTCTGATCTGCACCTACGGAGCGGCGCTGATCACCCGCACGGTTCTGGAACCCCGGCTGGTTGGCAGACATTTGGGATTAGACCCGCTGATCACCCTGCTTTTTCTGTATCTTGGCTACCGTTTTTGGGGGATATGGGGTATGCTGCTGGCGCCGTTACTGGTGGCGGTGATCACCGCCGCAGGTCAGGAATTGCCAATCAAAAAGGGTGCGCCTTAGCGCACCCTTCCTTTTTTACTTAGCAGCAGCCACAGTTATTGTCGCAGCCACAGCCGCAACCATTGGCGTTGCTCAAAAATCCGCCGTTGCCACCGCAGTTGCACAGCAGCACGATGATCAAAATGATCCAGCAAATATTACCGCCACAGAAACCGTTATTGTTACACATAACCAATACCTCCGAAATTTTTTGCGGTGATTCACCGCTCATTCCAAGATATTCTGTTGTAGCAAAAAGGTTCGAAAAATTATTTCCACAAACCGTCGGGGTAGCATCCTTGCTCTGTCATCTCTTTCAGAGCCGCCACCACCACCGGCTTATCGGCGGCGTAGGTGACGCCAAACCACTTATCAGCAGTACGCAGCACCTTGACACGGCACTTCTCCGCTTTCAGCAATGCACCCACAGTCATAGGCAGGAACATCTCTGCCTTGGCGGGGTTGGCCTGCACTTCTTCCCGGAAGAAACGGGGAAAATCTTCCTCCACGATAGTCAGGAAATCGGGGGTAAAACCCCACATATTCATAGACACGGGGGTATCGAACGCCAAGTCTTCCCAAATCGCGCCGTCGTCGGTGGTAAAGTGGATGCCACCTTCGTAAGTCTCGATTCTGGTGCGTTCCACAATGTAGGTCAGGTAATCATCCCCGTCCACATTACACACGCCACGGGCCACAGAGCCGTTTTCCGTAACGGTATTGCCCAGCCGATAACCTACCATACAGTAGTCGCTTTCCTTCCCTGCCAAGCCGCACAGGTGGTTGTACAGTTCCCGGAAGGCCTGCTTGCCGTAGTAGTCATCGGAGTTGATCACCGCAAAAGGCGCATCGCCGATCACATCTTTGGCGCACAGTACTGCGTGGCTGGTTCCCCAAGGCTTGGTCCGCTCCGGAGGAATGACGCAGCCGGCGGGGATCTTATCCAGTTCCTGATAGGCGTAACAGATCTCCATAGGGCAGTTTTGTAAACGCTTGCCCACAGTGTCCATAAAGTCCTTTTCGATGGCTTTCTTAATGATAATGACCGCTGTTTCAAAACCCGCTTCGTGGGCATCGAACAGAGAATAATCTAAAATGGCTTCCCCGTGGCCGCCCACCGGGTCGATCTGCTTCAATCCGCCGTAACGGCTGCCCATACCGGCTGCCATTACCACCAAAATCGGCTTCGTTGCCATGACAAATCCTCCTTAAAGGTTTTCTGAAGTGATTCTATCACAAACAGAGCGTTTTGTCCAGTTGTTGCTGTTTTTTAGGAAATATAGGAGGATATATCCATACAAATATCCTCTTTTTTCAGTTTTTCCCAAGCAAATTCCTCCGTCAGTTCCCGGGCGGAAATGGCTTCGGGTCTGTCGATCAGGTGGCCATAGTAAGCCAGTAATCCCAGCAACATTTCCGGTTTCATACGGCTTTGCAAATAGCCCAAGTCCATATCTTTATCCCGCTTGCTCAGCCGTCTGCCGTCAGCGGCAAGGAGCATAGGCACATGACCGTAAGCCGGGTGAGAAAAACCGAACAGAGATTGCAAATACATCTGCCGGGGGGCGGAACTGAGCAGATCCATACCCCGGACCACCTCCGTTACCCCAGCCTCGCCGTCGTCCACGGTAACCGCCAGTTGGTACACATACACCCCGTCTGCCCGGCGCACTACAAAGTCGCCGCAACAGGCAGACAAATTCTCCCGGTAAGTACCTTGCACCAGATCTTCCACCGTCCACTGTTTATCCGGCACGGTCACCCGCCAAGCAGGATCCCTGCCAAAGGCTGCCTGCTGCTGGGGTGTTAAGTTCCGGCAAGTACCGGGGTACACATAGGTGCCGTCGGACAGGTGGGGTGCATTCACACTATGGAGTTGGCTGCGGGTGCAGTAGCAGGGATACAGTAGACCCAAGTCCTCCAACTGCTGAAAATATTGGTCATACACGCTACTGCGGCTGCTTTGGGGTGAAGTCTCCCAGTCCCAGGTAAGACCCAGCCATTGCAAGTCTTTGCGGAGGACTTCTGCGCATTCCCCGCTGGTGCGCTGGGTGTCCAAATCCTCCATACGCAGGAGCATACTGCCCCCCTGGGATTTCACCGACAGCCAGGCAATCAGCCCTGCAAACACGTTGCCCATATGCATTCGCCCGGAGGGGGTGGGTGCAAAACGTCCTATTGGCGCGCCCATCAGAACCATCTCCCGTACCCTGCAAGCAGGAAAATTAAAACGCCCACCATAGCGGCGGTGAGAAGAATGACAGCAATGGTCAAACCAAAAATAATTTTATTCCGGTTATCCTTCTTCTTGGACGGTTTGGGTATATCATCAAACTCGATGTCCAAATCCCATTGCCGGATATTGTCCTGCTGATTGTCTTCTTCCAACAGCGCTTCTTCCAGGCGCTTGAGCTCTTCTTTCGCATCTCGGTACATATATCGCACCTCCTGTATGGAATTTATTTTACCGCAAATAGATGAAGATGTAAAGGTTTTGATTTGGGACTTGTGAAAACAAAGAAAATGGTGTAAAATATAAAAATATTGTACAAAGGAGGTGTCCCATGCTGCCGAATCCTGAAGAGCGGAAACGTCTGCGGGAAGAAAAAGCTGCCCAACGGGCGGAAAAACAACGGAAGAAACTGCGTATCCGGTTGATTGCCGCAGTAGTAGTGGTGATTGCCATTGCCGGACTGATGATCGGTC
>JAZSRS010000152.1:0-4434 GCA_045538595.1 Faecousia sp. | reverse complement strand
TATCATAACCACTGGGCAGGTTGAAACCGGTAGTTTCTGCCGAGCTGAGAGGTATCTTTTGCGTCCAAAGGATAGCATTTACTTCTATCGTTATAGACAATGCATTCATAGTCACATTGCCGTTGCCAACAATGTGCTGCGTTCCGTTGGAGTAAGATTTCGTAACGCTTCCGGAGGCAAGCTGGAAGCAAGGTGTGTAATTGCCAATCTTCTTATTGCCAAAGAAGAGCACATAGTCGGGATGTGTACCAACTGTATTACCAAATAGGCAATAGAATACATACTCGTTGGCTCCGACGTGTAAGGTCATCGGAACTTCTACAGCCCGGACCGTATACGCTCTCAAGGGGAAGACATCATCTTCGTACAACTCATATGTTGTTCCTGCGTTGCCCGGGTAGTCCATAATGGACAGGGGTTCGTATACGGTGCCGCCGCTTTCAACTGTTACGGTGCCACCGGTTCCCTGACCGTGGGAAATATAACCCCATGCATACAGGCCACCGCCGCTCTTAACGGTGATGCTGGAGCCCTCGTCCATATAGATAGCGCCATAAGGACCCACCTGTCCAATCATCTGCTTATATGCACGAGAGCCAACACTAAGGCCACCTTCAACGATGATTTGAGCGTCATTTTCCATGGTGAGCCGGCTGTACTCCACGGAAGCAGGCGGGGTAGCTTCTGTAGAATACTTTCCGTCCTTCATGTTGTTGGTAATCAAGGTATGATCATCATCAAAGGGAATCAGCAGGGTCACGCCGCTGGGGATGATGTAAGTACCAGCAGGCAGAACACCGCTGGAAACCAAGGTGATGGTTTTACCTGCAGCATTCTTAATCGCCTCGTTCAGATCTGTGTAGACCGTGCTGCTGCCGGAGACGGTAAACTTGGCAGGATCCTGAGGCTTCACAAACTCTGCCCGGACATTTAAGTCGCCAGTCAGATAGAATGTATGGGTAGCATCCGTGGAGATCAATTCCCCGGTAGCCACATTGATCCAGCCAGCGAAACTCATGCCTTCCACCGCAGTGGCAGTCAGCGCGATGCCGTCGACGACATTTTCGGGAACGGAAATCGCTGTGCCGGTTGCCACAGTGGAATTACCCATGGCAACATTGCCCTGTTCGCTGTTGTAATTGACAGTCAGTTCTGCATCAGTCGAAAGAGCCCCCACCGCGAAATCGCTCAGTGTTACTGTGGCAGTTTCCTCAAGATCAGCAGTCAATTTGAATGTAAAAGGCTGGTCATTAGTCAATACAACCTGGTAATCTCCTTCGTATTCATTACCCAGTTCCCAGGTACCTTCTTCAATCACACCCTCAACTTTATAGTTGAAAGTTACAATCACTGCAGTTTCAATGGGGGGCTGGATAGCGATAGTGGTACTCTCGCTTTTATTGCGTCCTCCCGTCACAGATACAGAAAAAGTGCTATCCGACACAGTAACTGTGCCTTTTTCGTCTGCACTAATTGTCACTCCGTCAATTTCTAACACCGAAACTGTGGTTGTAGCATCACCAGTCTGAGCCTCTGCAGATCCATCCTCTGCTGCCCAAGTCTGAACCGGGGTCAGGGAGAGGACCATAATCAACGCCAGCAGCATAGACAGGCTTCTCTTGAACAATTGATTATTCACTGTTCGTTCCTCCTTATACTTTTTACCGTTTGGCACTGCGTGCCGTACCTCCTTAGATTATGCTGCCCATGCGTCGCTGGGAGTGACAGCCACTGCGCCATCAGCAGTAATCAGCACGGCAACAGCTCCCGCAGGTAGATTCTTAAGAATCGCAAGGGTATTCTCATCCATGCCGGCCAATGCCTCTACGGAATTAAAATATCCGGTAACCTGGTTCATCATGTCACTAGAGGTGAACAGATCCACATCAGTCAGAGATTCCTTATCCTGGAAATTACCGGTGATTTCCTTCACTGCTCCCATCATGGCAGCCAGTGCTTTCTCATCCTTATCCAATTGTGCACTATTATCGGTCGTATATTTGTCAAACTCTGCATACTTAGAATAATTAGGATCGTTCTCATCAAAAAAGCCTGCCCAGAGCATCTTAGTAGCAGCCTTTTTATCTGTAAGCGAGGCCATATTCACATTTGCCAGATTCTCTGTCATCTTATTATACGCTTCATAATTTCCAGTTTTTTCACCATACGCAAATGCCGCTGCGTAGTCATTGACAATGCGCTGCAATGCCTCGTTGCTCCCAAGGGAATCTGCCATTGCACCAACCAGCATATTAGAAATAGCTGTGGAGTTGTTCAGTAAGCTGTTATCTTTCAGCGTTTTAATGATCTCAGCAGTTTCCGCTGTATCGCCCAAAACAAGCTTTAAGTTCGATTCAATTTTCTCATCGGTCATGTTCTTGTCGCCAATGACGGTACTGGCTAGATTGGTCATCTTATTCACTGCGACCATCAAGCTGTCCGCTGTAGAATTGGTCAGGTAACTGGAATTATTGATCAGACCCAGCGTGTCACTGTCATAGGCTGCCAGCAAATCAGTCATACCGTTGTCCCATTCACCATACTTCAGGCTCAGATTCTGCTTCCAGCCTTCGCCAAATACGGCCAGCATGGCTACATCGCCAACAACACCGTCAGACTTGCAATCCTGTCCCTCGGGAGTCAGTACCACAAAACCACTTGCTTCGTCATGGGGATTGCTGTAGTAATACAGGCTCAGCGCGTGCGCCACATCAGAAACCAATGTCATGTCCGCCTGCATATTGGCCTTCTTGATATAGCCGCTGTAGACGGGGATCGCTACGCCGGCTAGTATTGCTAAAATCGCAATCACAACAATCAGCTCTACCAAAGTAAAGCCGGCATTCGCCCGCCGGGTCAGAGAAAAGAACTCTCTGAGCTTCTTATTCATGTTCATAGTTGTTTTTTCCTTTCAACTTTGATTACCGTATTAAATTTTATACATATATATAAAATACATCGTTCTCACGATATATGAGTTTACCTTCTTTTCATTTCGGCTTCTGGGTGCCTCGCGTCACTCCCGCGCACACCGGGCAGCCGGAGCCTTTCGTCCGGGTACGGGAATACACAGCCGCGTTCCACACATGCCCTTCCCCACACTGCCACCAGACCTTCTTGTTGCTGCCAAGGGTCACATTCTCAGGTCCAAGCTCTCCGTTCAGCGTCCTGTGCCACTGCTTTGCCAACTCCGGTCTCAGTGTCGCCAAATCATTAAACCCCGCCAGCGCCTGCCGTCCCGTACAGTAGGGGCAGCCTGCCGCATTCTCCTTGCTCCTTGAGAACACCGCTGCCTGCCAGCTATGGCCTCGGCTGCATCGCCACCAGACCTTCTTATGGGAAGACGGCAATATCCGCTTCGGATCCACATCTATATTCTTCTCGTAATCCCATTCCAGCAAGAGCTCCGGTTTTGCTGTGACCAAATCGTTCACCCCAGATAAGACTCTCCGTCCTGCACAATAGGGACACCCACAACCGTCCAGCACCACGCTGTGGACCGCAGCCTCCCACTCGTGGCCCGCTTCACACCGAAACCAGCTTCGGCGCTTACTGCCCGGGGTCAATTCCTGCGGGTCCAGCCGGTTTCGGCTGGGATGCCATTGCCGCTTTTCAGACGGATGCTCCAACATATACTGCGCCAATGTCACCCGTTTCGCCCCCCTCGATGAAAATTCCGTTTCACCGCAAGATCACATAATGTTGATTATGTGATCGGAGGATTGGGGGGATAGTAGATGATGCCGTCACAAAAAACACATAATGTTGATTATGTGAATAAGCAACGGCAAAACAGCAATTTTATATTAGCACAACACCTGCCAAAAATCAACTGAGTTGTAACAAATTGTTCGGTTTTTGTAATAACAAAGAAAAAACAGCAGCGAAAACAGGCCAAGGGTTCCCAATTTTTCCCTTGACCGGATTTGTGCTGCTTATTTTCATTTTTGGGCACGGTAAGTAGATGATTCGGTCTCTTTTTCTTCCTTTTCTTGGGAAGATCCTATCACATAATCAACATTATGTGATATACAGCAGCGGCAGCTTTTCGATCTGCTTTCGGTGGATATAGCCGCTTTCCATAGTATAGATCCGGGTGGTGTTCACACTGGAATGACCCAGGATATCCGCAAGCCGGACAATGTCCTTCTCCAGCCCGTAAAAGATCCGGGCAAACAGGTGTCTTAGATTATGGGGAAACACCTTCTCTCTGCGTACCGCTGCGGCGGCGCAGAGTTTTTTCATTTCTGCCCAAATATTACACCGGTCCAGGGGTCTGCCGGATGCTGTGATGAAAATGCTCCCTGTTTGAATACCCTGCCGCTTGGCATACCTCAGCAACTCCTTGCACAGCTTACCGGGTAAAAAGACCTGACGGCATTTCCCTTTCATTCGCACCTGTGCCTGGCCTGCCCTGGCCGCCTCCACGGTGAT
>JAZSRS010000080.1:0-1534 GCA_045538595.1 Faecousia sp. | reverse complement strand
ACAAAAATCCGCATACACGATATCGTGTATGCGTATTTCTTTTTCTCTTACAGATGGCTCTCGTTGATCAGAATGTGCACATCGTCCAACTGTTTTTGGGAGACAGTGGTGGGTGCGTCCATCATTACATCCTGAGCGTTCTTGTTCATGGGGAATGTGATAACCTCACGGATAGACTCCTCGCCGCACAGCAGCATCACGATCCGGTCAATGCCGGGGGCTGCGCCTGCGTGGGGAGGTGCGCCGTAGGTGAAGGCGTTGTACATGGCGGGGAACTTGGCCTTTACGTCCTCCTCGCCCAGACCCACCATCCGGAAGGCCTTGACCATAATCTCGGGATCGTGGTTACGGACAGCGCCGGAAGCAGACTCATAGCCGTTGACGACCAAGTCATACTGGTTGGCGTTGATGGCCAAGAGTTTCTCGTTGTCGCCCTCGGCATCCAGCAGGGTCTGCATACCACCCTGGGGCATAGAGAAGGGGTTGTGGCAGAATTCCAGTTCGCCGGATTCCTCGCCCATTTCGTACATGGGGAAGTCCACGATCCAGCACATTGCGTACTGCTCTTCGTCAAAGTGGCCGGGGATACGCTTGCCCATCATCGTCCGGATCACGCCGGCAGTCTTCTGGGCGGCAGTCTTCTTGCCGGCGGCCATACAGACAAAACTGCCGGGCTTCAGGTTCAGTTTGGCAGTGAGCGCATCAGTGTAATCCGTGAGGAACTTGGAAACGCCGCCGGCAAACTGGCCATTTTCGTCCACCTTGATCCAGCAGGCTTTATTGCCGGTCTGGACTTCCACATCGGTCAGCAGTTTGTCAATCCACTTTCTGCCTTCGCTAAAATTGTCTACGGCCACGGCCTTGACGGTAGCATTCTGGAAAGGTCCGAATTCGCATCCCTGTACCTCTGCGGTGATATCCTGCACTTCCAGATCGATACGCAGATCCGGCTTGTCAGAGCCGTAGCGCTCCATCGCCTCGTTAAAGGGAATGTGGCGGAAGGGCGCGGGAGACACCCGCTCATATTTACCAAACTTGCAGAACACAGGACGCAGCACCTCTTCCAAAGTGGTCAGCACATCGTCCTGGGTGGCAAATGCCATTTCCATATCCAGTTGGTAAAACTCGCCGGGGGTACGGTCTGCGCGAGCGTCTTCATCCCGGAAGCAGGGAGCGATTTGGAAATAGCGGTCAAAGCCGGAGGTCATCAGCAGTTGCTTAAACTGCTGGGGCGCCTGAGGCAGCGCATAGAACTTGCCGGGGTGATTCCGAGCAGGTACCAGATAGTCTCTTGCGCCCTCGGGAGAAGAAGCCGTCAGAATAGGGGTAGTAATCTCTAAAAAACCCTTCTCGGTCATCAGTCGGCGGATCTCCGCAACCACCTGACAACGCAGAATGATATTCTGCTTGACAGCGGGATTCCGCAGGTCCAGATAGCGGTACTTCAGTCTTACATTTTCGTCTGCGCCCCGGCTCTTGTTGATCTCAAAAGGCAGGCTGTTGTGGATACATTTGCCAAGTACCTTGATCTCGG
>JAZSRS010000115.1:0-3144 GCA_045538595.1 Faecousia sp. | reverse complement strand
AACCGGAAAACAATTCCCTTCGATTGCGTTTTTTCTTAGCCCATATGTTGTAACGGTTACGAGCAATACCCCAAATCCACGCTTCATAATTTTCCGGCGCATTACCTCTCTCGAGCGAAGCAATGATATTAAGCAAAATATCCGAAGATAAGTTTTCTGCTTCAAAACTGTTCCCCGTCTTTTTAAGACAGTAGTAAAACAGTTTGTCCATATAATTTTGCGTCAGGGAATCTAAGTATTCCTCTTTCACCGCTTTTTCTATTGCCATTTTCTTTAACCTCCTTTCACTTATATAGTGTTGCAATTTTGAAAAAGGTTGCAAAGTTTTTATTATTATAACACATATTATAGTGTAACAAAAGCGGAGTGGAAATCCACTCCGCTTTTGCTATGTATAAAAAATCGCCCCAAAAACCCTATTTTGACACCAATGCGTTCAATGGGGCAAACCAGCGAAAACCCTAGTGTTTATGCGGGTTTTAGGCGGCTTGCCCTATTATAACGCATTCCTCCACCCGACGGACAATACCTGTTGCTTTCATATATTTCTATCTCCTTTTACAGATATCTCGTAGGGGCGGCCATTGGCCGTCCGTACCGCACTTCAATTTTGTACAAGCGGACGAGCAATGCTCGCCCCTACAATAATTTTACAAATTACGCTGTTAGTATCTGTAAACGGAGGTCGATTATACCGCAAGATTTACTTTTTCAAATCGCTGTGTTATGATAAATAAAAAGGCGGTGATTTTGTGAAACACTTTTTGCCCGAAGAAGAATTGGTTGAATATGCAAAGCCGTATTTGAAAGCAAAAGGGTTTAAGAAAAAGAATAAAACTTGGACAAAAGACATCGGTGACTTTACAATTTATTTTTATGTGCAAGGCAGTTGTTTTTCAAAAGAAACATATTATATAAGACCAAGTATTCGTATCAATGCGATTTCATCTGATATGCATGTTCACGGTCACTATATGACGCAAATCGAGCAAACAACACCTGAAGAAATAATGCAAAAGTTCGAACAATGGTGTGAAGAATGGACAAACAAATCTTTAATCAAGGAACGTTTGCTTTCGTTTATAGAATGGGAAGAACGAAATCCGCTTGAAAAACGCAGAGCGAAACTCGTTGATTATGAGAATGACCCTGTTCCTGCCGAAGAATTTTTTATGATTGATACACCGCCAACAACCCCATCTACTAAGCAATATATTTTAGATAATTTTTAATTCAAAAGCGAGGTGAATTTCACCTCGCTTTTACTCTTTCGATTATGCTATGTATCGCTATGCAAAACCTGCCCTCTGGTGTCAATGTTGTATGTAAGGGGTTGCCTTCATATATCTTTCTCCTTTTGCAGTACATTTTACGGGCGGTCAATGTTGAATATAGGAATGATTGCCACCGGCAATCATATATATTTTGATTCGCTGCGCGGAGCACCACGCCCCTACATTCAGAAATGTTGGTGCGTGGTTGTAGGGGCGATCACTGATCGCCCGCTACAATTATTTTACAAATTACGCGGTTAGGGTCTGCAAAGGCGGGTCAAGTGTATCGCAGGATTTACTTTTTTGGCAAAATGTGGTATATATAATATATCCATTCATCGCAAGGAGGGGCGCTATGCTTTTTGTCAGTGTGGAGGATTTTTTTGCCCAAACCAGTCATATTCAGCGACTAAGCCGTGAGCAGGAGAAAGACCTTGCCCGAAATATGGCCGCCGGCGATGAGACTGCCCGGGAGACCCTTGTCCGCAGTTACCTGCCTATGGCGGCATCCTATGTCCGCCGGATGCCCAAGGAGATGCAGACATTGCACGCGGCTTATTCTTGTGTGGCCGCGGTGGAAAAGGGCGTGGATTCCTTCAATTTCCTGCAGGACGGTGAGACCTTTGTGCACCATTTGAGTTGGCGTCTGCGGCAATGTATCACTCGGTGTATAGCAGACCGAATTTAATAACACAAGTAACAGCGCAGTAGAATTCTACTGCGCTGTTAATCTTTGCGTGATTTACTTTTGGGGATATTGCGGTTGATTTCAAAACTCAATATCCTTTAGATAGGTCGACCGGGTCGATCAGTTCGCCCTTTTGGATAAAGGCGATCACCTTTTCTGTGATGTCTTCCACATACCGCCGATGGCCGGTTTCGGTCCGGGTGGCCTGGTGGGGGGAGAGGACCACATTGCTCAGTTTTACAAAGGGATACTTGGAGGGATTCAACTTGGCCCGCTTGTGCTTGGGTTTCTCGTCCCAAGTGTCAATGGCGGCGCCTGCCAAGTAATTCTGCTTCAGGGCTTTATACAGGTCTTCCTGATGAATGGCGTTGCTTCTGCCCACATTGACGATATATTTATCTTTCAGCAGCGCCAAAATATCCCGGTTGATCATATTGTCGGTGGCCGGGGTTTTGGGCAGGGAGAGGATCAAAAGGTCGACCTTTTCACACAGTTCTTCCAAGGTGTCCACCGCCGTGATGTGGGTGTAATCGCCACCCCGATTTAGGGTGAAGGTCTCAATGTCGTTCTTTCGCAAGATCCGATTGATTTCCTGACCGATATGGCCGTAGCCCAAAAGGCCTACTTTCATATCGAAAATGCTCTCCCAGTAGGGGTCAGCGTTGTCGTACCAGATGCCCTTGCGGAGTTTTTTGTCGCACTCGGTGATCCGGTTCACCAGACTGATGCTGAGGCCAAAAGCATATTCGGCGATCACATTGGAGTCGGCGTGGGAGTTGACCAAAGGGATGTTCATCTCCGCCATTTTCTCCAAGGGGAAATTGTCCACACCGGTTTTGTAGGCGAAGGACGCCTTCAGGCAGTCGGCAGTTTCCAGCGCGGATTCGCTCAGTTGCTTGCCGATGAAGATGTCATATCCCTGCAGGGAAAAATCAGTAAGCCCTACCACATCCACTTGGCCGTATTGGTTTAGGGTTTCTGCCATATGGGCGAATTCTTTGCCCATACCGGCAATGCTTAAGCATATTTTCATTATCGCGTCACATCCTTTAATGCTTGGGGTTGCTCAGTTGCTTCTACTTGCTTGGTAAGTTCGGGGTGCTGAGCCTGATAGGCCTGATACGCCTCGATCTCTCCGGAACTTAAGGCCAGTATATCTCCCCGTACTGTGTTTTTCAGCAC
>JAZSRS010000024.1:0-1855 GCA_045538595.1 Faecousia sp. | reverse complement strand
GGCATTCATAATATCGTTGATATCGCCGGTCAGACCCAGAGAGAACTCGGTCATAGGCATCAGCAATGCGTTGCCGCCGCCGGCTGCAGTACCCTTAACATTCATAGTCGGGCCGCCGGAGGGCTGACGCAGAGCGCCGCCGGCGTTCTTGCCGCTGTAACCCAGACCTTCGATCAGGCCCAGAGATACGGTGGACTTACCTTCACCGAAGGGGGTGGGGGTAACTGCGGTCACTTCAATGAACTTGCCGTCGGTCTTATCGGCCAAACGGTTCATAACCTTGATGAAGTCGATCTTGGGGGTCTTGCCGTAGGGAATGATCTCCTCTTCCAGCAGGCCCAACTTCTGACGGAAGTAGTCAACGGAGGGCAGGGTCTTCTCTGCTTCCTCTGCGATCTGCCAGTCAGCAAACTTGGTGGGGTCCAGTTTTACCAAACCCTTCTCGTCTACATACTTGCCATTTTCGTCAAATACGATTGCCATGGTGTGTTTCCTCCTTCATTTTTGGTGCTTTCTCTTCAGCACAGTCATAACTTCTTTATACTTCCGTAATGTCGGCGGCTTCCCGAATGAAAGCCATGACTTTACCGGTGAGTACACTTCTCATAACCGCTTTTTCAAACTCCTCGTCGTAGAGTTCCTTGATATCCTCTACGGTAACGCCGTTATTGCGGCAGATAACGGCGATGGCCTGTCCCAGTTCTTCCTGAGTGGCGGTGATATTCTCCAGTTCCACGATCTTATCCACGGCGGCCATATTCCGCAAAGCGGCTTCAGCGGCGGGGTAAGCGTCTTTCCGCAGATCCTCTTCGGTGGTCTGCATAAAGTTGCAGTACATTTCCAGATTCAGACCTTGCTGGGCCAATTGGGCTTCTAAGTTTTGCAGTTGCTCCTGCACAGCAGATTCCAGTTCTTCCTTGGAGATCTCCACATCCAATGTGGCAGCGGCCTGCCGTAGCAGACGGTCCTGCAGGTCCATTTCCCCCCGGTTGTCGGTGTAGTCCTGCATACTCTTGCGAAGTTGCTCCCGCATTTCCTCAAAGGTGTAGCAGCCGCCAACTTCCTGAGCGAAGGTGTCGTCCAGTTCATACTGGGTCTTGACCCGGATTTCGTGAATGGTACAACGGAATTCGGCCTTTTTGCCGGCCAGTTCCGGGGCGTGGTATTCGGTGGGGAAGGTAACTTCCACTACCACAGGTTCTTCGCAAACTTTATCCAGCAGTTGGTCTTCAAAGCCGGGGATAAACATTCCGCTTCCCAGCACCAGGGTTTGATTTTCTGCAGTGCCGCCGGGGAACTGGACACCGTCGCAGAAGCCTGCGTAGTCCAGCACTACCTCGTCGCCTGTCTGGGTGGGACGGTCGGTGATCACCGCGATCCGGGGATTTTGCAGTTGCAGACGCTGGATCTGCTTGTCCAGTTCGGCGTCGGTAACGGTGTGCTTGTTCAGTTGGGCTTTCAGGCCCTTGTAAGTAAATTCCATAGTAACGCTCCTAAATATAAATAAAAGGGCAATCCAGTTCACATTCACTGAATTGCCCAGACGGTCGGCTTCAAAACTTGCGCTCCACCGCAGAAATCTGCGTTAATGGCCTGTTGCGGTGCCCGGTGTGCGCCTTGCCGACGGTGCGGCTACGTTGCACACCGACCGCGGCCACTCGCTCAGGTCGCTTTATCTGCCACAGGCAGCGCTCCCATCGCTCCCCCATGGTCGGTATGACTGTTTCCGTGGCTGTTGCTGTTGAGGAAAGCTTAAAGTAGGATATAATCCGGTCCTGAAAATGGCTTCTGCTTCGGCAGAAGCCATTTTTTACTACCGACCATGGTAAGGTAGCAGCCTGCAAATAGCAGGCTG
>JAZSRS010000013.1:0-4704 GCA_045538595.1 Faecousia sp. | reverse complement strand
AGATCTTGGTACCGTTGAGCACCCATTCGTCCCCGTCCAAAACAGCCTTGGTCTGCTGACCCTGTGCGTCCGTACCGGCACCCGGCTCAGTCAAACCGAACGCGCCCAGCTTTTCACCGCCGGCCAATGCAGGCAGATACTTTTTCTTCTGTTCCTCTGTGCCGTAGGTTTGGATCGGGTCGCAGCAAAGAGAAGTATGGGCAGATACGATAACGCCCGTTGTAGCGCATACCTTGGACAGCTCCTCTACGCACATCGCGTAGGTCAGCACATCACAGCCCTGACCGCCGTATTCCTTTGAAACAGGAATACCGAGAAAGCCGATTTTGCCCATCTTCTCCACAGTTGCTCTGGGGAATACCTCGGTTTCGTCTACC
The DNA here is from genome assembly GCA_045538595.1 of Faecousia sp. Lineage (GTDB taxonomy): Bacteria > Bacillota > Clostridia > Oscillospirales > Oscillospiraceae > Faecousia. Next base: position 4,327 of record JAZSRS010000013.1, on the reverse strand, counting down.
TCGACGGCCAAAGGCTTTACCTCTTTCTCTGCGAAGTCGCGAAACAGCGTTCTTGCCATCTCATGTTGTTTACTCAGCATAAAATCCATGTTGTTGTTCCTCCTATATTTTCTCCATATTGGTACTGTTAGCCATTAACAAACTGGACGCCCTTTCTCTTTTCCAAGAAAGCAGACATTCCCTCGCGCTGGTCTTGGGTTTCAAAGCAATCGCCAAACAGCTTGCTTTCCAAGGAAAGTCCGGCCTCCAGATCTACATCCAGACCCTCGTTGACGGCCTTTTTGCATTGGCGAACGGCAATCGGCGCGTTGCGCGCAATCGTTTCCGCCAGCTTCATGGCACCATCCATCAGTTCCGCCTGGGGATATACGCAATTGACCAAGCCGATGCGATAAGCCTCATCGGCCTTCACGCTCTTGCCGGTGAACAGCATTTCCTTTGCCTTGCTGACAGAAATCGCCCGAGCCAATCTCTGCGTACCGCCAAAGCCCGGTGTAATACCAAGGCCTACCTCCGGCTGACCGAATACGGCATTGTCGGAGCAGATACGAATATCGCAACTCAATGCAAGTTCACAGCCACCGCCCAAGGCAAAGCCGTTAATAGCGGCAATCACCGGCACGGGGAAGGTTTCAATCTTACGGAAAACGGCATTTCCATTCCGTCCGAAGTTCTCGCCTTCTTCCTTGGTCATGGTGCTCATTTCACCAATATCCGCGCCTGCCACAAAGGCCTTTTCTCCTGCGCCTGTCAAAATCACCGCTCTTACCTGCTGCAAATCAATGCCATCGAACACCGCTTGCAGGTCGGTGAGCACTTCCGTATTCAAGGCGTTGAGTGCCTTCGGCCGGTTGATGGTTACAAGTCCCACGGAGCCTTCTACACGATAATCTACATTACTCATAACACGCGTCCCCTTTCCTCATTTAACTTATTACGCAAACAGACTTGCGTCCATCAATTTTACATCCTTGATAATCGGACGGAAATCCATCTGCGAAAGCACATCTTTTTCCAAATCAATGCCGGGGGCAATTTCACGCAGAACAACGCCTTCCGCTGTCAGCTCGAAAACGGCTCGTTCGGTAACATAGAGTACCGGCTGGCCTGTCTTCACAGCAGTTGCCGCACTGAATGTAATTTGCTCTACCTGATCGACCAGTTTTTTCGTCTGACCCTCTGCCAGAATTTCAATGCCCTGTGCATCTATACGCTCTTTCAGGCCGCCTGCGGTAAAGGTTCCGCAGAAGACCACTTTCTTCGCATTTTGGGAAATGTTGATAAAGCCGCCGCAACCGGCAATTTTCGGGCCGAACTTGCTGACATTGACATTACCGTGTCTGTCCATCTGGGCAAGACCCAGGAAGGCGAGTTCCAGGCCGCCGCCGTCGTAAAAATCGAATTGGCTGGGGGAGTCCATAATGCAGTCGGGATTGACGGCAACGCCAAAGTCCAGACCGCCCGCAGGAACGCCTCCGTTGGTGCCGGCTTCCGTTGTTAAGAACATGTCGGCCTTGCCGTCCTCTGCCGCCACCGCCGCAACGCACTCGGGCATGCCGATTCCCAAATTCACCACAGCACCGGGGATCAGTTCCATTGCTGCGCGTCTTGCCACAACCTTACGGGCATCCAAAGGCAGGGGCGGAATGGCCTCCACAGGAATGCGCACCGTACCGGAATATGCCGGATTGTACTGCTGGGTATAGGTCTGCATATGATTTTCCGGTTTCGCCACCACAATGGCGTCTACCAAATTACTGGGCAATTTTACCAGCCGTGTATCCAGGGACTTGTAATCCACAACGCCTTCTACCTGTACGATCACATGACCACCGCTGTTCTTAACCGCTTGCGCCAGGGCAATCGTTTCGGAAATAGTGCCCTCGTTCTGCATGGTGCAGTTGCCTTGGGTGTCTGCATATGTAGCGCGGAGAAAACCGACCTGAATCGGCATGGACGGGTAGAACAGTTTTTCCTGTCCGTTGAGGGTGATCACCTGCACAAGGTCGCCTTCCTCGGCCGCTTTCTGGTTGAGTTTTCCACCCTCCAGACGCGGATCTACAAATGTGCCCAAGCCCACATGGGTAATCACGCCCGGTCTTCCCGCCGCGATTTCGCGATACAGGTGAATGATTACACCCTGGGGAAGGTTGTAGGCCGCCATCTTATTCTCCAGCGCCAGTTTTTGCAGCTTGGGTGACAGGTTCCAGTGACCGCCGATGACCTTGCGCACCAGGCCCTCCTCTCCCAGGTGATTCAGGCCGCGTTCTTTGCCATCCCCTTGACCTGCCGCGTAAATTAGTGTAAGATTAGAGGGAGAACCTTTTTCCAAATACATTTGCTGCATGGCTGCCGATAACTCCTCCGCATGGGCAGAGCCGACAAATCCGCCAAAAGCAACCGTATCCCCGTCCTTGACAAAGGTGGAGATAGCTTTCTCTGCGCTCATTATCTTCATCATATTCGTACTCCTTTTTTGCTGTATTTTTGCACATTCTGCTTATAGTATAAGGCCCAATCGACACAGAGTAAAATCACTTTTGCTAATACTAGCATTACTTCAGGTTATGCTTAAAACACCAAAAATCAACAAACATTACCCGACCTTTTAAGGGGAGACAAACGATGGATATTCAACACCTAAAATACTACGTCGCTATTGTAGAATGTGAGAGTTTTACAAAGGCCGCCGATACCTTATACGTTACCCAACCGATGCTGACGAAGGCTGTCCGGCAATTGGAAACCGAGTTGGAAGCCACGCTGATAGTCCGAAACAGCAAACACTTTTCCTTAACCGATGCCGGTACGCAATTTTACAAAGAGGCGAAAAGTCTTCTGTCCCATTTTCAAGATATGCGTCGAAGTGTGGACGATCTCAAATCGGGTCTAAGCGGCCATGTGCAAATCAGCCTCTCCGGCGTGCTCTTAGACACCTATTTCCCGAAGCTTTTGCTGTCCTTCCACCAACAGTACCCCCACATCAAAATCAGCGTCGACGAGGACGGCTCCAAAAAGACCGCCGCCGCCATTCGTTCCGGACAGGCGGATGTCGGTCTGGTTATGCTTCCTCTGCCCGACCTTTCTCCCTTCTCCATATCCCCTTTGGTGCACGATGTCTGTCGGTTGTTGGTGCCTAAAACACACCCACTTGCCAAACACAAAGCCATCTCCCTGCAGCAACTGCAAGATGAGCGAATCATTCTCTTTAATGACAGCTCTATCCTACACGATGTGTTTATTCAGCTATGTACGCAAGAGGGCTTCTCACCCAATATTGCATACAAAAGCTTTATGCCGAACTTCATTTTTGATATGGTGCGCCAAGAGCTATGCGTGGCCGTACTGCCCTCTCCCATTATCGAGCGCTATTTGACAGATGACTTTGCGGTCGTGGACCTAACGCCCACCATACAATGGCATATTGCCGCCATTACAAAGCAGGGACGTTACCTCTCCTTTGCCGCCCGTAAGCTGCTCGGCCATATTGAGGAATACTTCGCAAGCCTGTGATTTTATAAAGTACACAAAGAATCCGAATAGTTACCTATTCGGATTCTTTATATTTTAGTATGTATAAAAGCCTTTGCCTGTGCGGCAGCAGGATACAGGTCTTCGCAGCAAAGGGTTATGAAGTGATCCTGCGGGATATTAAAGATGAGTTCGTGGACAGAGGTCTTGGCTGGCATCCAGAAGAATCTGAGTAAACTGGTAGCAAAAGAAAAGATCACCGAAGTGGCATGCGTAACCAAGCGTCCCGATAAAGTGATCGGCATGCACTTCTTCAACCCACCTCGATTATAATCCATGTATAGTTTCGGGAAGAAATTGGTAAAATAAGCACATCACACAGAAGGGAGTGGTGTGCTTGTTTAAGCACGAAAAACAACTGTTTCATCCGGTGGAGATCGAACGACCTAATCCCCAGTACGCGGCGCTGCTGCAGGAGCAGCTGGGCGGCGGCAACGGGGAACTGAAGGCGGCTATGCAGTATATGTCCCAGAGCTTCCGCATCAAAGATCCCAGAATCAAGGATTTGTTCCTGGATATTGCAGCAGAGGAACTGGGCCATATGGAGATGGTTGCCCAGACCATCAATCTGCTCAACGGCCACGATGTGGGGGCAGCTCAGGTGAACGCCGGTGAAATTCAGAGCCATGTGATCTTAGGCTTGAATCCGGGTCTGATCAATGCCTCCGGCTATTCCTGGACGGCGGACTATGTGACGGTGACCGGCGATCTGTGCGCCGATCTTCTCAGCAATATCGCCTCGGAGCAGCGGGCGAAGGTGGTCTATGAATACCTCTACCGCCAGATCCACGACAAG